>NZ_PYUK01000008.1:0-318965 GCF_003097365.1 Pseudomonas sp. B1(2018)
CCGGCTTCAGCGCGGCCACCTGGGCGGTGGTCAAGGCCACTACCTGGGCAGTGGTCAGGGCAGCGGCCTGCGCGGTAGTCAGGGCCGCGACGCCGGCGGTGGTCAATGCGGCGATGTCAGCGGTTTCGATGGCCGCCACTTGCGTGGTGGTCAGCGCAGCCACTTGCGCGGTGGTCAGGGCCGCCACCTGGGCAGTGGTCAACGCCACCACCTGAGCGGTGGTGAGGGCCGCCACGTCAGCGGTTTCCAGGGCGCTGATCTGGGTCGCCTTCAGGGCAGCCACCTGGGCGGTGGTCAACGCAGCCACCTGTGCGGTGGTCAGGGCCACGACGCTGGCGGTGGTCAACGCACCGATATCGGCAGTTTCGATGGCCGCCACTTGCGTGGTGGTCAATGCTGCCACTTGGGCCGGTTTCAGCGCGGCGACTTGGGCCGTGGTCAGTGCCACCACCTGGGCGGTAGTGAGGGCCGCCACGTCAGCGGTTTCCATGGCCGCGATCTGGGCCGTGGTCAGCGCGGCGACTTGGGCCGTGGTCAGCGCCGCCACCTGGGCGGTGGTCAGGGCCACGACGCTGGCGGTGGTCAGCGCGGCGACATCGACGGTCTGCATGGCCGCCACTTGCGTGGTGGTCAGGGCAGCCACTTGGGCCGGTTTCAGCGCGGCCACCTGGGCCGTGGTCAGGGCCACTACCTGGGCGGTGGTCAGGGCAGCAGTCTGCGCGGTGGTCAGGGCCGCGACGCTGGCCGCTGGCAAGGCAGCAATGTCAGCGGTTTCGATGGCCGCCACTTGCGTGGTGGTCAATGCAGCCACTTGCGCGGTGGTCAGCGCAGCCACTTGGGCGGTGCTCAGGGCCACCACTTGAGCCGTGGTCAAGGCGGCCACGTCGGCGGTTTCCAGGGCCGCGACCTGGGTCGACTTGAGTGCCGCGACCTGCGCCGTGGTCAGTGCAGCGACCTGGGCGGTGGTCAGGGCCACGACGCCGGCGGTGGTCAGCGCCGCGATGTCAGCGGTTTCAATGGCCGCCACTTGCGTGGTAGTCAGGGCCGCCACCTGGGCGGTGGTCAACGCTGCGACTTGTGCCGTGGTCAGTGCCACTACCTGAGCGGTAGTGAGCGCCGCCACGTCAGCGGTTTCCATGGCCGCGACTTGGGCCGGGGTCAGCGCGGCGACTTGTGCCGTGGTCAGCGCCGCCACCTGGGCAGTGGTCAGGGCCACGATGCTGGCGGTGGTCAGCGCGGCGACATCGGCGGCTTGCATGGCCGCCACTTGCGTGGTGGTCAGGGCAGCCACTTGCGCCGGTTTCAGCGCGGCCACCTGGGCCGTGGTCAGGGCCACTACCTGGGCGGTGGTCAGGGCAGCGGTCTGCGCGGTGGTCAGGGCCGCGACGCTGGTCGCTGGCAAGGCAGCGATGTCAGCGGTTTCGATGGCCGCCACCTGCGTGGTGGTCAATGCCGCCACTTGCGTCGTGGTCAGCGCAGCGACTTGTGCCGTGGTCAGTGCCACCACTTGGGCGGTGGTCAGGGCCGCCACGTCAGCGGTTTCCAGGGCGCTGATCTGGGTCGCCTTCAGGGCCGCCACCTGCGCCGTGGTCAACGCCGCCACCTGGGCGGTGGTCAGGGCCACGACGCTGGCAGTGGTCAGCGCGCCGATATCGGCAGTTTCGATGGCCGCCACTTGCGTGGTGGTCAGCGCAGCCACTTGGGCCGGTTTCAGCGCGGCGACTTGGGCCGTGGTCAGCGCCACCACCTGGGCGGTGGTCAGGGCAGCGGCCTGCGCGGTAGTCAGGGCCGCGATGCTGGCGGTGGTCAATGCGGCGATGTCAGCGGTTTCGATGGCCGCCACTTGCGTGGTGGTCAATGCAGCCACTTGGGCGGTAGTCAGCGCGGCGACTTGTGCCGTGGTCAAGGCCACCACTTGGGCGGTGGTCAGCGCGGCAACATCGACAGTCTGCAGAGCGCTGATCTGGGGCGCCTTCAGGGCTGCCACCTGGGCCGTGGTCAGTGCAGCGACCTGGGCGGTGGTCAAGGCCACGACGCTGGCGGTGGTCAATGCGGCGATATCAGCGGTTTCAATGGCCGCCACTTGCGTGGTGGTCAGCGCAGCCACCTGGGCGGTGGTCAGCGCAGCCACTTGTGCCGTGGTCAGTGCCACTACCTGGGCGGTAGTGAGTGCCGCCACGTCAGCGGTTTCCATGGCCGCGACCTGGGCCGGGGTCAGCGCGGCGACTTGTGCCGTGGTCAGCGCAGCCACCTGGGCGGTGGTCAGGGCCACGATGCCGGCGGTGGTCAGTGCGGCGACATCGGCGGTCTGCATGGCTGCCACTTGCGTGGTGGTCAGGGCAGCCACTTGCGCCGGTTTCAGCGCAGCCACCTGGGCCGTGGTCAGGGCCACTACCTGGGCGGTGGTCAGGGCAGCGGTCTGCGCGGTGGTCAGGGCTGCAATGCTGGTCGCTGGCAAGGCGGCGATGTCAGCGGTTTCGATGGCCGCCACCTGCGTGGTGGTCAATGCCGCCACTTGCGCGGTGGTCAGCGCAGCCACCTGAGCGGTGCTCAGGGCCACCACTTGAGCCGTGGTCAAGGCGGCCACGTCGGCGGTTTCCAGGGCAGCGACCTGGGTCGACTTCAGTGCCGCGACCTGCGCCGTGGTCAGTGCAGCGACCTGGGCGGTGGTCAGGGCCGCAACGCTGGCGGTGGACAGCGCGGTGATGTCAGCGGTTTCGATGGCCGCCACTTGTGTGGTGGTCAGCGCAGCGACTTGCGTGGTTTTCAGCCCGGCCATCTGAGCGGAGGTCAAGGCCACGACCTGTGCGGTAGTCAGTGCGGCGGTCTGGGCCGTGGTCAGGCTGACGAGCGAGGCGACAGGCAGCACAGCAATATCCGCTGTTTCGAAGGCAGCGACTTGCGTTGTTGTCAGCGCAGCGATCTGCGTGGTTTTCAGTGCGGTGACCTGAGCGGTGGTCAGGGCTACCACTTGCGCTGTCGTCAGTGCCGGTACCTGCACGGTCGTAAACGCGGCAATGTTGGGCGCGGTGATGACTGCGATCTGCGCAACGGTCATCTGGGCGATCTGAGCGGTGCTCAAGGCAACAATGTCCTGGGTCGCAAGCCCGGCAATGGTGGTTGTACTCAAGGCAGCGACTTGCGCTGGGGTCAACGAAGAAATGAAGCTCATGGACGCATCCTATATAGGGGTCATTTACGGCGCTGCCAGCGTTGTCGCCGTAGCCTTGGGCGAAAATTTGGTAGCCCTCGTGTCATTAGCGACACATTCGGTAAAAACATTAAGAATCTTTTTTGATGGCTTTTTGCCTTTTATAAAATTTTAGTTATAAAAAAACTTGGCTTTATAGGCTTAGATAGTAAAGCGCCAATATCATATAGCCACTACTCGTGGATTACGCCACTCCTTGCGAGCGACCAAGCGGCACGCCATTGTGCTGCCATGACCTTGACCCTTGCCCAACACTTCCCCTAGTGTGCGCGGGCGTCCGTTGGCAGGCATTGGTCAGCGGAACATGCCCCCATTTCCCCTTTTGCCATCCGGCAAGGGCCTTGATCGAGTAACTGATTGTGAAAACCTTCCTCCATGTAGGTTGCGGTCCAAAGAGCAAGAACAGCACGACCAAGGGCTTCGCCTCAGAGCAGTGGCAGGAGCTGCGCTTCGATATCGATGAGAGTGTCAACCCGGACATCGTCGGCACCATGACCGACATGTCCCAGGTCAAGGACGCTTCGGTGGATGCGCTGTTCTCCAGCCACAACATCGAGCATCTCTATCCCCATGAAGTGCCGGTAGCCCTGGCGGAGTTCAAGCGCGTCCTCAAGCCTGGCGGCTTCGTGATCATCACCTGCCCGGACCTGCAATCGGTGTGCGCCCTGGTGGCCGAAGACAAACTGACCGATGAGGCCTACCTTTCGCCGGCGGGCCCGATCGCGCCCATCGACATCCTCTACGGCCATCGCCCGGCCATGGCCAACGGCAACGTGTTCATGGCGCACCGTTGCGGTTTCACCAAGAAAGTCCTGACCGGCTCCCTGCAAGCGGCCGGCTTCGACATGGTCCTGCCGATCCAGCGTGCCCATCCGGCCTATGACCTGTGGGCGGTGGCGGCACTTGCGCCGATCTCCGAGCAAGAAGTAGTGGCGATCGCCAACCAGCATTTCCCTGCCTGACCCCTGCTGAACCACGGGCCTGGCATGCCGGGCCCGCCTCGTCTCAGAGCTCCGGCAGCCTGCGCCCCTCCCCCCCCATCAGCGGCCATGCTGACTTTGTCGGCAATCAGGTGTTGCTGCCTGCCACCCAGGTTGTACGTATTCGACTTCATTCCCGAGCCGCGTGATGGATCTGTATCTACAATCACAAGCGGATAAACATCGCCCTTGGTGGCATCCCCCCAAAAAAGAAACCGCATGTAACTGTAAACAGGGTTCCGGAAAAAATGAGTGAACTGATCGAGCCCGACGCAGCAAGGCATGTCGCTCAACAACGCCAGCGTGCTGGCCATCTGGCCCAGGCCGTACGCAAAGAATTGCAAAAAGCCGTGATTGGCCAGGACAGCGTGATCGACGACGTGCTGACCGCGCTGATCGCTGGCGGCCACGTATTGCTCGAAGGCGTGCCGGGGCTGGGCAAGACCCTGTTGGTACGCGCCCTCGCCCGCTGCTTCGGCGGTGAGTTCGCGCGCATCCAGTTCACTCCGGACCTGATGCCCAGCGACGTCACCGGGCACGCGGTGTATGACTTGCAGACCGAGCAATTCAAGCTGCGCAAGGGGCCGCTGTTCACCAACCTGCTACTGGCGGACGAGATCAACCGCGCCCCGGCGAAAACCCAGGCGGCGCTGCTCGAAGCCATGCAGGAACGGCAAGTCACCCTCGAAGGCCAGCCATTGCCGATCGCGCAACCCTTCATGGTGCTTGCCACGCAAAACCCGATCGAACAGGAAGGCACTTACCCGCTGCCGGAAGCCGAACTGGATCGCTTCATGCTCAAAGTGCGCATGGATTATCCGGACGCCGAGCAAGAACTGAACATGGTCCGTCAGGTCAGCCGCTCGACCCGGGCCGACATGCTCGATGTCCAACCCATGCGCACCTTGTTGCAGGCCAGGGATGTGCTGGCCCTGCAACGCATTTCCAGCGACCTGGCGCTGGACGATCAGGTGCTCGATTACGCCGTGCGCCTGGCCCGCTCCACCCGCAGCTGGCCAGGCCTGACCCTCGGCGCCGGCCCGCGCGCGTCCATCGCGCTGGTGCGGTGTGCCCGTGCCCGTGCGCTGCTGCGCGGCGGGGAGTTCGTGATTCCGGACGACATCAAGGGTTGCGCCCTGGCCGTGTTGCGTCATCGTGTGCGCATCGCACCGGAGCTGGACATCGAAGGGCTGGATGTCGATCAGGTGCTCCGGCAGATGCTTGACCAAGTACCGGCGCCGCGGCAGTGAAACCGTGCTGAAACGAAAAGATCGCAGCCTTCGGCAGCTCCTACAGGTGCGCACGATCGATGTAGGAGCTGCCGCAGGCTGCGATCTTTTATGCACACGACACGGTGCTCAATCATGAGCCCCGTCAAACGAAAAGATCGCAGCCTTCGGCAGCGCCTACAGGTGCACACGATCGATGTAGGCGCTGCCGCAGGCTGCGATCTTTTATGCACACGACACGGTGCTCAATCATGAGCCCCGTCAAACGAAAAGATCGCAGCCTTCGGCAGCTCCTACAGGTGAACACGATCGATGTAGGAGCTGCCGCAGGCTGCGATCTTTCAGGTGCCCAATCATGAAACCCTCGCGCCTGCTATTGATCTGGTTAACCTCGCTACTGGCCATCGGCATCGTGCTCGGCAGTCTGCAGGCACTGGAGCTGGCGATGCCAACGAGTGTCACGCAGATCAATTGGGGACTGCTGTTGGCATTGCTGCTCCTGGCCCTGCTCGATGCCTTTCGGCTGAAGCGACTACCCTCGCCCCGGCTGAGCCGTGAGATACCCGGTAGTCTGGCCCTCGGTCGCTGGAGCGATGTACAACTGATCCTTGAGCACGACTTTTCACAACCTCTGAGCGTACAGATCTTCGACCATGTCCCCTCGGGCCTGGACTTCGAACACCTGCCGTTGACTGTCCAACTGCAACCGGGCCAGCACAGCCGAATCGACTACCGGCTACGTCCGCTCAAACGCGGGTACTTCAGTTTTGAGCACTGCGACATCAACCTGCCGAGCCCATTGGGTTTGTGGTCCGACAAACGCATTCTCGATGTCGCGGACCACACCCGCGTCTATCCCGACTTCGCCCGCCTCTATGGCGGCCAGTTACTGGCTGTGGATAACTGGCTCAGCCAGCTCGGCGTACGTCAACGCCAGCGTCGTGGCCTGGGTCTGGAGTTTCATCAGCTACGGGAATTTCGCGAAGGCGACAGCCTGCGCCAGATCGACTGGAAAGCCACCGCCCGCCAGCGCTCGCCCATTGCCCGGGAGTATCAGGACGAACGCGACCAGCAGATCATCTTCATGCTCGACTGCGGCCGGCACATGCGCAGCCAGGACGGCGAGCTGTCGCACTTCGACCATGCACTCAATGCCTGCTTGCTGCTCAGCTACGTCGCGCTACGCCAGGGCGACGCGGTGGGCCTGAGTACCTTTGCCAGCGAGCAGCCGCGCTACCTTGCGCCGGTAAAAGGCACCAGCCACCTGAACACACTGCTCAATAGCGTCTATGACTTGAACAGCAGCCAACGCAGCGCCGACTACCAAGCCGCTGCTACGCAACTGCTGGCACGACAAAAACGCCGGGCGCTGGTGGTGCTGGTGACCAACCTGCGCGAAGAGGACGACGATGAGTTGCTCCCGGCGGTCAAGCGCCTGAGCCAGCAGCACCAGGTGCTGGTCGCGAGCCTGCGCGAGGACGTGCTCGACACCCTGCGTCAGTCACCGGTACAGACCTTGCCCGAGGCGCTGGCCTATTGCGGGACCGTGGACTACCTCAATGCACGCGCCGAACTCCATGAGCGCTTGAACGCTCATGGAGTTCTGGTGATGGATGCGCTACCCGGCAATTTGGGGGCGGCGTTGGTGACGCGGTATCTGGGCTGGAAAAGAGCTTGAGTTTGAGCCCGAGTCATCTCAAGCCGAAGCCGGCAACGACTGAAAACTGAAGTACTGCTTCAACGCCTTCACCAATTGCCCATACTCCGGCGGTGCCCGTTGCAGGCTGAAACCGGCGTCGTAATGTTGGGGGGTCGCGTCTTCGTGGCACCACAGGCAACAGGCCTGCAGGTCGATGATCCGCTGGCCGCCTTCGGTGGCTGGAATTTTCAGGCGCAGGTTGAAGTCCGCGCCGATCATCATCGGCAACTGGCTGATCAGCATCAGCCCGTCTTCGGAGACATTGCCCAGGTAGCCGATGGGTTTGCCGGTGATGCCGTTGAACACTTTCAGGAAATACGGCAGTTGATGCCGCTCGATTCGGCGGTCGGTGAACATGTGCGTTTTCGCTATGCAAGGCTCTTAAGCAGAGCCGCACTACTGCTTCGGAACGGGCGCGCATTGAGTAGTGGCCCGCTCTCCCCGTTCCCGGTGCGCCAGTCCTTGCGGCGCTGAGTCCTGCTTATGCCGGTCACAGGTGTTGCCCCGGTTCAGAGACAAGGCTCTAAAACCGGTTCATTGGACTATAGCTCACCGCCGCCGGGGAGCCAGCGATGGACTGCTCGCCGGCCATCAGAACTGCGTCGGTTTTACCGCTGTGGCACTGCGCAGCGGGTAGTGGCCCAAGCTCTGCAAGGTTTCCAGGCGGGCGCGGGCGCGGTAGGCGTATTCGCTTTGCGGATAGGCGGCGATAATGAACTGGTAGGTCTGGGCCGCGTCGATAAACATCTTCTGCCGCTCCAGGCACTGGCCGCGCATCATCGACACTTCCGGCCACACGTAAGGCCGCGCGCGGCTGTCGCGTTCGACCTTGGACAGTTCGAGCATCACCTGCTCGCAATTGCCCCGGTCATAGGCGCTGTAGGCATTGTTCAAGTGATGGTTCATTGCCCAACGGGTGCAGCCCGTGGCACTGAGGGCGCCGACGGCAAGGGCAGCAATGAGTACGAATCGCATGGGGATCTCCTGTCTTGAACGCTGTATCGACCCGTGGGCGGAAATCTTCAGGCTGCCTGGCGCAAAGTTGTCAGGTTCAATAAAGAAAGAAAAAAGTAGTGCATACGAACAATGACTACACCTTCGGAGCATAGTAGCCTCACTCAGCGCTTGAACTCAGGAGTCTTTGCATGTCCGTCCGTCGTACCAAAATCGTCGCCACCCTTGGCCCGGCCAGTAACTCGCCGGAAGTTCTCGAACAGCTGATTCTGGCTGGCCTGGACGTCGCCCGCCTGAACTTCTCCCACGGCACCCCCGACGAGCACAAGGCTCGCGCGAAGCTGGTGCGTGACCTGGCCGCCAAGCACGGCCGCTTCGTTGCCCTGCTGGGTGACCTGCAAGGCCCGAAAATCCGTATCGCCAAATTCGCCAACAAGAAGATCGAGCTGAAGATCGGTGATCAATTCACCTTCTCCACCAGCCATCCCCTGACCGAAGGCAACCAGCAAGTGGTCGGCATCGACTACCCGGACCTGGTCAAGGACTGCGGCGTAGGTGACGAGCTGCTGCTCGACGACGGTCGCGTGGTGATGCGCGTCGATACCGCCACCGCCACCGAACTGAACTGCACCGTGACCATCGGCGGCCCGCTGTCCGACCACAAAGGCATCAACCGTCGCGGTGGCGGCCTGACCGCTCCGGCCCTGACTGAAAAAGACAAGGCCGACATCAAGCTCGCTGCGGAAATGGAAGTCGACTACCTCGCGGTGTCCTTCCCTCGTGACGCCGCCGACATGGAATACGCCCGTCAACTGCGCGACGAAGCCGGCGGCACGGCCTGGCTGGTGGCAAAGATCGAACGCGCCGAAGCCGTGGCCGATGACGAAACCCTCGACGGCCTGATCAAGGCATCCGACGCGGTGATGGTTGCCCGTGGTGACCTGGGTGTGGAAATCGGCGACGCCGAACTGGTGGGCATCCAGAAGAAGATCATTCTGCACGCACGCCGCCACAACAAGGCAGTGATCGTCGCGACCCAGATGATGGAGTCGATGATCCAGAACCCGATGCCGACCCGCGCCGAAGTGTCCGACGTGGCCAACGCCGTGCTCGACTACACCGACGCCGTGATGCTCTCGGCCGAAAGTGCCGCAGGCCTGTACCCGCTGGAAGCCGTTCAGGCCATGGCGCGTATCTGTGTCGGTGCCGAAAAGCACCCGACCAGCAAGACCTCCAGCCACCGCATCGGCAAGGAGTTCCAGCGCTGTGACGAGAGCATTGCGCTGGCGACCATGTACACCGCCAACCACTTCCCGGGCGTGAAGGCGATCATCGCCCTGACCGAAAGTGGCTACACCCCGCTGATCATGTCGCGTATCCGTTCCTCGGTGCCGATCTACGCGTTCACCCCGCACCGCGAAGCCCAGGCTCGCGCGGCGATGTTCCGTGGCGTGTACACCATCCCGTTCGACCCGGCTTCGCTGGCGCCGAACGAAGTCAGCCAGAAGGCGATCGACGAGCTGGTCAAGCGCGGCGTAGTACAGAAAGGCGACTGGGTCATCCTGACCAAGGGTGACAGCTACCACACCACCGGCGGCACCAACGGCATGAAGATCCTGCACGTTGGCGATCCAATGGTCTGAGTGACCGGTTGCTGAAAAACAAAAGCCCCGCCATGTGAATGGCGGGGCTTTTTTTATGTTTTGAAAATCAAAAGATCGCAGCCTGCGGCAGCTCCTACATGGAATGCGTACCCCTGTAGGAGCTGCCGCAGGCTGCGATCTTTTCGAATTCAATGCCGCTTGATGAACCCGGTCAACGCCGCCAAGGCTTCCGGCGAACGCAACCGCTGGGTGAACAATGCACCCTCCTCTTCGATCACCTTGCGCAACAGCTCCCGATCCGGCGCTTTCATCAGTTGCTTGCTGATCCGCACCGCTTCCGGCGGCAACGACTCAAAGCGCAACGCCATCTCCCGTGCCTTGGCCAAGGCCTCTTCGCCACTGCCCAAGGCCTCATTGGCAATACCCCAGGCAGCCGCCTGTTCACCGCTGAAACCTTCACCCAGCAGCAACAACTCCGCCGCTTTGGCCTGCCCGAGCAAGCGCGGCAGGATCAGGCTGGAACCGAACTCAGGGCATAACCCGAGATTGACGAACGGCATGCGCAGGCGCGCATCGCGGCTGACGTAGACCAGATCGCAGTGCAGCAGCATCGTCGTACCAATGCCCACCGCCGCCCCGGCCACGGCGGCGACCACTGGTTTGCGGCACTCGAGCAGGTTGAGCATGAACTGGAACACCGGGCTGTCGAGGCTGGTCGGCGGTTGCTGGATGAAATCGGCGATGTCATTGCCGGCGGTGAAGCATTCGGCAGAACCACTGATCAGTACGGCATTGATCTCGGGGTCGCTGTCGGCCCGTTTCAACGCCTCGGCCAGTTGGCTGTACATGGCGCGGGTCAGGGCGTTTTTCTTGTCTGGGCGATTCAGGCGCAGGGTCGACAGGCCGCGTTCGCGTTCAACTTGGATGGCATCGGTCATGGCAGGTCTCAGCGGTGCGAAGTCAGAAGATTTCATTGTGGCGAGCGAGCTTGCTCGCGCCGGGCTGCGCAGCAGCCCCAAAAACCTGTGAGCGCTGCGCACTCAAACGCGAGCAAGCTCGCTCGCCACAACAGCGGATTCAGCGCTCAACCACGGGGCAGGAAGACATCGGCCAGCAGTTGATTGCGCGGCAGTCCCGCCAGGTACAGGCGCCGGGCAAAGGCATCGACACTGTCGGGGGCTCCGCAGAGTAAGGCCAGGGTTTGCCGGGAAACAAGCCGCAGTTGCGCCAAAGCCGCTGGCAACTCGGCCGGGGTCCAGAGTTCGACACTCAGGTTCGGACGGCTGGCGACCATGGCCTGCAGAGGCTTGGCCAGGTAGTGCTCATGGGCATCATGGGCCAGGTGGATGACACGAATGGCGCCCTGGTGATCCTGGCGCAGCGCTTCGCGCAACACACCAAAAAGTGGCCCCAATCCGGTGCCGGCCGCCATCAACCACAACGGCCGGGTGTGCCAGTCCGGATCATAATGCAAGGCACCGCTGCGCAATTCACCGAGACGAATCGGATCGCCGATGCGCATTAGCCGGGCGGCATCGCTGAATTCCCCGGGCTGGCGGCAATCGAGATGAAACTCGAGAAAACGGTCTTCCTGCGGCAGGCTGGCGAGGGAATACGGCCGTGCCACATTACCCGCCCACAACACCAGGTGCTGGCCGGCGCTGTAGCGCAACGGTCGCTGCGCGATCACCCGCAAGCGCAGCACCGTGGTGCTCAGCCAATCGACGGCAGCGACCTCGGCCGGTTGACCATCGACTTGCGGGTCGAAAGCATGCACCTGCAAGTCCTCGACCACCTGGCACTGGCACGCCAGGCGCCAACCCTGTTCTCGCTGCTGCGCACTCAGGGCATCGGGGCGGCTGTCGCTCGGCAGGCCCCGTACACACTGCACCAGGCACGCATGGCAACTGCCGGCGCGGCAACTGTAAGGCACCGGTACGCCGTTCTGATTCAGCGCGTCGAGCAGATTGCTGCCCGCCGCTACCGACCAGTGGCGCTCGCCAACCCGCAGCTCAGGCATCGACGTTCTCCCACGCCGCCGCGCATCGGTTACGGCCGTCACGCTTGGCCCGATAGAGCGCCTGATCGGCCCGTTGCAGCGCGTCATCGAGGTCGTCGCCCAACTCCAACAGGGTCATGCCGGCGGACAGGCTGAGGTTGCGCACATTCAGACCGATCAACTCGACATCGGTGAAGGCGATGCGCAGCCGTTCGCAGCACGAAGTCAGACTGTCGGCATCGCAATCGGGCAGCAGTACCACGAATTCTTCGCCGCCGTAGCGAGCCAGAACATCGCTGTCACGCAGGCATGCGGTGGCAACGCCGGCAAAGGCCTGCAGCACCTGATCACCGGCGGCATGCCCGTGCAGATCGTTGATGCGTTTGAAATGGTCGAGGTCGATCAGCGCCAGGCCATGCACGACACCGGCTTCCATGGCGTTTAGCTCGCGGGAAGCCAGGCGCAGGAAATGCCGGCGATTGAACAGGCCTGTGAGCTCGTCGGTGGCCACCAGGTCTTCGAGCTGGCGCATCATCCCGCGCAAGGTGTCCTGGTGCGCCTGCAAGGCAAAACGCCGCTGACGCATGCGTTGTCGCGAAGCCTGGACGTAGCGGGCATACAACACCAGCCACACCAGCACGATGAACAGCACGCAGACCTGCAACACTGCCATGGCCGGGTCGGGCAACTGGAAGTGGTAGCCCTCCCACAGGGTGATCGCACTAAAGCTGAAGAACACCAGCAAGGCGCATCGCACAAAGGACCGGCGCGACAGATGGAACAGGCCGAACAACAGGATAAGGACGTAAAACACCAGGAACGCACCCCGGGCTTCGTCCAGATGGGCGATCAGCCAGGTTTGCCAGCCCAGCCCCAGCAATACTTGCGCCTCGGTCAGGCTGGGGTCGGCGAAACGCAGGTTGCAGCCGCTGTAGAACACCGCGAACAGGACGGCCTGGCTGGTCACGACCAGTGCGCTGCCGATGGCGACACTGGCCAGCGGCGCGTCGTAGTGACCGGTAAAAAACGCCAGCCACAGCAACAGCAATGCCAGGGCATAGGTGCCGGCCGCGAGGGCGAAACGTTTGAGCAACAGGCGCTGGATGGCGTTATGGGTCAATCGTTGACTCACCAAATGAAAGGAGACTGACAGAGCGTCCTACTCTACAGACCGTATGTCACTTTAGTGGCGTGACCGATAAATGACCATTCAATTTTCGGGATGACCCGATTCCCCTGTAGGAGCTGCCGCCGGCTGCGATATTTTGATCTTGCTTTTAAAAGATCGCAGCCTGCGGCAGCTCCTACAGGGACCGGGTGCGACAATGAGACCAAGGTTTGACCACCGGCGGGTGTTTACGGAACCGAGGCGCGGTATACTGCCGCGCCTTTTTAGCGTCGCGCCAGCATGCCCGGCGTGCCTTGTGACCTTGAGGGTCAGCTTCAAGCCTCAAGCTTCAAGCGACAAGTTCAAAGCAGTACACGTATTGCTTCAGCTTGCCGCTTGTCGCTTATGGCTGGCAGCTGCCCCACAGAATGTTCCCGTCTTTTAGAGGAGCGCGACTCATGACCGTGATCAAGCAAGACGACCTGATTCAGAGCGTTGCCGACGCCCTGCAGTTCATTTCCTACTACCACCCCGTGGATTTCATCCAGGCGATGCACGAAGCCTACCTGCGCGAAGAATCGCCAGCGGCCCGTGACTCCATGGCGCAGATCCTGATCAACTCGCGCATGTGCGCCACCGGCCACCGCCCGATCTGCCAGGACACCGGCATCGTCACCGTGTTTGTCCGTGTCGGCATGGACGTGCGCTGGGATGGCGCCACCATGGGCCTGGACGACATGATCAACGAAGGCGTGCGTCGCGCCTACAACCTGCCGGAAAACGTCCTGCGTGCTTCGATCCTCGCCGACCCGGCGGGTGCTCGCAAGAACACCAAGGACAACACCCCGGCCGTCATCCACTACTCCATCGTTCCGGGTAACACCGTGGAAGTGGACGTGGCGGCCAAGGGCGGCGGTTCCGAGAACAAGTCGAAGATGGCCATGCTCAACCCGTCCGACTCGATCGTCGACTGGGTGCTCAAGACCGTTCCGACCATGGGCGCCGGCTGGTGCCCACCGGGCATGCTCGGCATCGGTATCGGCGGCACCGCCGAGAAAGCCGCCGTCATGGCCAAGGAAGTGTTGATGGAATCCATCGACATTCACGAGCTGAAAGCTCGCGGCCCGCAGAACCGCATCGAAGAAATGCGCCTGGAGCTGTTCGAGAAGGTCAACCAGTTGGGCATCGGTGCCCAGGGCCTCGGTGGCCTGACCACCGTGCTCGACGTAAAGATCATGGACTACCCGACCCACGCCGCTTCGCTGCCGGTGTGCATGATCCCGAACTGCGCCGCCACCCGTCACGCGCACTTCGTGCTCGACGGTTCCGGCCCGGCCTCGCTGGAAGCGCCACCGCTGGACGCCTACCCGGAAATCGTCTGGGAAGCCGGGCCGTCGGCCCGTCGCGTCAACCTCGACACCCTGACCCCGGAAGACGTGCAGAGCTGGAAGCCGGGCGAAACCGTCCTGCTCAACGGCAAGATGCTCACCGGTCGCGACGCTGCGCACAAGCGCATGGTCGAGATGCTGAACAAGGGCGAAACCCTGCCGGTGGACCTCAAGGGTCGCTTCATCTACTACGTCGGCCCGGTCGATCCGGTCGGTGACGAAGTGGTTGGCCCGGCAGGCCCTACCACCGCCACGCGGATGGACAAGTTCACCCGTCAGATCCTTGAGCAGACCGGTTTGCTGGGCATGATCGGCAAGTCCGAACGCGGCCCGACCGCGATCGACGCGATCAAGGACAGCAAGGCCGTGTACCTGATGGCCGTCGGCGGCGCCGCTTACCTGGTCGCCCAGGCGATCAAGAAGTCCAAGGTTCTGGCGTTTGCCGAACTGGGCATGGAAGCGATCTACGAGTTCGAGGTCAAGGACATGCCGGTGACCGTAGCGGTCGACAGCAAGGGCGAGTCCGTACACATCACAGGTCCTGCCATCTGGCAGAAAAAGATCAGTGACAGCCTGGCGGTGGAAGTGCAGTAAGCACTTAACCGCTGATTAAAAAAAACCGCGCTGTTTGTATGACAACGCGGTTTTTTTTTACCTTCTAATCACCAACCCCCGGGGACTGGCCTACCATCACTTTCAGTGAGTGGTTTTAAGCGCACGAAGCCCCTATCGTGCCTCGCCAAAGGCCTAGTTTTGAATGTCCGTTACCTACCTGCCGCTGGAAGCCTGGAATAAGCATTGGACGCTCGACGGCCCGCTGGTGCGCTGTCGGTTGTGCGGGAGCGTTCAGGACCTCATGGACGCCGGAGCCTTTCAACATGCACTCGGCTGTAAAGCCTGGGAGCTGCAAGCCCAATACCCCTGCCGTGAACTCGCTGCGCTGCTGCAGCAGAAAATCCAAGCGGGGTTATTTTGATACGCGCCATTCTCGAGGGCGGTACATGTGTGAGTGCTGGTCAGTCGAAGCGTTTCGCAGTGAAACTGCTTGGGAATGTTCTCGGGATAACGCTGTAAAAGGCGACTCATAAGCAGCCACTTACCCGCCGAACTTCCCCTGAGCATGTGAAATGTTTCTCCGTGAAACTCTCATGCGTTTTCACCGGTTCACCCTCTAGCGAACCCGTGGAGCCAATCAGGATACTGGTGACCAACCGTCTGACCAGACCGGGCTAGCCAACAGAATGCATGAAGCACACCTGAACTATGATGATCTGAGTAACTCCGGGAGCTCGGTAGTTTCGTTGGGGAAACTGACAGATGAACTGGAACAGATGAGACGAAACGTAAATCGTTGAAAGCTCAAGGTATCCACTCGGGAGCAGTGAGATGAGATCTGGCGCAAGATAGTCCGCATGCTATCTTGCGCCTCCTATCTTTTGTCCGATTTACGTTCGATGCTCCCGACCTCCAGATCCCTGCGCCTGACGCTCTACACCTTGCTCATCATCGCCGGCGCCGCCATCGCCGCGACCCTGGCCATGCGCCACGCCGTGCGCCAGTCAATGGTCGAAGACGCCGCCCGAGCCAATCAGCAACTGGCGCTTTATGCCACGTCGCTGCATACCCTGATCGAACGTTACCGCGCCCTGCCCGCCGTGCTGGCGCTGGACCCGGAGTTGCGCTCGGCGCTCAAGGGGGCGGTGAGTCCCGGGCAGCAGGATGCGTTGAACCGCAAACTGGAAAAGATCAACGGCGCCGCCGAATCCTCGACCCTGGAATTGCTCGATCGCACCGGCCTCGCGGTGGCGGCGAGCAACTGGCGTTTGCCCAGCAGTTATGTCGGCCACAACTACGGTTTCCGTCCCTATTTCAACCAGACCCGCACCCAGGGTACCGGGCGTTTTTACGCGGTCGGCGTGACCAGCGGGATTCCCGGCTACTTCCTCTCCAGCGCGGTCAGCGATGACGACGGGCAGTTCCTCGGCGCCATGGTGGTGAAACTGGAATTTCCCGGGCTGGAACGCGAGTGGCGCCAGGGCAGCGACACGCTGCTGGTCAGCGACGCGCGCGGGATCATCTTCATCGCCAACCAGCCGGGCTGGCGCTATCGCCTGCTCAAGCCGCTGAGCGACAGCGATCACGCCGAACTCAAGGCCACCCGCCAGTACGACAAGCAGCCGCTGACGCCGCTGGAGTTTCAATCGTTGCGGCGTTTCGACGACAACAGTGACCTGGCTCGGGTCGATGGCCCGGACGGCAAGGCGGACTACCTGTGGGAATCCCTGCCGCTGACTGCCGAGGGCTGGACCCTGCATCTGCTGCGGCGCCCGCAAGTCGCCTTCGAAGACAGCCGCAATGCCGCCCTCGCTGCGGCCGGGTTGTGGCTGACCCTGGTGTTCCTGCTGCTGTTTCTCAATCAGCGCTGGCGCCTGGCCAAGTTGCGCCAGCGCAGTCGTGAAGAACTCGAACGACTGGTGGAAGAGCGTACCCGCGACCTGCGCACCGCCCAGGAGGGCCTGGTGCAGTCGGCCAAACTCGCGGCGCTGGGGCAGATGTCCGCCGCCCTGGCCCATGAGATCAACCAGCCGCTCACCGCCCAGCGCATGCAGCTGGCGACCTTGCGCCTGCTGCTCGACCACGGCCGGGTCGACGACGCCTACAAGGCGCTCAAACCGGTGGATGAAATGCTTACACGCATGGCCGCCCTCACCGGCCACCTGAAAACCTTCGCCCGCAAAAGCCCCAGCGGCTTGCGCGAACGCCTGGACCTGGCGGCGGTGGTGGACCAGTCGCTGCAACTGCTCGACACCCGCCTGCGCGACGAACAGGTCAGCACCGTGTTGCACCTGACCCGCCCGGCCTGGGTGCGCGGCGATGCGATTCGCCTGGAACAGGTGCTGATCAACCTGCTGCGCAACGCCCTCGATGCGATGCAGGACAAACCCTGCAAACGCCTGGAAATCCGTCTCGAAGCCGACGAACAATTGTGGCGCTTGAGCGTGATCGACAACGGTGGCGGTATCGCCGAAGAGAACCTGCCCAAGGTCTTCGATCCGTTCTTCACCACCAAACCGGTGGGCGATGGCCTGGGCATCGGTTTGGCCGTATCGTTCGCCATCGTTCACGAATCCGGCGGGCGCTTGAGTGCCGACAATCATGACAAAGGTGCCGTGTTTACCGTGACCTTGCCCATCGATCAGGAGGTGCATGAACCATGCTGAACTTAGTGATGGTGGTCGACGACGAAAGCAGCATCCGCAGTGCCGTCGAGCAATGGTTGAGCCTGTCGGGATTCGAGGTGCAGTTGTTCAGCCGCGCCGATGAATGCCTGGCGCAATTGCCCAGGCACTTTGCCGGGGTGATTCTCAGCGATGTGCGCATGCCCGGCATGACCGGCCTGGAACTGCTGGCCGAGGTGCAACGCCGGGACGCCGATTTGCCGGTGATCCTGCTGACCGGCCACGGCGACGTACCGATGGCCGTCGAGGCCATGCGCGACGGCGCCTACGATTTCCTCGAAAAGCCCTTCAGCCCGGAAACCCTGCTCGGCAGCCTGCGCCGCGCCCTCGACAAGCGCCGGCTGGTGCTGGAAAACCGCGCACTGCACGAGCAGGCAGACAACCGCGCCAAACTCGATGCCACGCTGCTCGGAGTGTCCCGTGGCCTGCAGACCCTGCGCCGGCAGGTGCTGGACCTGGCAGCCCTGCCGGTGAACGTGCTGATTCGCGGGGAAACCGGTAGCGGCAAGGAGCTGGTCGCACGCTGCCTGCATGACTTCGGGCCGCGAGCCGACAAGCCCTTTGTCGCACTCAATTGCGCGGCCATCCCGGAGCAACTGTTCGAGGCCGAACTGTTCGGTCACGAGAGCGGTGCGTTCACCGGGGCGTCCGGCAAGCGCATCGGCAAACTCGAATACGCCGACGGTGGCACGCTGTTTCTCGATGAAATCGAAAGCATGCCGCTGGCCCAGCAGGTGAAATTGCTGCGGGTGTTGCAAGAGCAGAAGCTTGAGCGTTTGGGTTCGAACCAGAGCATTCGCGTGGATTTGCGCATCATTGCCGCGACCAAACCGGACCTGCTCGACGAAGCGCGGGCCGGACGTTTTCGCGAAGACCTGGCCTATCGCTTGAACGTCGCTGAACTACGCCTGCCGCCCTTGCGCGAACGCCGTGAAGACATCCCGTTGCTGTTCGAATCCTTCGCGCAAAACGCGGCTGAACGGCTGGGACGTAAATTTCCACCGCTGAGCGGTGCGCAGTTGAGTCACCTGCTGAGCCACGACTGGCCGGGCAATGTGCGCGAACTGGCGAACGTCGCCGAGCGTCAGGTGTTGGGGCTTGGTGAGCCTGTACCGGCAGGGATCGAGCCCGGTCAGTCACTGGCGGCGCAGCAGGAAGCCTTTGAAGCACAGTGCCTGCGCGCGGCGTTGACCCGGCATAAGGGTGACGTCAAGGCGGTGCTTGAAGAGCTGCAACTGCCACGCCGGACCTTCAATGAAAAGATGCAGCGGCATGGGTTGAGCCGGGAGATGTTCCTGCAAGAGACCTGAGTTTGCAGTGACTGTCCTGGCCCCATCGCGAGCAAGCTCGCTCCCACAGTGGATCTGTATACGCCGAACATTGTGGGAGATGCAGCGGCATGGGTTGAGCCGGGAGATGTTCCTGCAAGAGACCTGAGTTTGCAGTGACTGTCCTGGCCCCATCGCGAGCAAGCTCGCTCCCACAGTGGATCTGTGTACGCCGAACATTGTGGGAGCGAGCTTGCTCGCGATGAGGCCGGCAAAGTCAGTACAAACACACCGCCAGATGAGCAACTTTCCGCTCACCACCACCCGCAGATAAGCGGATTTCCGCTCACCAAAACACCACCACCCCTCTAAACCGGCCCTCTCCCCCTTGGCACAGCTCCTGCTATAGCCCCTGCAGGCTGCGTTTAACCGCGCTCCACAAAAACAATTAAATGAAGGATCCTTCAATGGATAACTCCAACTCCCTGCCGCTTGGGTCGGCTGCCGCGCCGGCCAAAGAAAGAACCACGTCCAGCCGCATCAAATCGATCTTCAGCGGCTCCGTCGGCAACATGGTCGAGTGGTACGACTGGTACGTCTACGCCGCCTTCTCCCTGTACTTCGCCAAGACGTTCTTCCCCAAGGGCGACACCACCGCCCAACTGCTCAACACCGCCGCGATCTTCGCCGTGGGCTTCCTGATGCGTCCGATCGGTGGCTGGCTGATGGGGCTGTATGCCGACAAGGTCGGGCGCAAAAAGGCGCTGATGGCCTCGGTGTACCTGATGTGCTTCGGTTCGCTGCTGATCGCCCTGAGCCCGAGTTATGAAGTCATCGGCATCGGTGCGCCGATCCTGCTGGTGTTCGCACGCTTGCTGCAAGGCCTGTCGGTGGGCGGCGAATACGGCACCTCCGCCACCTACCTCAGCGAAATGGCGACCAAGGAACGTCGCGGCTTCTACTCCAGCTTCCAGTACGTGACCCTGATCTCCGGCCAGCTCATCGCCCTGGCGGTACTGATCGTGCTGCAACAATTGCTGACCACCGAAGAGCTGTACGCCTGGGGCTGGCGCATCCCGTTCGCCATCGGCGCGCTGTGTGCCGTGGTGGCGTTGTACCTGCGTCGCGGCATGGAAGAGACCGAGTCCTTCACCAAGAAGGAAAAGGCCAAGGAAAGCGCGATGCGCACCTTGATGCGTCACCCCAAGGAACTGATGACCGTGGTCGGCCTGACCATGGGCGGTACCCTGGCGTTCTACACCTACACCACGTACATGCAGAAATACCTGGTGAACACCGTCGGCATGAGCATTTCCGACTCCACCACCATTTCCGCCGCCACGCTGTTCCTGTTCATGTGCCTGCAACCGATCGTCGGCGGGCTGTCGGATAAAATCGGTCGCCGGCCGATCCTGATTGCCTTCGGCATCCTGGGCACCCTGTTCACCGTACCGATCCTGACTACCCTGCACACCATCACGACCTGGTGGGGTGCGTTCTTCCTGATCATGGCGGCGCTGATCATCGTCAGCGGCTACACCTCGATCAACGCCGTGGTGAAAGCCGAACTGTTCCCGACCGAAATCCGCGCCCTGGGCGTGGGCCTGCCGTATGCACTGACCGTCTCGATCTTCGGCGGCACCGCTGAATACATCGCACTGTGGTTCAAGAGCATCGGCATGGAGACGGGTTACTACTGGTACGTAACCGCCTGTATTGCCGTGTCGTTGCTGGTGTACATCACCATGAAAGACACCCGCAAACATTCGCGGATCGTCACCGACTGATCGCTGACCGGCGCTCACTGCAACGGTGAGCACCAGGCCCTTCGCGAACGGGTTCGCGAAGGGCACCATTCGTCTCCCCCTCCACCAGGATAATCATCGGTTAATGCACCGGCAGCAGCCTGCAGCTGAGTGCATCCAGATCGACAGGACGCACGTATATCCGTTACAGGCCTCGAAGGAGTGCCTGAACGTACCCATAGCGAACGTACCTGGAGTACCTGCCATGAAAACCCGATTGATCCTTGCCCTGACCCTTTCCGTGCTGGCTGCCAATGCCTTTGCAGCCGACGGCTACGACAAGACCGGTTCGGCCTCCTACGGCTCCGGCACCAGCGCGGCCATCGAACACGCCCATTCGGGCACCTATGCCGCCGATGGTTTCGATAAAACCGGCAGCGCGGACGCTATCGCCGCCGACGGCTTCGACAAAACCGGCAGCGCAGAAGCTATCGGCTGAATGTGGAGGGAAACTCACAGCCCGGCTTCGGCCGGGCTTAGTCTTTTTTGGGGGGAACACAAAGTCTGGCATTCACATAAAACCTGTGGGAGCGAGCTTGCTCGCGATGACTATTCAGTCAACATTTATGCTGAATGTCGGTCCGCAATCGCGAGCAAGCTCGCTCCCACATTGGACCTCATCATTTCAGGTACTGAAACCGACTGGAAATCTGCGGCGCGTGCTTGCACCATGCACGTCTCCCCGAAAGCTCTGGAAATCCCACCCAATGCCCGACGACATCCACTTCTACGAACCCGCCAACGGCCACGGCCTGCCCCACGATCCGTTCAACGCCATCGTCGGCCCGCGCCCCATCGGCTGGATCTCTTCACAGGATGCCGAGGGCCGCTTGAACCTGGCGCCCTACAGCTTCTTCAACGCTTTCAACTACATCCCGCCGATCATTGGTTTTTCCAGCGTCGGACGCAAAGACAGCCTGAACAACATCGAACAGACCGGCGAATTCGCCTGGAACCTGGCCACCCGTCCACTGGCCGAGCAGATGAACCAGTGCAGCGCCATGGTCAGGCCTGAGGTCAACGAGTTCGAACTGGCCGGCCTGACGACCGTTGCCTCGAAGGTCATTCAGGTGCCACGGGTGGCCGAAAGCCCGGTGTCCTTCGAGTGCAAGGTAACGCAGATCATCCAGTTGCAGCGGGCGGACGGCAATGTGGTGCCGAGCTGGCTGATCCTCGGCGAAGTGGTCGCCGTGCATATCGCCAAATGGCTGTTGAAGGACGGGGTATACGACACCGCCGCGGCAGAACCGATTCTGCGCGGCGGCGGGCCGGCGGATTATTTCCAGCTGGGGCCTGAGGCGCTGTTCAAGATGTACCGCCCGGGGGCGGTGAAGTGATCACCAGAGCAGGTCGGTGTTTTCCTTGACGTCCTTGAGGCGGGTCAGCTCCCTGGCGGCCGCATCATCGGCCTCGTGGGCCGTCTTGAAGGTCTGGCCTTCCAGCACTTTGTGAAACCGCGGGGCGCCGGCACCACCCAGCGCTTTGACGGCGATAGCGGCGTGGTAGCCGCCCTCGCCCGGTACTACAGCGGAAACAGCTTCGAAGTGATCAAAGGCTTTACGTGCCATGTCGCGAATCCTGGCTGGTTGAGAATGCCGTCATTAAACCCTCAACCGGCCAGTTTGTGTACCGTCAGTCCGGACTGACCGAGGGCCTGCGCCGCCGACACCTCCTTGAAGGTGTGGAAATCCAGACTGTTGACCACCAGTTCCTGCACCAGCTCGGCAAAAATCTCCATCGCCGGCGTGCTGAAGTAGGCGGTCATGGCCTGCTGATCGCTCCAGAAACCGGACACCAGCCACAGTTCCGGATCGCACTGCGAATGCTGCAAGGCGAAGCTCAGGCAGCCTGGCGCTGTGCGGGACGGTTCGATCAGGGCGCTGAGGCGCACACCGAGTTCCGCCGAGCGCCCGGCGCGCGCCCGAACGAAGGCCATATGACTGACGGGGATCTGCTTGGACATGTTCAACCCTCCCGGGGAGTCGCGTGGCAGCCGTGGGACGGGCTGCGACAGGATCAAAGGTTAAGGGCCACGGCCCGGGTGCCGTTAGTCGATTCCTGCCGGTGCATTGCACGATCCTGCGAAACTTCCTGTAGGAGCTGCCGAAGGCTGCGATCTTTTGATCTTGAAAACAAAATCAAAAGATCGCAGCCTTCGGCAGCTCCTACAGGGGGTGGTGGGGGGCAGGCACTGCCTGTGATGCGCTGGCTGGAAGTCACCCCAGGCAGAATCAGGCAAGCATCCGGCAGGATGTGTCTACCGCTGCCACTTGCACAAACTTATGCTCTGCTCCATTCCCTCCATGCCTGCCGAGGATGCCGCGCATGACGTCGCTCGATCACTTTCAAGCCCCGCTGGACACCGACATGGAAAAGCAGCGCGCGGAACTGGCGGCGATCATCCGCCGCAACACCGCCGAAGATGGCAGTTATGCCACGGCCATCGGCTCGCTGTTCATGTCCCGCCACAGCCAGTCCCACGAGTTTGCCCCGGTGCTGGCGCAACCGGCACTGTGCATCATGGCCCAGGGGCGCAAGGAAGTTCAGTTGGCCAACGAGTACTTTAACTACGACCCGTTGAACTACCTGGTGGTCTCGGTCTCGATGCCGCTCAGTGGACGGGTGGTGGATGTCTCGGCCGAAGAACCGATCCTGGCCCTGCGCCTGGACATCGATCCGGCGGAAATCACCGCGCTGATCGCCGACGCCGGCCCCCTCGGCGTGCCCTCCCGGCCGACCGGGCGCGGGCTGTATGTCGAGCGGCTCGACACGGCCATGCTGGATGCCGTGCTGCGCCTGGCACGGCTACTGGACACGCCGAAAGACATCGCCATGCTCGCGCCGCTGATTCGCCGGGAGATCCTCTATCGACTGTTGCGCAGCAAACAGGGGCATCGACTGTACGAAATCGCCATCGCCAACAGTCAGAGCCATCGCGTCAGTCAGGCGATCAAATGGCTCAATGGCAATTTCGAACAGCCGTTGCGCATCGATGATCTGGCGAAGGAAGTGAACCTGAGCGTGTCGACCCTGCATCACCGCTTCAAGGCGATGACGGCGATGAGTCCGTTACAGTATCAGAAGCAGTTGCGCCTGCAGGAAGCACGACGGTTGATGCTGGCCGAAGGGCTGGAAGCTTCGGCGGCGGGGTATCGCGTAGGGTATGAAAGTCCGTCGCAGTTCAGCCGGGAATACAGCCGGTTGTTCGGGGCGCCGCCGTTGCGGGATCTGGCGCGGTTGCGGTTGTCAGTCTGAACTTGTTTCTTTGCAAGCAGTACTGGCCTCATCGCGAGCAAGCTCGCTCCCACAGGGTCCAGCGTACACCGTCCAATGTGGGAGCGAGCTTGCTCGCGATGAGGCCAGTACAAACAGCATCAAACCGGGATCAGGCCCCAAGTACCCGGCAAGCCTCCGCCGGCAAGGTCACCGACACCGGGTGACCGACGCTCAGGCCAAAGCCCTGGCACGGCGTGCTCAGCGCGGTAAACGACACCCCGGAACACTCGACCGTGGTCTCGATGGTCGCGCCGATATCGCGCACGAAGGTCACCTTGCCCAGCAAGCGGTTGCCCGCCGTCGCCTGCGGCGCCGACAGTTGCAGGTCTTCCGGACGAATCAGCATCTTCACCTTTTCCCCTGCCGCAACGCTCGTGCAGATCGGCACTTGCAGCGCATCGCCACCCGGCAGGCTGACCTTGCCGTTGCCCAGCGCCGTGGCCGGGAAGATGTTGCCCGAACCGATGAAGTCCGCGACGAACTCGTTGGCCGGGTGCCGGTAGATTTCAATCGGCGTGCCGACCTGCTGCACCCGATGCTCACCCAGCACGACCACGATATCGGCCATGGTCATGGCTTCACGCTGGTCGTGGGTCACCATGATGGTGGTGATGTTCAGGCGCTGTTGCAGTTGACGGATTTCCACCTGCATCGACTCGCGCAGCTTGGCGTCCAGCGCCGACAACGGTTCGTCGAGCAGGAGGATTTTCGGGTGGTTGGCAATCGCCCGGGCAATCGCCACACGCTGGCGTTGTCCGCCGGAGAGCTTGGCCACCGGACGATCGATCATCGCTTGCAACTGGATCAGTTCCAGCAACTCCACCACCCGCGCCTGCTGGTCAGCCTTGCTGACTCCGCGCAGTTTCAGCGGATAGGCGATGTTCTCGCCCACGGTCATGTGCGGGAACAGCGCCAGGGACTGGAACACCATGCCGAAGTTGCGCAGGTGCGCCGGGGTGTGGCCGATGTCTTCACCGTCCAGGCGGATCTCGCCGCCGGTCAGGGTTTCAAGGCCGGCAATCATGCGCAGCAGCGTGGTTTTGCCACAGCCCGAAGGGCCGAGGAAACACACCAGTTTGCCCTCGGGCAAGTGCAGGTTCACATCGGTTACCGCGCAGGCCGAGCCGTAATGTTTCTCGACGTTTTCCAGAATCAGACCAGACATTTGAAGTACCTCAAGAAATCAGAACGAAACGCCACCTTCACCAACCAGCTTCTCCAGCGCCCAGATCAGGACGAAGTCGATCAGCACGATCAGCACGGCGAACGAAAATACGGTTGGGTCGAGCGAGGACACGGTGCGGCTGTACATCCAGATCGGCACGGTCATCACATCGATGGTGTAGAGGAAATAGGTCACGGTGAATTCGTTGAACGAGACGATGAACGCCAGCAGCATGCCCGCCAGGATCCCCGACTTCATCAACGGCACCACCACATCGACAATCGCCCGCAACGGTGAGGCGCCGAGCATCTGCGCGGCCTCCTCGACTTCGCTGCCGATGGAGAGCATCGCGGCCGTGCAGTTCTTCACCACGAATGGCAGCGCCAGGATCACGTGGGCAATCACCAGGCGTGAGGTGGTCATCTGGAATGGCAGGCTGTCGAACACCAGCAGCAACGCCAGCCCCAATACCACCATCGGGAACACCAGTGGCAACGACATCAGTTGCAGGGCCACGGCCTTGCCACGGAACTCGCAACGGGTCAGGGCATACGCCGCCGGTACGGCGATGATGGTCGCGAACACCATGGTCAGGCAGGACACCATCAGGCTGGTGGTCATGGCTTTGCCCAGGCTCAGCACATCGCTGGCGTCCGGCGACACGAAGGTATGCCAGGCGGCCTTGTACCATTGCAGGCTGTAGCTGCTCGGCGGGAAGTCGAGGTTCGACGCGCCGCTGAACGACATGACGATCATGGTCAGGATCGGCAGCACCGCCAGCAGCAGGATGAAGCCGGAAAGGATGCCGGCGAACTTGCCGGTCTCGCCGGGCAACAGCCCATAACGTTTCTTGGTCAGGGTGCTCATTGGGAAGCCTCCAGCATGCGCCGACGACGGCCAGTGATGTATTCGGACAAGGTCATGATCGCGAGGGTGGTGACGATCAGCACCACACCGGCAGCGGACGCGGCGGGCCAGTTCATCAAGGGGGCGATCTGGTCATGCACCATCACCGCCAGCATCGGCACGCGCCGGCCACCGAGCAACAAGGGCACCACGAAACTGCTGGCGTTGTAGGCGAACACCAGGGTCGCACCGGTAATGATCCCCGGCAGACTCATCGGCAAGACCACCTGGCGGAACACCTGGAAGCGGCTGGCGCCGAGGGTGGCAGCGGCTTCTTCGTAGCTGCGGGCGACGCCGCGCATGGCGCTGGCGATCGGCAACACAGCCAGCGGGAAGGCGGTTTGCACCAGGCCCATCAACACGCCGTTCTGGTTGTACAACAGCATGATCGGGCGCTTGATCAGGCCCAGGCCCATCAGGGTCTGGTTGAGCATGCCGCCTGGGCCGAGGATCACCAGCCAGCCGTAGCTTTGCAGCAGCAGGTTGACCAGCAACGGCAGCAACACCGCCGCCAGGAAGATCCGTCGCACGAATGGCGAGGTCAGGCGCGACATGGTGTAGGCCACCGGGATCGCCAGAATCACTGCGATCACCGCGCTGATCAGCGCCAGGCGCAGGGTCAGCATCAGCGACTTGAGATAATAGGGTTCCAGCAACTGGGCGTAGCTGGCCAGGCTGAACCCGGACCATTCCGCGCCTTTGGTGCCCACGCTCATGCGCAGTACCAAGAGGCTCGCGGCAATCAGTACGCCAAGAAACAGCATCGACGGCGTGAGGAAAAACCAGGCGCGCGTCGTTGGCGAAACACCCCGAGCAGCGCGCACGGGGGCGGCACTCACCGGATGGGTCAGAGGTTGGTGTTCCATAGCAAAGGGTCTCGTCAATGGAAGATCAAGCGCAGGAATGCGGGTGTGGTAGCCGGTCCCTGTAGGAGCTGCCGAAGGCTGCGATCTTTTGATTTTCAAAGATCAAGATCAAAAGATCGCAGCCTTCGGCAGCTCCTACAGGGGTATCCGGTCAACCTTCAGACCTGTGCCGCGATGAGGTTCGAAGAACCTCCCCGCTATTCAGATCAGGAAGAAAAGATTTCCGTGTAACGACGAATCCATTGGTCATGCACAGTCGCCAGGAAGGCGTTGTCGTGCATGATCGCCTTCTCGGCAATCTGCTCCGGCGTGAGGATGTATGGGCTCTTGCGCGCTTCGGCGGAGATGATCGCCTTGGCGTTGACCGGGCCGTTGTAAATGTCTTCAGCCATCTTGCCCTGCACCAATGGGTCCAGGGAGTGGTTGATGAAGGCATAGGCCATGTCGGTATCGCCCGGACGGTTCTTCGGCATCACCGACAGCATCAGGTCGGTGTAGAAACCTTCCTTCATGCCAAAGGTCGCGCCCAGACCGTAGTTCGGATCGCGGATCTGTTTCGGGAAGAACGCCGGTGCGTACAGGCCACCCATGTCCAGGGAGCCGGTGCGGAACAGTTCGGCGATCTGGTTCGGGTTTTCACCCAGGGTCACCACACGATCTTTCAGCTCGGCGAGTTTCTTGAAGCCCGGTTCAATGTTGTGCTCGTCACCACCGGCCAGTTTGGCGGCGATGATGATCAGGTCCATGGCCTCGGTCCAGTTCGGCGGCGGCAGGAAGATGTTCGGGGCCAGTTCCGGGTCCCACAGGGCCGCATAGCTGGTCGGAGCTTCTTTCTGGGTGCGGGTGCTGTAGACCAGGCTGTTGCACCACAGCAGGTAACCGATACCGTGGCCATTGGCGCCGGTGCGGTACTTCTCCGGTACATCGACCAGGTTGGGAATGCGGTTGAGGTCGGGTTTTTCCAGCAGGTTGGCGGCGGCCAGACCTTCGGCGCCAACGCCTGCCAGGGTGATGATGTCGTACTGAGGACGATCACCGCCGGCCTTGAGTTTGGCGACCATTTCCGAGGTACTGCCGGTGCGGTCAGCGATGACCTTGCAGCCGTACTTGTCTTCGAAAGTCGCGGCGATGTTGCGCAGTGCAGCCAGGCCGGTGTCATCGGACCAGGTCAGCAAACGCAGGGTCTTGCCGGCAAAACGTGTGTCGCTGGCATTGGCCTTGATGAACGGCATGCTCATGGCCGCTGCTGCAACCGAGGCTACGCCCACAGTCTTGATAAATTGACGTCTGTTCAGATCATGCTCGCCCATTACGGACTCCCTTTGTTTTTGTAGGTATAAGGCAGGTCGAAACTGTTGCATCCGCGCGACTGGATTAGCGTTGGCCCCTCTATTTTCGGGGGGTTGGCTGAACCAGTGAGTTCATCCTGAGGTTGTGTAAAACACCTGACTATCGATAAAAATTCATTGAAGCCATGACGCCAGTGCATGCCTCATGTAGGAGCGAGCTTGCTCGCGATGGGTGCACTGGCGCCGCGTACATTCAGGCGCCCCACGTCATCGTTGACGTCCATCGCGAGCAGGCTCGCTCCTACACAGTGATCGGTGTCAGACGGCCCGGATCACGTGTTTGATTTCCTGGAAAGCCTGCAAGCCCCAGGGCCCCAATTCGCGGCCGATGCTGCTCTGCTTGTAGCCGCCCCAGGCGGTCTGCGGGAAGATCACCTGCGGTGCGTTGATCCACACAAGCCCCGCCTGCAAAGCGTTGGCGACGCGGTCGGCTGCCTCGGCATTGCGCGTGACCACACTGGCGACCAGGCCGAACTGGCTGTCGTTGGCCAGGGCAATCGCCTCGGCTTCAGAGGCGAAACTGCGCACGCAGATCACCGGGCCGAAAATCTCTTCACACCACAGCGCACTGTCGAGGGGCACTTCGGTGAAAACCGTCGGCTGCAAAAAATATCCGCGCGGCAGGTCCGCCGGGCGATTGCCACCGCAAACCAGTTTGGCGCCAGCGCTCAAACCACGATCGATGTGACCCAGGACACGCTGGTATTGCGCCTGATTGACCAGCGCGCCCATTTCCACGTTCGGGTCGAACGGGTCGGCCACGCGAATCGCTTCGGCACGGGCCTTCACGCGGCTGAGGAATTCATCGGCCAGTTCATCGGCGACCAGCACGCGGCTGGTGGCGGAGCACATCTGCCCGGCGTTGAAGAAACCACCGCCGCAAGCCACTTCCACCGCCAGGTCGAGATCGGCATCGGCCAGCACCAGCAGCGATGATTTGCCGCCCAGTTCCAGGCTCACGCCTTTGACGGTTTCCGCCGCCCGCTGCATGACCTGCACACCAACGGCATTACTGCCTGTGAAGGAAATTTTCGCGATACGCGGATCCGCCGACAATGGCGCGCCAACAGCCAGGCCGGTGCCACACACCAGGTTGAACACGCCTGCCGGCAAGCCGGCCTCAGCGATGATCGTTGCCAGCTCCAGTTCTGGCAGCGGCGTCACTTCCGAAGGCTTGAGCACCACACAGCAACCGGCGGCCAGGGCTGGGGCGAGTTTCCAGGCGGTGGTGACCATCGGGAAGTTCCACGGCACGATCAGGCCGACTACGCCGCACGGCTCACGGCGCAGGCGCGCACTGAAGTCGTCGCTCGGCAGTTCGATGGCGTTGTCCTGCTTGGCGTCCAGCCCTTCGGCCAGACCGGCGTAATACTCGAACGTGGCGATCACGTCATCGACGTCGATCGCGGCTTCGAATTGCGGCTTGCCGTTGTTGCTCGACTGCAAGTGCATCAGTTTTTCACGGTTGGTCTGCACGCCCGCGGCGATTTTGCGCAGGATGGCAGCGCGTTCGGCGCCGGTGGTTTTCGACCAGCCGGCGAACGCCTGGGTCGCCGCGCTCACCGCTTGATCAACCGCACGCTCATCGCCGCCATTGACCGTGGTCAACAGGGCCTCGGTCGCCGGGTTGATGACGCGCAGGTGTTCATTGCCGGCCGACCATTGGCCATTGATGTACAGGCCATCCAGGGTAGTCGGGAAAGTCATTTCGACACCGCCTTCATCCACTCGGTCTGGTCGATTTCAATCAGGGTCGGGCCCTGGCGATCGTGGGCCACACGCAATGCGCCGCGCAATTGCTCGACACTGCTGACGGCTTCGGCCGCGCAACCCAAGGCCTTGGCCACACCGATGAAGTCCGGGGTGTAGATGTCCACGCCGACCGGCTCGATGGCACGGTTGACCATGTATTTCTTGATCTCTTCGTAGCCCTGGTTATTCCACAGCAGCACGATGACCGGAGTGCGCGCTTCAACGGCGCTGGCCAGTTCCGGCAGGGTGAACTGCAGGCCGCCGTCACCGATCAGGCATACCACGGGTGGGCGGCTGCCGCTTTCAGTGCTGCCGCCAAGCCAGGCGCCAATCGCCGCCGGCAAGGCGTAACCGAGGGTGCCGTAACCGGTGGACGAGTTGAACCAGCGACGCGGGCGCTCCGGGTTGAACGTCAGGTTGCCGGTGTAGACCGGTTGGGTCGAATCACCGACGAACACCGCGTCCGGCAGTTCGTGCAGGACAGTTTCGAGGAAACGGGTCTGGGCCAGGGTCGGTGCGTCCCAGGTCGCGGACAGGTCTTCACGCAGACGGGCGGCCCGTACCTGGCCCCAATCGTTGCGGCGCTCGGCCAGGGATTTGTGCGACAAGGCGCTGAGCAAAGCCTGGGCAGCGTTGCGCGAGTCGGCCACCAGCGCCACGTGCGGCGGATAGTTGCGCACGGTCTGGTCCGGGTCGATGTCCACGCGCAGCAACTTGCCAGGAATTTCGAAGCCACCGGCGAAGGTCACGTCGTAGTCGGTCTCGGCCAGTTCGGTGCCGATGGCCAGGACCACGTCGGCCTCGGCGACCAGCGCACGGGTGGCGACCAGGCTCTGGGTCGAGCCGATCAGCAACGGGTGGCCGGAGGCGAGCATGCCCTTGGCATTGATGGTCAGTGCGACCGGTGCGTCCAGCAGTTCGGCCAGTTCGGTCAGCTCGGGCGCCGCGTCGATGGCACCGCCACCAGCGAGAATCAGCGGACGCTTGGCGTTGGCCAGCAATTCGGTCATGCGCGACACGGCACTCGGCGAAGCACCGGCGCGGTCGATGTTGACCGGCAGGCTGCTGAGCAGCTCGTCAGCGTCTTCGACCAACACGTCCAATGGAATTTCAATGTGCACCGGACGCGGACGGCCTGCCTGGAACAGCGCAAAGGCGCGAGCCAGCACAACCGGTAATTCCGAAGCCGACATCAGGGTGTGGGAGAACGCCGCGACACCGGCGCACAGTGCGCCCTGGTTCGGCAGTTCATGCAGCTTGCCGCGACCGCCGCCCAACTGGCTGCGCGATTGCACGCTGGAGATCACCAGCATCGGGATCGAATCGGCGTAGGCCTGGCCCATGGCGGTGGTGATATTGGTCATGCCAGGGCCTGTGATGATGAAGCACACGCCCGGTTTGCCGCTGGTGCGGGCGTAGCCGTCGGCCATGAAGCCGGCGCCCTGCTCATGGCGAGGCGTCACGTGGTTGATGCTCGAACGGGCCAGCCCGCGATACAGCTCCACGGTATGAACCCCCGGAATGCCGAACACCTGCTCGACTCCGTAGTTTTCGAGTAACTTGACCAATACTTCGCCGCACGTCGCCATGTCTTTGCCCTTTTTGTTCGTTTGAGACGCCGGGCATGCGCTGTGTTTATGATGGATTGGCAGGCCCGGGAATGGCCTCATTGGAACGGGCGACACGTAGCCGCAACAATGGATAAAAAGTCATACTAGCCATGTCCTCACGTCATACCTTGGATCCCAATGAAACGACTGCCTCCCCTGCCGGCGCTGCACACTTTTCTGATTACCGCGCAGTGCTGCAATTTCACCCGGGCTGCCGAACAACTGCACATCACCCAGGGCGCGGTCAGCCGGCAGATCGCCGGGCTGGAAGATCACCTGGGTTATGAGCTGTTCATCCGCCAGGCCCGAGGCCTGGACCTGACCGCCGAAGGACGGGAGTGGCTGCCACGGGTGCAGCAGATTTTCGGCCTGATCGACGAGGCCGTGGAGCAGATCGGCGAGAAGCGCGAAACCCTGCAACTCAAGGCACCGACCTGCGTCATGCGCTGGTTGCTGCCGCGCCTGCTGCAATGGCAAAGGGAACGCCCGGACGTGCCGGTGGAACTGACCACCACAGTCAAGCACGGCGTGGATTTTCATCTCGAGCAGTTCGATGCGGCGGTGATGTACGGCGCACCGCCGGACAATTCATTGATGTCGCAAAAACTCTTCGACGAGCAACTCACGCCGGTGTGTTCCAGACCGATGCTCGAAGGCCCCATGCCCCTGCAGACACCTGCCGATCTGCAACAACACCTGCTGCTGCACCCGACCCGCGATGAACGGGACTGGAAGGCCTGGTTGAAGGCCGCGGATGTGAATTTGACCAATGTCGGCAAGGGCCAGCATTTCGAAACACTGGACCTGGCGATGTCGATGGCGTCCCAGGGAACGGGGGTGGCGATTGGCGACTGGTCGCTGATCGGCGATGACCTGAATGCCGGACGACTGGTCATGCCATTCGAATTGAAGGTCACAACAGGACTGGCGTATTACCTGGTATTCCCCGAAAAACCCGGACCTTCGCCGAAGTTGCGTGAATTGATGGGGTGGCTGGTGGAGCAGGCGCAGTCTCGCTGAACCGCCACCTGTAGGAGCTGCCGCAGGCTGCGATCTTTTGATCTTGTTTTTAAAAAAGCAAAATCAAAAGATCGCAGCCTTCGGCAGCTCCTACAGGGGTTGCGGTGTCAGTAGCCGACTGTAAAGCGCTGTCGTGAATGCTTTGGCGCTTCGACTTCGTCGAGCATCGCAATCGCATAATCGGCAAAGGTTATCCAGCTACGCCCTTCGCTGCTCACCAACAAATTATCCTGGCCGAGGCGGAATGTCCCGGTGCGCTCGCCTTCGACAAATTCGGCCGAAGGCGACAGGAAGGTCCAGTCCAGATCCCACTCTTCACGCAAGTTTGCGAGGAACTCGGCACCGGCGCTGGCCTCTGCCTTGTAAGCCTCAGGGAAACCCTCGCTATCGATCACCCGAGTGCCATCGGGCAACAAGAGCGACCCGGCGCCACCCACTACCAGCAAGCGTTTGACCCCGGCCTGCTTCACCGGCCCGATGACGGCGCTGGCAGGTAGCGTTGCGAAATGTGCGGCGCTGATGACTGCGTCATGCCCTTCGATGGCTGCTTGCAAAGCATTGGCATCCAAAGCGTCGATGTCGCGCGTGACCACTCCGGCACGCTGGCCGATTTTCGCCGTGTTGCGGGCGATCGCGGTAACGCTGTGACCGCGACGCAGGGCTTCTTCCAGCAGTTGGCTACCGGCACGACCGGTGGCACCGATGATTGCGATGTTGCTCATGAGGTACTCCAGTTGGCTTGAAAGTATCGGTATGTTGCATAGGAGCTTTTGTGGCGAGGGAGCTTGCTCCCGCTCGGCTGCGCAGCAGTCGTAAAACCTGTGTCTATGGAGAGCCTGAAGGGATGCGGGGGAGTGCTTCGCACTCCAGCGGGAGCAAGCTCCCTCGCCACAGTAACTCCCATTAACCCTTAAATTTATTCACCCCACTTCATCTCGCCCTTGGCGACTTTGGCGCTCAGTTCCAGGGAGCTTTCATCGCCCAGTGCCGGGAAGCGTTTCTTCATTGCCGCAATCAGTTCAGCAGCGTCCCTGGCCTTGACGGTTTCTTCGTCGAAGGCCTTGATGTAAGCGGCGGTGAACTGCACGGCAGCCAGGGAGCGACCGCTCTCGCCAAGGTAATGACCCGGCACCACGACCTGCGGTTTCAGGGTTTCAATGGAATGCAGCGTAGCCAACCAATCGGCATGGGACTGCGGCGTTTGCGTGTCAGCCATCCACACATGGATGTTTTGCGCCACCACGACACCACCGACGACCGCCTTGATCGACGGAATCCACACAAAGCTGCGATCCGGTTGCGGCCCCTCAAGTCCAAGCACCTGCAACTTCTGCCCTTCGAGGATCAGGCTGTCGCCCTTGAGCACGTCCGGCACGATGGTTTTGGCCGGCACATCGGCGCCCATTTTCGGCCCCCAGAAGGCCAGTTTGCCGTCGACGGTTTGCTTGATGTGGTCGACGGTCGGCTGCGAGGCCAGGACCTTGGCCTTGGGGAACGCGGCCGTCAGGGTGTCGAGGCCGAAGTAGTAGTCCGGGTCGCCGTGACTGATGTAGATGGTGGTCAGTTGCTTGCCGCTGGCGCGGATTTTTTCCACCACCTGCTCGGCCTGGGATTTGCCGAATTGGGCATCCACCAGAATCGCTTCCTTTTCGCCGCTGACCAGCACCGAAGTCACCGGGAAGATGGCTTTTTCGCCAGGGTTGTAGACATCCAGCGTCAGGGTCGAGGCGGCTGCATGGGCGGCGAAACCGAAGGCGGCACTGGCCAGTAAAACGCGCTTGAGGGTGGTGAAACCGATCATTTGTTGCTCCGTGCCTTGTTTGGTGATGGAACAGAGCTTAGTTGCCTGACTCGGTACAAAAAATGCGATGCTTGAACATAGTTTGTTTCTGAAAGCGGGCAAATCATGGATCGTCTTCAAGCAATGCGTGTGTTCGTCACGGTGGTCGACCTCGGCAGCCAGTCGGCCGCCGCCGATCACCTGGAGCTGTCACGGCCGGTGGTGTCGCGGTATCTGGCGGAACTGGAAGATTGGGTCGGCGCGCGTCTGATGCACCGCACCACACGCAAGTTGAGCCTGACCGCCGCCGGCAACGAAATCCTGCCCCGCTGCCGGCAGATGCTCGACTTGTCCAGCGACATGCAAGCCGCCGTCAGCGAACCGGATGATGCACCGCGCGGCCTGCTGCGGATCAGCGTCAGCACCTCGTTCGGCCAGGCGCAACTGGCCGATGCCATGGCCGCGTACGTCAAGCGCTACCCCGGCGTCAGCGTCGACATGCAGATGCTCGATCGCACCGTGAACCTGGTGGACGAGCGCATCGACCTGGCGATCCGCACCAGCAACGACCTGGACCCGAACCTCATCGCCCGCCGCCTGACGGTTTGCCGTTCGGTGATCTGCGCTTCCCCGGCCTACTTGCGCGAACATCCGGCGCCGCAACGGGTCGAGGACCTGAGCCTGCACAACTGCCTGACCCACTCCTACTTCGGCAAAAGCCTCTGGCATTTCGAGCAGGACGGCGAGCAGGTTTCAGTACCGGTGCAGGGCAACATCAGCGCCAACGAGGCCAGCACGCTGTTGCGCGCCACGATCGCCGGCGCCGGGGTGGCGATGCTGCCCACCTACCAGGCCGGCGTGCACATTCACAGCGGCGAATTGATTCGTCTGCTGCCGGCGGCCGAACCCCGGCAAATGAACGTGTATGCGGTGTATGCCTCGCGCAAGCACATGCCGGCGGCGCTGCGCAGCTTGCTGGATTTTCTGGTGCTCAGATTTCCACAGGAGCCGGAATGGGACATCGGCCTGTAACCCCGCCCGTGTAGGAGCTGCCAAAGGCTGCGATCTTTTGATCTTGATCTTTTAAAAGCAAGATCAAAAGATCGCAGCCTTTGGCAGCTCCTACACACTGACCTATGCTCAATGTAATACCGAAAGGTATTCGTTCAGAGGTCAACGCCATGAACATCAGAACAAGAAGATACCTCGCGATCTTCATCACCTGCGCGGTCACACTCGGGCTGTATGGCGCTGCCGCCTGGCGCGTCGAGCAACTGCGCAACCTGCCCCGTGAATACGCGAGCTGCAATTTCGAGCGCTGCATTCCCCACAACGCTACCCTCAACGCCCTCCGGTAACGAAGGGGGTCAGGCTTCGTTGTCCTGATCGGCCTTCAAGCGGTCGCGGAAGGCCTTGGGCGAAATCCCCACACGACGCCGGAACAGGCGCGTGAAGTTGGTCGGATCGGAAAACCCCAACACGTCGGACATTTCATAAATGGTCATGCTGGTGTAGGTCAGCAAGCGCTTGGCCTCCAGCAATTGCCGCTCGTGCATGATCTGCAACGCCGGTTGCCCCGCCAGCTCACGGCAGGTGCCGTTGAGGTGCGACACGGAAATCCCCAACCGGTGCGCCAGATCCTCGACCTTGACGTGCTGGCGATAAGTCTCTTCCACCAGTTGAATAAAGCCGTTGAGGTATTCCCGGGCCCGCTGCGGTCGCGCCATGGCGGTGCGACGCTGGATCACCTGGCGGCTGACCCACACCACGATCACGCTGACCAGCGAATGCATGAGCATTTCCCGCGCCGGTTGATGGCTGTTGTATTCACTCTGCAAGGCACTGAAAAGGCTGTTGAGGTACTCGGCGTCCGTGCCTGCCGGGTAACTTTCGGCCTGGGCCAGGGCATTGACCGAGTGGCCCAACTGCATCTGCAGATGGGCGATCAGCGGCGCGGCCAGGGTCACGACAAAGCCTTCCACGTCTTCGGAAAAGCGAAAGCCATGCACCGACAGCGGTGGCAGGATCTGGATTCCCGGTTCCACCAGTTGCGTACGTTTGCCTTCGATTTCAAGCTCTGCCTGACCTTTGAATACGAAGAGCAGTTGGCATAAATCAGCGTGGCGGTGGGGTTTGATTTCCCAATGATGTTCGCGGCTGCGTTTGGAAATGGTCTCACAGTGCAGCAAGTCCGGGGTCGGCCAATCCAGGCTTTCACCGTAGAGCTTGAACACCGGAATCGAAGGCAGGTCAGGCTTGTTCATCACTTCAATCCAGGCCTCGGAGTTTGATGGCGGGCGATAATCGCACCGATTGGCAGAATGTACAGCTTTCGGCTCAGTTTTCACCTTCAATTGACAGACTCGCAAGGGAAAAATGCAAGCACTCGATCCATAAAAATCATTCACCGCCCCTGGTCGCGTGAAGCTTGCGAGTCATAAAAACAATGAAAACGCTGAAAACCCAGGTCGCCATCATTGGCGCCGGCCCCTCTGGCTTGCTGCTCGGCCAATTGCTGCACAACGCCGGTATCGACACCCTCATTCTCGAACGTCAGACCCCGGACTATGTACTCGGCCGAATCCGCGCCGGCGTGCTTGAACAAGGCATGGTAGAGCTGTTGCGCCAGGCCGGTGTGAGTCAGCGCATGGACGCCGAGGGACTGGTGCATGGCGGCTTCGAACTGGCCCTCGACGGGCGCCAGGTGCACATCGATCTGCACGCCCTCACCGGTGGCAAAACCGTGATGATCTACGGCCAGACCGAGGTCACCCGCGACCTGATGGCCGCCCGTCGGGAGGCCGGCGCGCAGACGATTTACCAGGCAGCCAACGTCGTTCCCCACGGAATGAAAACCGACGAAGCCTTTGTCACTTTTGAGAAGGATGGCGAGACCTGGCGACTCGATTGCGACTACATCGCCGGTTGTGACGGCTTCCATGGCGTGGCGCGGCAATCGATTCCCGCCGACAGCCTGAAAGTCTTCGAACGGATCTACCCCTTCGGCTGGCTCGGGATCCTGGCCGATACCCCGCCGGTCCACGACGAACTGGTCTACGCCCGCCATGAGCGCGGTTTTGCCCTGTGCAGCATGCGTTCGCCAACACGCACCCGTTACTACCTTCAAGTGCCCACCAGCGATCATGTCGATAACTGGTCGGATCAACGCTTCTGGGATGAACTCAAGACGCGGTTGCCACAAGCGTTGGCAGACAAACTGGTGACCGGCCCGTCCATCGAAAAAAGCATCGCACCGCTGCGCAGCTTCGTGGTCGAACCGATGCAATACGGGCGCATGTTCCTGGTCGGCGATGCCGCGCACATCGTTCCGCCCACCGGCGCCAAGGGCCTGAACCTGGCAGCCAGCGATGTGAGTACGCTGTTCAATATCCTGCTCAAGGTTTACCGTGAAAACCGCCTTGATCTGCTGGAGAAATACTCGCAAATCTGCCTGCGCCGGGTATGGAAGGCCGAGCGGTTTTCCTGGTGGATGACCTCGATGCTGCACCGTTTCGAGGACCACGATGCCTTCAGCCAGCGCATTGCCGAGTCGGAACTGGAGTATTTCATCGGCTCCGAGGCGGGTCGAAAAACCATTGCGGAAAACTACGTCGGGCTTCCTTATGAGGCTATCGAATAGCCTGCTATCGACTTACACTGGCGAGCATCCCCGCTCGCCTTGCCTCGTGCGGGTCAATCAATGCCCGCAGGTTTTCCCGTGACCAATCTCCATCAGCCTGAAACGCCCAAACCCGCCATCCGCAGCGTGCTGATCGCGCTGATGCTGGCGATCTTTCTCGGGGCGCTGGACCAGACCATCGTCGCCGTTTCGATGCCGGCCATCTCCGCACAGTTCAAGGACGTCAGCCTGCTGGCCTGGGTGATTTCCGGCTACATGGTGGCCATGACCGTGGCGGTGCCGATCTACGGCAAACTGGGCGACCTGTACGGGCGGCGCAAGTTGATGCTGTTCGGCATGGGCCTGTTCACCCTGGCGTCGGTGTTCTGCGGCATGGCCCAGAGCATGGAGCAACTGGTTCTGGCGCGGATCATCCAGGGCATCGGGGCCGGCGGGATGATTTCGGTGAGCCAGGCGATCATCGGTGACATCGTGCCGCCACGGGAACGCGGTCGTTATCAGGGTTATTTCAGCAGCATGTATGCCGTGGCCAGCGTGGCCGGCCCGGTGCTCGGCGGCTACATGACCGAATACCTGTCCTGGCGCTGGGTATTCCTGATCAACCTGCCGCTGGGCCTGGGTGCCTGGCTGGTGGCCCATCGCACGCTGGTGGGCCTGCCGGTTCCGCAACGCAAACCGGTCATCGATTACCTGGGCACCGTGTTGATGATCATCGGGCTGACGGCATTGTTGCTGGGCATCACGCAGGTCGGTCAGGGTCATTCCTGGCGCAGTGCCGAAGTGCTGGCGCTGCTCGCTTGTGCGGTACTGGTGCTGGGGCTGTTCGTCGTTCACGAACGGCGGGCACGGGAGCCGTTGCTGCCCATGCATCTGTTCGCCAACCGCAACGCGATCCTGTGCTGGTGCACGATTTTCTTCACCAGTTTCCAGGCCATCTCGTTGATCGTATTGATGCCATTGCGCTTCCAGAGCGTCACCGGCGCCGGGGCCGACAGCGCCGCCCTGCATCTGCTGCCGCTGGCCATGGGCTTGCCGATTGGCGCGTATTTCGCCGGCCGCCGCACCTCGGTGACCGGACGCTACAAACCTATGATCCTCACCGGCGCCGCGCTGATGCCCATCGCGATTATCGGCATGGCGTTCAGCCCGCCGCAGGCGTTCGTCGTGAGCAGCTTGTTCATGCTGCTCTGCGGGATTTCCTCCGGCATGCAGTTCCCTACGTCATTGGTCGGCACGCAGAACTCGGTGGACCAGCGGGACATAGGTGTCGCTACCAGCACCACCAACCTGTTCCGTTCGCTGGGGGGTGCCGTGGGTGTGGCGTTGATGTCGGCGCTGCTGCTGGCCTTGTTGCAGGATTCGAGTTTCGCGCACCTGGCCGGCTCGTCGCTGATTGCCGAAGGCAGTTCGGGGAATGTGCTGCTCGACGGGTTGAACGCCGCACCGGGTGAGGCGCAGAACGCCTTGCGTGCTGAATTGTTGCTGACGTTCCGGCACTTGTTGACGGTCAGTGCGGTGGTGTCGTTGCTGGGGCTGGCGGCGGCGATTGCCATGCCGAACATGTTGTTGCGCGGGCGTGAGGACAAGGTTCGATAGGTAGACCGTGTTGCCTTCATCGCGGGCAAGCCCGCTCCCACAAGTATTGATGTCGTTCACAAAATCTGTGGTCAACACTCAAACCTGTGGGAGCGGGCTTGCCCGCGATGGCGTCCTCATTGAAACCCTAAAATCAAGGGCTGTAATACCCCACAGCCACCAGAAAATGCCCGACCTTCTTCAGGTAGGCATGCTTGTTCTCGACCTTGCCGGTCACCGGGTTTTTCCAGCGGTATTCGTATTCGCCGTAATCCTGTTTGGCCATCAACGCCAGGATCGGCTCGCCCACCGGCTTGCCTTCCGGGTCTTCGATCCTGCTGAAGTCGGTATTGATCAGCCGCAGGTTGGTGCCGTGGGCCACATAACGCCGGGTGTCCAGGTCGACGACAAACACATACAGGTCATCCTGCAGGTAGCCGCCCTTGAGGGAATTGATCGCCGTCAGGGTGCCCTTTTCGTCCTTGGCCAGATCGGTTGCCGCTTTGTTCAGCAAGGCCATGGCCTGTTCAGCGGATGCCCGGGGCAGGTAATAACCGACAGCCAGAATCCGCTGGCCGATGCGCTGGTAGTAGACATGCTTGCGCTCGACCTTCCCGTCGCTCCAGTTCTGCCAGCGATACTCCGCCTGCTGAATGCCATTACCCTCCGGTACTTTCAGGGCGTCCTTGAAGGTTTTCTGCAAGTCCGGCCCAAGCACTTCCGATACGTCCCGGCCAATCAACGCCGACGACGGTCCGCCGCTGGCAAGCATCACGCCCTTGGTGTCGAGCACAAAGACGTAACGGTCCTTGTCGACAAACTCGCCCTGGCGACTGAACGCCGCAAAGGCCTTGTCGCCGTTCTGGTGGTAGTAGGCCAAGGCTTTTTCCAGCAGGGCGATGGCCGCCTTGCTGTCGTCCTTTTCCGTCCCGGCGGCTTGTGCCTGGCCCAGGCACAGTAAAAACATGCCGCATAGCAAGGCGGACTTATGCAGAAACCCCATTGCGCATCCCTCGTTCCTGATGGTGTTTCAAGAGCGTAGACGGCAATGGGGGAGGCATGGAGATTCGGGAAAACACTGAGTGCTGTGGTGCGATGGGCTTTTGTGGCGAGGGGGCTTGCCCCCGTTCGGCTGCGCAGCAGTCGTAAATCAGGTGCCGGGATTTATCTGGCAAACCGCGGCGAATGGATTTGGGGCGGCTTCGCCACCCAGCGGGGGCAAGCCCCCTCGCCACAAGTGTTCGTATTACTGCCGGGCGCGCAGTTGCTGTTGCAGGTTCTGGATCTGCGCCTGAAGGGTATTGATGTTGCGGGTGACCTGGCTGCGGAAGGCATCGAACTCGGCGGTATTGGTCGCGCCCGGTGCGGCGGCCGGACGGTTGTCCTGCACGCTCTTGAGCACGACGATGTCTTGCTCGAGACGTTCGATGGCAGCGCTCGGATTGCCTTGCTTCTTCAGGGCGACGATGTCGGCACCCAGGCTTTTCAACTGTGCATCGAATTTTTCCGATTCGGACGGAGCACTTTTCAGGGCGGCCACTTCAGCACTCAAGGCTTTGACCTCGGCCTGCAACTGCGCATTGACCGCCTGATGCTCAGTGTCCTGGGCAGTCAGCAGTGCAAGGCGCTTGTCCACTTCGGTGGTTTGCGCGGTCATTTGCGCCAGTCGCTTGTCCAGTTCCGAGGCCTGGCCGGCCACACCCTGCTGCTGGGTGCTCTGGTCCTGGAGCTTGCCTTCCAGCTGGCGGATCTGCAGCTTCAAGGCCTCGCTGTCGCTGGTGACACTGGTCTGGCTGGCCACAACCTTTCCGGAAATATCCTGCAGGCGCCCCGCCGCTTCCTCGCTGATCCGGGCGAAACTTTCCTGGGTCGCCACCAGTTGCTGTTCCATCAGGGAGATCTGCTGAAAGCTCCACCAGGCCAGGCCCGCGAACGCAAAGAACAACGCCCCGACCAACGCCCACAGAGGACCGGTACTCGCCGCCTTGACCTTCACCACCGGTGCCGTGCGCGAATGCACGACCGTACGAACAGTCGGCGGATAATCGTCATCGAGAACGTCTGCACGCAGGCTCGGTACATCGTCGAAGTCGTCGTTGGCATCGTTTCGCATGGACATTGAATCAACCTTAGTGAATCACATAATGGCTTTATGCCGCGCAGTATAAACCCCACAGCCGCAACCATTGACCCCCAAGCCCGTATCCGGTTCAGAAATGGCGCGTTGTTCGAGCCTCAGCGAATATCCTGCGCCTTCCACCAGCCACAGAATTCATCGAGCGCCGCCCAGAGGCTGACTTTGGGATCGTAATCCAGATAATGCCGGGCGCGGCTGATGTCCAGGGTGAAATTTTTGTTCATAACTTGCATGCCCAGGCGCGACAGCGTCGGTTCGGGACGCCCCGGCCACAACTTGCACACGCCCTCGTTGAGCGCTGCCACGCTGTAGCCCAGGCCGTAGGAGCGGTAGCGGGTGACCTGTGGGACGTCCATTTTGCGCATGACGTAATTGACCACGTCCCACAACGGAATCGGCGTGCCGTTACTGATGTTGTAAGCCTTGCCCAGCGCGGAACCGCTGGCCAGCAAACTGCTGAGCAACGCCTCGTTGAGGTTTTGCACGCTGGTGAAGTCAACTTTGTTCAGACCGTTGCCGATGATTGCCAGGCGCCCCTTGCGCTGCATGTTCAAAAGGCGCGGGAAGATGCTCATGTCGCCGGCCCCGGTCACGAAACGCGGGCGCAGGGCCAGGGTTTCGAGACCGAACTCCTGGGCGCCAAAGACTTTTTGCTCGGCCAGGTACTTGGTGGCGGCGTAAGGGTGTTTAAAGCGCTTGGGCACCTGCTCTTCGGTCAGGCCCAGGTGATCTCGACCATCGAAATAGATCGACGGCGACGACAAATGCACCAGTCGCCGTACCCGTTGCTTCAGGCAGGCCTCGACCACGTTCTCGGTGACCTGGACGTTGCCTTGATGGAAGTCCTGATAACGTCCCCACAAACCGACGGCACCGGCGCAATGCACCACGGCCTCGACGTCCGAACACAGTTCGCGCGCCAGCTCCGGGTCGCTCAAATCCCCCTGGATGAACTCGGCTCCGCGGCGAACCAGATGCTCCACACTTTCGGCCCGGCGACCGTTGACCCGCACGTCCAGGCCCTGCTCCAGGGCAAAACGCGCAAAGCGTCCGCCGATGAAGCCGCTTGCGCCGGTAACCAGAATTTTCATGAATTGCTCCAACAAATGCAGCCACGAGCTTCAAGCGGCAAGCTGCAAGTTAAAAACGGTCCGCAAGCGCTTCACTTGCAGCTTGCAGCTTGACGCTTAAGGCTGCTTCCAAGGCACCAGCCATTGCTTCGATGCGCTGACCAATTGATCGGTGAGTAGCCCCAGCAACTGACCGCCATTACGCCAATGATGCCAGTACAGCGGCACATCGATCGGCTTATCTGGCAATAACTCCCGCAATACGCCCCTTTCAAGCTGCTCGCGTACCTGCAGTTCCGGAACCAGGCCCCAGCCCAGACCGGCTTCGGTCAATCGAATGAAGCCTTCCGAGGACGGGCATAAATGGTGCTCGAAACCACCCTCGACGCCGAGGGACGCAAGGTACCGATGCTGCAGGAAATCGTCCGGGCCAAACACCAGCGCCGGGGTGCGGGCCAACTGATCGGCGCGTACGCCTTGCGGAAAATGCCGGGCAATAAAGGCCGGGCTGGCCAGCGCACGGTAACGCATCGCCCCCAACAACACGCTGCGCGCGCCCGCCACCGGGCGCTCGCTGGCGCAGACACACGCTGCCACCTCGCCGGCGCGCATGCGCTTGAGGCCGACGGTCTGGTCTTCAACCACCAGATCCATCAACAGATGCTGTTGCGCGCAAAACTCCCCCACCGCCTGCGCCCACCAGGTGGCCAGGCTGTCAGCGTTCAGGGCGATCCGCAGGCGTTCCGGCAGGCCCTCTTCATCCAGTGCCGGCACCAGGCTTTGTAAATCCCGCTCAAGCAAGCGCACCTGCTGCACGTGGTTGAGCAACCGCCGACCGATTTCCGTCGGCGTCGGCGGTGTGGCCCGCACCAGCACCGGCTGGCCAACGCGCGCTTCCAGCAGCTTGATGCGCTGGGATATCGCCGACTGCGATAAGCCCAGCACCTGAGCTGCCCGTTCAAAGCCGGCCTGTTCGACCACGGCGGCCAGGGCAGAAAGCAATTTATAGTCGAACATCAGTTTTCCTAATGAGCGATCAGCAAGATTGGTTTTTCTTATACAGCCTTCACAGGGACAATGACCAGCAAGAACTCTTGAACAAGGATCACCCCATGGCTGGCGAAACTTCATTGGCAACACTGCTGCGCAGCATGAGTCCGCAACTCAATGCTGGCGAATACGTGTTCTGCACCCTGCGCGACGGCCAGTTGCCTGCGGGCCTGGAGATTGTCGGCAGCTTCCGCGAGCAGGAAGGCCTGACCGTGATCCTCGAACGCTCCCACGCCGAAAAAGCCGGGTTCAGCTTCGACTACGTCGCCGCCTGGATCACCCTGAACGTGCATTCGGCACTCGAAGCGGTTGGCCTGACCGCCGCCTTCGCCACGGCATTGGGCAAGGCCGGCATCAGTTGCAACGTGATTGCCGGCTACTACCACGACCATTTGTTTGTCGGCCAGGCCGACGCCGACCGTGCCCTGCAGGTGCTGCGGGATCTGGCAGCCAACGCGGAGTAAAAAATCATGTGGCAAAGTTATATGAACGGCCTGTTGGTGGCCTTTGGCTTGATCATGGCGATCGGCACCCAGAATGCGTTTGTCCTGGCGCAAAGCCTGCGGCGTGAACATCACCTGCCGGTCGCGGCACTCTGCGTGGCCTGCGACGCCCTGTTGGTGGCGGCCGGGGTGTTCGGTCTGGCGACGGTATTGGCACAGAACCCGACCTTGCTGGCCATCGCCCGCTGGGGCGGTGCAGCGTTTCTGTTGTGGTACGGCACCCAGGCACTGCGCCGGGCCTTTTCGAAACAGAGCCTTGAGCAGGGCGAGGGTCAGACCGTACGCTCGCTGCGGGCAGTCATGCTCAGCGCACTGGCGGTGACCTTGCTCAACCCGCACGTCTACCTGGACACCGTCTTGCTGATCGGCTCCCTGGGCGCACAACAAACCGAGCCCGGCGCTTATGTGGTCGGCGCGGCCAGTGCCTCGCTGCTGTGGTTCTTCACCCTGGCGCTGGGTGCGGCATGGCTGGCACCCTGGCTCGCCCGCCCCGCTACCTGGCGAATTCTCGATCTGTTGGTGGCGGTGATGATGTTTGCCGTAGCGCTGCAGTTGATCGCGGCCATCTGATTCGCGGAACCTCTATTCCACACAGTTGTTGCGTGGTTATGCCGCCCCCCCGGTGCTATGATCCGACTCCCTGCGCCGCAAAGAGTACAAACTCCCCGGCGCTTGTCTGGCCGCCCGTGATCGGCCTTGCGCTCACCGCAACTGACCTGATTAGGAGAATCATCATGGCTTTCGAATTGCCGCCACTGCCGTACGCACACGATGCCCTGCAGCCGCACATTTCCAAGGAAACTCTGGAATTCCACCACGACAAGCACCACAACACCTACGTCGTGAACCTGAACAACCTGGTGCCAGGCACCGAGTTCGAAGGCAAGACCCTGGAAGAAATCGTCAAGACTTCCTCGGGCGGTATCTTCAACAACGCCGCACAGGTCTGGAACCACACTTTCTACTGGAACTGCCTGGCGCCAAACGCCGGCGGTCAACCAACCGGCGCACTGGCTGAAGCCATCAACGCAGCTTTCGGTTCGTTCGACAAGTTCAAGGAAGAGTTCAGCAAGACTTCCATCGGCACCTTCGGTTCCGGCTGGGGCTGGCTGGTGAAGAAGGCTGACGGTTCCCTGGCCCTGGCCAGCACCATCGGCGCCGGCAACCCGCTGACCAACGGCGACACCCCGCTGCTGACCTGCGACGTCTGGGAACACGCTTACTACATCGACTACCGCAACCTGCGTCCGAAGTACGTCGAAGCGTTCTGGAACCTGGTCAACTGGAAATTCGTGGCTGAGCAGTTCGAAGGCAAAACCTTCACCGCTTAAGCTCGACGCCAGTCAAAAAACCCGGCTTTTTAGCCGGGTTTTTTATTGCCCGGGATTTTTCAGCGTTCGGCAGGGCCCCTTCGCGAGCAGGCTCGCTCCCACATTTGATCTGTACACGACCCGATCCAGTGTGGGAGCGGGCTTGCTCGCGAAGAACGATGACGCGGTTAGCCTGCCAACTACTGCGGATCGAGGTTATCCAACGCGCGACTCACCGCCAGCTCCGCCAACATGACAATCTGCGAAATGGCCAACGCTGTGTTGCGCTGCGGGCCACTCAGGTAGGTGGCGAAATCACTCGCCAGGACATTGGCTGAAGCCAGTGATTCACAGGCGTGGGCAAGAAGGGTTTCAGTGTCCATGTCGGGAACGATCATGAACATGGTGTGGGGGCTGTAGGGTTTGGTGGTGCTGCTGGGGGGATCGGGGATTAACTTATCCAAAATATGCTCCTTATCGATTGGAGCCATCTCTCGCCGTTTCTCACGCGAGCGAAGAGGTGGCAGCTATGTGCGGAGTGAGAAACCGGCAAGAGAGCAATCCGGCCAGACCGAGGTCTGCCCGCACACAGCCGCCATAAAGCATTGCTGGCAGCGGATAAGCTGGCGGCAATTATGGTGGTACTGGCGCTGGATTAACACTCTCTTGCGGGTTCTCACACCCGATCGCTGAAGCATTTCAGCGATCACCAAAGGTTATTCAGCCCGCTTCCGACGGACAACCTGAAAACTGCGTGGGAAACTTCTGGCGCTTTCCTACACCGCGCCATCTCGCAGAAACGTAACGCGGAGCGTCCCTGGCAGTACTCCCACGCGGGCGTGTGGGATTGATCAGCTTGTAGGCGTGGGAGATTGGTCGGCTGACAGGCCGTCATCGCAGGCAAGCCAGCTCCCACAGGGTCAAAGTACATCCGCCAGATTCAGGTCGGCTGGCAGGCCGCCATCGCTGGCAAGCCAGCTCCCACAGGGTCAAAGTACATCCGCCAGATTCAGGTCGGCTGGCAGGCCGCCATCGCTGGCAAGCCAGCTCCCACAGGGTCAAAGTACATCCGCCAGATTCAGGTCGGCTGTCAGGCCGCCATCGCAGGCAAGCCAGCTCCCACAGGGTCAAAGTACATCCGCCAGATTCAGGTCGGCTGGCAGGCCGCCTTCGCTGGCAAGCCAGCTCCCACAGGGATTGGGGACATCTGCAAAAACCAGGTCGGCTGTCAGGCCGCCTTCGCGAGCAGGCTCGCTCCCACAGAAGAGCAAAGGCAGAGCGGCGTACACAGAGGCTCTTCACCACTCAACAGGCCGAGCGTTAGCTCGCCTGCCGCTTTTGATCTTGATCCACCCGCCCCCTCGGCAGGCTGAGTGGAGGTGTTCATCCGGGGATGGGCGCGCAGCGCCGTTCGACGCAGTCGAACTCATTGCATGTAGGTCGAAGCGAAGCCGACCGGAGGGCAATGCCCCCGGATGAATGCCGGAGCGAAGGAACCCCGAGCCTCAGCGAGGGGCCGTACGTAAGGGGCGAGACCTTTTGGTTACTTTTGGGGCGTTTGCCAAAAGTGACCCGCTGTAAGAGCGGAACCGTAAGCCGCCGTTACCAAAGAAATGGATATGTACCCGGTTAAAAACCCAACAACGAAACAAGCCTCAAGCCCCTTGCCCCCCCGCCACAGACGGCTAACATCAAACAAAAGGAAAATATCCCCACCCTCACCCCTAAAGTTGAAGGACTCGACAACCGACACAGTGCTAATAGGCTAACTCATCAAGACAACTGCAAATCAGCCAAGCTGCAGGCAAAATCCCCCAAGGATGATTGTCCCTTTGACTGCCATCACGGGATTGCCAATACTCATGGCAACTTGATACTACCCGCACGGAACAAGGAATATCCCTTTGAAGCTGGAACTCAAGAACAGCTTGTCGGTGAAGTTGCTCCGGGTCGTGCTCCTGTCGGCATTGATCGTCGGCGTGGTCTTGAGCTGCGCGCAGATTGTGTTCGATGCCTATAAAACACGCCAGGCCGTCGCCAGCGATGCCGAACGCATCCTCGACATGTTTCGCGACCCCTCGACCCAGGCCGTCTATAGCCTGGACCGGGAAATGGGCATGCAGGTGATCGAAGGCCTGTTTCAGGACGCCGCCGTGCGCAAGGCCTCCATCGGCCATCCCAACGAAGCCATGCTCGCGCAAAAAACCCGCGAATTGCAGCACTCCCACAGCCGCTGGCTGACCGACCTGATTCTCGGCCAGGAACGCACCTTCACCACCCAACTGGTCGGTCGCGGGCCTTACAGCGAGTATTACGGCGACCTGAGCATCACCCTCGATACCGCCACCTACGGCCAAGGGTTCATTGTCAGCTCGGTGATCATCTTCATTTCCGGCGTACTGCGCGCGCTCGCCATGGGGCTGGTGTTGTATCTGGTCTATCACTGGCTGCTGACCAAGCCACTGTCGCGAATCATCGAGCACCTCACGGAAATCAATCCGGATCGTCCCAGCGAACACAAGATTCCGCTGCTCAAGGGCCACGAGAAAAACGAACTGGGCATCTGGATCAACACTGCCAACCAGTTGCTCGAGTCCATCGAACGCAATACCCACCTGCGCCACGAGGCGGAAAACAGCCTGTTGCGCATGTCCCAATACGATTTCCTGACGGGACTGCCGAACCGGCAGCAATTGCAGCAGCAACTGGACAAGATCCTCATCGACGCCGGCAGGTTGCAGCGCCGGGTCGCGGTGTTGTGTGTCGGCCTCGACGATTTCAAGGGCATCAACGAGCAGTTCAGCTACCAGACCGGCGACCAGTTGCTGCTGGCCCTGGCCGATCGCCTGCGCGGCCATAGCGGTCGCCTGGGTGCCCTCGCCCGCCTCGGTGGCGACCAGTTCGCCCTGGTCCAGGCCGATATCGAACAACCCTACGAAGCCGCCGAGCTGGCACAAAGCATTCTCGATGATCTGGAAGCGGCGTTTGCCCTCGACCATCAGGAAATCCGCCTGCGCGCCACCATCGGCATCACCCTGTTCCCCGAGGATGGCGACAGCACCGAGAAGTTGCTGCAAAAGGCCGAGCAGACCATGACGCTGGCCAAGACCCGCTCGCGCAACCGCTATCAGTTCTATATCGCCAGCGTCGACACCGAAATGCGCCGCCGCCGCGAGCTGGAAAAAGACCTGCGCGATGCGCTGGTCCGCAATCAGTTCTACCTCGTCTACCAGCCGCAGATCAGTTACCGAGACAACCGCGTAGTGGGCGTCGAAGCCCTGATTCGCTGGCAGCACCCCGAGCACGGCCTGGTACCGCCAGACTTGTTCATCCCGCTGGCCGAACAGAACGGCACCATCATTGCCATCGGCGAATGGGTGCTGGACCAGGCCTGCAAACAATTACGCGAGTGGCATGACCAGGGCTTCAGTGACCTGCGCATGGCGGTCAACCTGTCCACGGTGCAATTGCACCACGCCGAACTGCCACGGGTGGTCAACAACCTGCTGCAAATGTACCGCCTGCCGCCACGCAGCCTGGAACTGGAAGTCACCGAGACCGGCCTGATGGAAGACATCAGCACCGCAGCCCAGCATCTGCTCAGCCTGCGCCGCTCCGGTGCGCTGATCGCCATCGATGACTTTGGAACCGGCTATTCATCCTTGAGCTATCTCAAGAGCCTGCCGCTGGACAAGATCAAGATCGACAAGAGCTTCGTTCAGGACCTGCTCGATGACGACGACGATGCGACCATCGTTCGCGCCATCATCCAGCTGGGCAAGAGCCTGGGCATGCAGGTGATTGCCGAAGGTGTGGAAACCGCCGAACAGGAGGCCTACATCATTTCCGAAGGCTGCCACGAAGGTCAGGGTTATCACTACAGCAAGCCATTGCCGGCGCGGGAACTGGGCGTTTACCTCAAGCAGGCCCAACGCAGTAACGCGGCTATTTTGTAGAACATAAAAAGATCGCAGCCTCGTTTCACTCGACAGCTCCTACATGAACCGCACGCTTGTGTAGGAGCTGTCGAGTGAAACGAGGCTGCGATCTTTTGATCCAAGACACAACCCCACCTGAATAAGAAATATTTCCACCTACAACCCTTTACACATAATGCGAAAGATTTGCATTATGTCGCAGTTTTGCGTGCGCATAGCGCCACTCCACCCCTATCCAAGCAGGATGTTCGCCATGATTCGTATGCCTCTGGCTACCGCCAGTCTGTTGGCCATCGCTATTTCCCTCGCCGGTTGTGGCGAAGGTGACAAAGAAAAAGCTGCCGCGCCTGCGCCAGCCGCCAGCACCGCGGCCGCCCCGGCTGCTGCACCTGCCGCTGCCGGTAAAGTCGACGAAGCCGCCGCCAAAGCCGTTGTCGCTCACTACGCCGACATCGTTTTCGCCGTTTACAGCGATGCCGAATCCACCGCGAAGACCCTGCAAACCGCCGTAGACGCCTTCCTCGCCAAGCCGAACGACGACACCCTGAAAGCCGCCAAGGCTGCCTGGGTTGCCGCTCGCGTGCCTTACCTGCAGAGCGAAGTGTTCCGCTTCGGCAACACCATCGTTGACGACTGGGAAGGTCAGTTGAACTCCTGGCCCCTGGACGAAGGCCTGATCGACTACGTCGACAAGTCCTACGAGCACGCCCTGGGCAACCCGGGTGCCACCGCCAACATCATCGCCAACACTGAAGTGCAGATCGGCGAAGACAAGGTCGACGTCAAAGACATCACCCCGGAAAAACTCGCCAGCCTGAACGAGCTGGGCGGTTCCGAGGCCAACGTCGCCACCGGTTACCACGCCATCGAATTCCTGCTCTGGGGCCAGGACCTGAACGGCACCGGCCCTGGCGCCGGCAACCGTCCGGCTTCCGACTACCTGGAGGGCAAAGGGGCTACCGGCGGTCACAACGATCGTCGTCGTGCCTACCTGAAGTCCGTGACTCAGTTGCTGGTCAGCGACCTGGAAGAAATGGTCGGCAACTGGAAGCCGAACGTGGCCGACAACTACCGCGCCACCCTGGAAGCGGAACCGGCTGAAACCGGCCTGCGCAAAATGCTGTTCGGCATGGGCAGCCTGTCCCTGGGCGAACTGGCGGGCGAGCGCATGAAGGTTTCCCTGGAAGCCAACTCCCCTGAAGACGAGCAGGATTGCTTCAGCGACAACACCCACAACTCGCACTTCTACGATGCCAAGGGCATTCGTAACGTGTACCTGGGTGAATACACCCGTGTCGACGGCACCAAAATGACCGGCGCCAGCCTGTCGTCCCTGGTGGCCAAGGCCGACCCGGCTGCCGACACAGCGCTCAAAGACGACCTGGCCGCTACCGAAGCCAAGATCCAGATCATGGTTGATCACGCCAACAAGGGTGAGCACTACGACCAACTGATCGCTGCCGGCAACACCGCAGGCAACCAGATCGTCCGTGACGCCATCGCCGCCCTGGTCAAGCAGACCGGTTCGATCGAAGCCGCCGCTGGCAAACTGGGCATCAACGACCTGAACCCGGACAACGCTGATCACGAATTCTGATCAACGCTGACTGAATGAAAAAGGCGACCTTCGGGTCGCCTTTTTTTTGCCGCAACACAATTCATCTTGTAGGAGCTGCCGAGTACAACGAGGCTGCGATCTTTTGATTTTTAAAAGCAAGATCAAAAGATCGCAGCCTCGTTGTACTCGACAGCTCCTACAGGAAAACGCGATTGCATGGTTTGCCCCGCAAAACTGCGGCAAATCAAAGCAAACGATAATTCCTCTTATTCAAATTCCTATCCCCTGTTAGACTTTGCGCCCTTGTTTTGCTCGTCTTGCAGGATCCCTGATGCCCTCGCTGCCTCTTCGCTTGTCCGCACTGTTTCTGGCCCTGGGCCTGAGTGCCTGCGATGACGCCCCGAAATTCACCCAGGCAGAACCCGGTGAAGCCCGCTCCGGCGGCAGTGCCACGGTGCGCAAGACCGATCAGAACGCGTTTTCCATGCCCTCGGCGAACCTGCCGCCGTCCCGGCGTGTGGATTTCAGCGTCGGCAACAGTTTCTTCCGCAGCCCTTGGGTGATCGCTCCTTCGACGACGACCGCGCGCGATGGTCTCGGCCCGTTGTTCAACACCAATGCCTGCCAGGGCTGTCACATCAAGGACGGCCGCGGCCATCCACCGACTGCGGACGATGTGAACGCCGTGTCGATGCTGGTACGCCTGTCGATTCCCGACACCCCGGCGTATGCCAAGGTCATCGAACAGATCGGCGTAGTGCCGGAGCCCGTCTACGGCGGTCAGTTCCAGGACATGGCCGTACCCGGCGTGGCCCCCGAAGGCAAAGTGCGGGTCGATTACACCGCCGTGCCGGTTCGCTTCAAGGACGGCACCGAAGTCGAGTTGCGCAAACCGAGCCTGAACATCACCCAGCTGGGCTACGGCCCGATGCACCCCGACACCCGCTTCTCGGCACGGGTTGCCCCGCCGATGATTGGCCTGGGCTTGCTCGAGGCGATCCCTGACGAGGCGATCCTGGCCAACGCCGAGGCACAGGCCAAGGCGAACAACGGCATCAGCGGACGACCGAACCGGGTCTGGGATGACGCCGGGCAAAAGACGGTTTTGGGAAGGTTTGGCTGGAAAGCCGGACAACCGAACCTCAATCAACAGAATGTTCACGCGTTTTCGGGCGATATGGGCCTCACGACCAGCCTGCGGCCCTTTGATGACTGCACGGACGCGCAAACGGCCTGCAAACAGGCACCCAGTGGCAACGGCCCCGATGGCGAGCCGGAAGTCAGCGATAACATCCTGCGCCTGGTGCTGTTCTACAGCCGTAACCTCGCCGTACCGGCCCGTCGTGACGTCAACGCACCTGAAGTGCTGGCCGGCAAAACCTTGTTCTATCAGGCCGGTTGCCAGTCCTGTCACACACCGAAGTACACCACCGCCGCCAACGCCGCCGAACCTGAGCTGGCCAATCAAGTGATTCGCCCCTACAGCGACCTGCTGCTGCATGACATGGGCGACGGCCTGGCCGACAACCGTAGCGAATTCCAGGCCAGTGGCCGCGAATGGCGCACCCCGCCGTTGTGGGGCATCGGCCTGACACAGGCGGTCAGCGGCCACACCCAGTTCCTGCACGACGGCCGCGCCCGCAACCTGCTCGAAGCCGTGCTCTGGCATGGCGGCGAGGCGACAGCGGCGCAGCAACAGGTTTTGTCTTTCAATGCCGAGCAGCGCGCCGCGCTGCTGGCGTTCCTGAATTCCCTTTAACACGCATTCCACTCGCGGGAGCCCGACATGTTCCGTCCCAAACTGTTGTTCACCAGCCTTGCCGCCCTCGCCCTGGGCGCCTGCTCGCCTCAGGATCCGCAGGCGGTCACGTCGGCGGCCATCGCCAAGTCGGTGATCCTGCCGACCTACACCCGCTGGGTTGAAGCCGACCGTCAATTGGCAGTCAGCGCCCTCGCCTACTGCGAAGGCAAGGAAACCCTGGAAACCGCCCGTGCCGACTTCCTGCATGCGCAAAAAGCCTGGGCCGAGCTGCAACCGCTGCTGATCGGGCCGTTGGCCGAAGGCAACCGTTCGTGGCAAGTGCAGTTCTGGCCGGACAAGAAAAACCTGGTCGGCCGTCAGGTCGAGCAACTGGTCAGCGCCCAGCCGCAGATCGATGCCGCCGCCCTGGCCAAGTCCAGTGTCGTGGTGCAAGGCCTCTCGGCCTACGAATACATTCTGTTCGACAGCAAGCCTGACGTGGCCAACGCTGAGCAGAAGAGCAAATACTGCCCACTGCTGATTGCCATCGGCGAACGCCAGAAACAGTTGGCCGAAGAGATTCTGCAAACCTGGAACAACACTGACGGCATGCTCGCGCAGATGAGCAAATTCCCGAACCAGCGTTACGCCGACTCCCACGAAGCGATCGCCGATCTGCTGCGGGTTCAAGTCACCGCCATCGACACCCTGAAGAAAAAACTCGGCACGCCGATGGGTCGCCAGAGCAAGGGCGTGCCGCAACCGTTCCAGGCCGATGCCTGGCGCAGCCAGTCGTCCCTGACCAGCCTCGAAGCCAGCCTCGCGGCTGCCAAAACGGTCTGGGAAGGTGTGGATAACAAAGGCCTGCGCGGTCTGTTGCCGAGCGAGCAGAAGCCGTTGGCCGACAAGATCGATGCCGCCTATGCCGCCTCGCTGAAACTGTTTGCCGGCAACCAGCGCACGCTGACCGACATGCTCAATGACGAGGCCGGCCGCCAGCAACTCAACGAGCTGTATGACAGCCTCAACGTCGTCCATCGCCTGCACGAGGCCGATCTGGCCAAGGCATTGGGCATCCAGCTGGGCTTCAATGCCAACGACGGTGACTGATGAGGGCCAGTTCCATGTTGCGACGCCAGGTTCTGACATTAGGGAGTTTGCTGCTGGGTGCGGTGACGCTGGGCGGCTGGACGCTGTTCAAGCAAAAGGACAAGAGTCCGTTGTTGCTTTCGGCACGGGACGATACCGATGGCCAGCATTACGCCGTCGGTTATCGGCTCGATGGCACCCAAGCGTTCGCCACCCGGGTCGACCAGCGTTGCCACGACATCATCAACCACCCGACACTGCCCATTGCGCTGTTCGTCGCCCGCCGTCCGGGTACCGAGAGTTACCTGATCGACCTGCGCGAAGGCGCGCTCCTGCAAACCGTGGTGTCGCAGCCCAACCGGCACTTCTACGGACACGCGGTCATTCACCACAGCGGCGACTGGCTGTACGCCACCGAAAATGACACCACCGACCCGGGCCGCGGCCTGCTCGGCGTGTATAAGTTCGAAGGCGAAAGGCTGGTGCACAGCGGCGAGATTTCCACCCACGGCCTGGGTCCGCACCAGGTGTCGTGGATGCCCGATGGCGAAACCCTGGTGGTGGCCAACGGCGGGATTCGCACCGAGGCCGAAAGCCGGGTGGAGATGAACCTCAACGCCATGGAACCGAGCCTGGTCCTGATGCAACGTGACGGCACCCTGCTGAGCAAGGAAACCCTCGCCCAGCAGATGAACAGCGTGCGCCATCTGGCCATCGCCAGCGATGGCACCATCGTCGCCAGCCAACAGTTCATGGGCGCGGCCCACGAGTCGTCGGAGCTGTTGGCGATCAAGCGTCCCGGCCAGCCTTTCGTGGCGTTCCCGGTGCCCGAGCACCAGTTGCAGGCCATGGGGCACTACACCGCCAGCGTCGCGGTGCACAACGACTTGCGCCTGGTGGCGTTGACTGCGCCGCGGGGCAATCGTTTCTTCATCTGGGACCTGGACAGCGGTGAAGTACGCCTGGATGCCCCCCTGCCCGACTGCGCCGGGGTCGGCGCCGTGGCCGATGGTTTTGTCGTGACCTCGGGCCAGGGGCGCTGCCGTTACTACGACTGCCGCCAGACAAACCTGGTCGCCAAACCGCTGGAGCTACCCGCAGGGCTCTGGGACAACCATCTGCATCTGATGGCCTGAATCATTGAAAAGATCGCCGCCTTTCGTACACCCCGCAGGCGCGACCCGAGACGGCGAATCTTTTCAGGCTTTCCCCCCTCTAATACCTCACAACCTGTAAAAACGGCAGTTGGATTACCTCTACACTCCCGGTAATGTGCCCTGCTGTCTCACCTGATTTTCTCCAAGGAACTGGAATATGCTGCGTCGCCGCATGCTGATCATGTTGGGTGTGGTACTACTGATTGTGCTGGTCCTGGCCGCCTACAAAGCCTTCTCGATCTACACGATGGTTCAAGGCTTCTCTGCGCCCAGACCGGCCATCAGCGTTGCCGTGGCAACCGCCACCGAGCGTCCGTGGCAAGCCCGCCTGCCTACCGTTGGCACGCTCAAGGCATTGCAGGGCGTGGACCTGAGCCTGGAGACCGATGGCACCGTCATCGATTTGCAGTTCGAGTCAGGGCAAAAGGTCAAGGCCGGTCAACCACTCCTGCGCCTCGACAGCGCCGTTGAAAGCGCCCTGCTGGAAACGGCTCTGGCCGACCTCGGGCTGGCCCAGCTCGATTACGGTCGCGGTAGCCAACTGGTCGGCAGCCAGGCCATTTCCAAAGGCGAGTTCGACCGGCTTTCGGCGGTGCTGAAAAAGAGCCGGGCCACGGTCAATCAACTCAAGGCTGCGCTCGGCAAAAAAAGCATCGTCGCGCCCTTCAGCGGGACCATCGGCATTCGTCACGTAGACGTTGGCGACTATCTTGCCAGCGGCACCATGATCGCCACCCTGCAAGACCTCAGCAGCCTGTATGTCGACTTTTTTGTGCCCGAGCAGTCGGTGCCGAAGATTGCACTCGGCCAGCCAGTGCAGGTCATAGTCGCGGCGTATCCGAACCAGGAGTACCCGGGCACCATCAGTGCAATCAACCCGAAAGTCGAGAACAGCACCCGTAACGTGCAGGTCCGCGCCACCCTGGCCAACCCCGATGGCAAGTTGATGCCAGGCATGTTCGCCAACCTCCAGGTGCTCCTGCCCGACCCGCAACCGCGCATCGTGGTGCCGGAAAGCGCGATTACCTACACGCTCTACGGCAACTCGGTGTATGTGGCCGCGCAAAAGAAGGCCGAAGACGGCAGCCCGGTAAAGGATGACAAGGGCCAACCGGTGCTGATCGCCGAACGGCGTTTTGTCGAGACCGGCGAACGCCGTGATGGGCAAGTGATGATCATCAAAGGCGTGCAGAGCGGCGAGAACGTGGTGACCGCCGGCCAGCTCAAACTGGATAACGGCTCACACATTGCCATCAGCGACGACAAGACCCAGGCCGGGCAGAACAGCCCGCCACGCGCGGACTGATCAAGGAATTTCCATGGCTTTTACCGACCCGTTCATCCGCCGTCCGGTTCTCGCTACCGTGGTCAGCCTGCTGATTGTGCTGCTGGGCTTTCAGGCCTGGAGCAAGCTGCCGCTGCGCCAGTACCCGCAAATGGAAAACGCCCTGATCACGGTGACCACCGCCTACCCCGGAGCCAACGCCGAGACCATCCAGGGCTACATCACCCAACCGATGCAGCAAAGCCTCGCCAGCGCCGAGGGTATCGACTACATGACCTCGGTGAGTCGCCAGAACTTTTCGGTGATATCGATCTACGCGCGCGTCGGCTCCAACAGCGACCGTCTGTTTACCGAACTGCTGGCCAAGGCCAACGAGGTCAAGAACCAGCTGCCCCAGGACGCAGAAGACCCGGTGCTGAGCAAAGAATCTGCCAATGCGTCAGTGCTGATGTACATGAGTTTCTTCAGCAAGGAATTGAGCAACCCGCAGATTACCGATTACCTGTCGCGGGTGATCCAGCCCAAACTGGCGACCTTGCCCGGCATGGCCGAGGCCGAAATCCTCGGCAACCAGGTATTTGCCATGCGCCTGTGGCTGGATCCGGTGAAGCTCGCGGGTTTCGGCCTCAGTGCCAGCGATGTGACCAACGCGGTGCGCCAGTACAACTTCCTCTCGGCCGCCGGCGAGGTGAAAGGCGAATACGTGGTCACCAGCATCAACGCCAATACCGAACTCAAGTCCGCCGAGGCCTTCGGGGCGATTCCGCTCAAGGTCGATGGCGACAGCCGTGTGCTGCTGCGGGATGTGGCGCGCGTGGAAATGGGTGCGGAAAACTACGACTCCATCAGCTCCTTCGGTGGCACCCCTTCGGTGTACATCGGCATCAAGGCGACACCTGCCGCCAACCCGCTGGATGTGATCAAGGAAGTGCGCAAGATCATGCCGGAACTTGAGGCCCAGCTACCGCCGAACCTCAAGGGTGAAATCGCCTACGACGCCACGCTGTTCATCCAGGCCTCGATCGACGAAGTGGTGAAAACGCTGTTCGAAGCGGTGCTGATCGTGATCGTGGTGGTGTTCCTGTTCCTTGGTGCCCTGCGCTCGGTGGTGATCCCGGTGGTGACCATCCCGCTGTCGATGATCGGCGTCATGTTCTTCATGCAGATGATGGGGTACTCGATCAATCTGCTCACCCTGCTGGCGATGGTATTGGCCATCGGCCTGGTGGTGGATGACGCCATCGTGGTGGTGGAAAACATTCATCGCCACATCGAGGAAGGCAAGACACCGCTGGACGCCGCCATTGAAGGCGCCCGGGAAATCGCCATGCCAGTGATCTCGATGACCATCACCCTGGCGGCGGTGTACGCGCCGATCGGCTTCCTGACCGGCCTGACCGGGGCGCTGTTCAAGGAGTTCGCCCTGACCCTGGCCGGCGCGGTGGTGATTTCCGGCATCGTCGCCCTGACCCTGTCGCCAATGATGTGTGCGTTTCTGCTGCGTCACGACGAGAACCCCAGCGGCCTGGCCCATCGCCTCGACATGATTTTCGAACGCCTCAAGCGACGCTACCAGAGCATGCTCCACGGCACCCTCAACACCCGCCCGGTGGTGCTGGTGTTCGCCGTGATCGTGTTGTGCCTGATTCCGGTCCTTCTCAAGTTCACCAAATCGGAACTGGCGCCGGATGAGGACCAGGGCATCATTTTCATGATTGCCAACGCCCCGCAACCGACCAACCTCGACTACCTGAACACCTACACCGACGAGTTCGTTGCGATCTTCAAGGGGTTTCCCGAGTACTACTCGTCATTCCAGATCAACGGATTCAACGGCGTGCAATCGGGCATCGGCGGTTTCCTGCTCAAGCCCTGGAACGAGCGTAGTCGCAGTCAGATGGCGATCCTGCCCGAGGTTCAGGCCAAACTGGAAAGCATCCCGGGGTTGCAGATTTTCGGCTTCAACCTGCCGTCCCTGCCAGGCACCGGCGAAGGCTTGCCGTTTCAGTTCGTCATCAACTCCTCCAACGATTACGAACTGCTGCTGCAAGTGGTCGACCGGGTAAAAAAACGGGCGATGGAATCCGGCAAGTTTGCATTTGTCGACGTTGACCTGGCCTTCGACAAGCCGGAAGTGGTGGTGGACATCGACCGCGCCAAGGCCGCGCAGATGGGGGTTTCCATGCAGGATCTGGGGGGAACCCTGGCAACCCTGCTGGGTGAAGGCGAAATAAACCGATTCACCATCGAAGGTCGCAGCTACAAGGTCATCGCCCAGGTCGAGCGAACGTTCCGCGACAATCCGGACTGGCTGAACAATTACTACGTGAAAAACACCCAGGGCGAGCTGTTGGCATTGTCGACCCTGATCACCGTCACCGACCGCGCTCGACCGAGACAGCTGAACCAGTTCCAGCAACTCAACTCCGCCATCCTGTCCGGCGTGCCGCTGGTGAGCATGGGGGAAGCCATCGACCTCGTGCGCCAGATCGCCCGCGAAGAGGCACCGGTCGGTTTTGCCTTCGACTACGCCGGCGCGTCGAGGCAGTACGTACAGGAAGGCAGCGCCCTGTGGGTCACCTTTGCCCTGGCGCTGGCGATCATTTTCCTGGTGTTGGCGGCGCAGTTCGAAAGCTTCCGCGACCCGCTGGTGATCCTGGTCACCGTGCCCCTGTCTATCTGCGGCGCGTTGATTCCGCTGTTCCTGGGTTGGTCGAGCATGAACATCTACACCCAGGTCGGTCTGGTGACGTTGATCGGGTTGATCAGCAAGCATGGCATTCTGATCGTCGAATTCGCCAACCAGCTACGCAAGGACAAGGGCCTGACGGCGCGGGAAGCCGTGGAGGAAGCGGCGGCCATCCGCCTGCGTCCGGTGTTGATGACCACCGCGGCGATGGTGTTCGGCATGGTGCCCTTGATCATCGCCACCGGTGCTGGCGCGGTCAGCCGGTTCGACATAGGCACGGTCATCGCGACCGGCATGTCGATCGGCACCTTGTTCACCCTGTTTGTGTTGCCTTGCGTCTACACGGTGCTGGCCAAACCCGATAAGCGCTGACGCAGAAAAACCTGTGGGAGCGGGCTTGCTCGCGAAGGCGATTGATCAGTCAACTTATTGGTTGAATGACACACCGCTTTCGCGAGCAAGCCCGCTCCCACATTGAATCGTGCATGTTTGGAAGTCAGGGCAAAAAAAAGGCCTCGCAAGTGCGAGGCCTTTCATTTTGGCTTCAATCGATTCAACTTTGCGGCCTCAATCCCTGAGAAAGTCCGAACATGAATAACAATAAATCATGATCGGGTCGAGTGGCCACGGATGCCTTCGCAACCCGCGGCAACGGACAATGTTCTTCTGCGCTTATCGAGCTGAGAACCTGGGGGCGTGGTTGCTCCCAGGTTGCCATCGCGATCGATGCAACTGCCAAGGCTCCTACCAGAAACAAACCTCGTGCAATTTCGAGTTTCATCGCTATAAACCCTTGATAGCGCTGCCAAACGCCGTCTCATAAAAGTAGACGAGCTTTTTCCAGTCTGCATCGCTGAACGACGAGTGGCGACGCAACTGTTTCATGTCATGGAGAGCTGCGCGACGGGCCGTCAAACGCTGTCGGCATTTCTCCAGATCGATCAGGGCCACTTCGACCTTGGCCGTCTCGCCCTCACCGGTCACGCGAACGAATACGTGCTTGTCGTAAAGGCAACCGTGCTGCCAGCGGCCCTTGTGCATGCGAGCCAGGTTTTCAGCCAGGTCCTTGAGCACTCGTTCGTTAATGGCCTCACCATGACGCTCGCGACCACCCGCGGCGTACCAGCGATCGATTTCCTCGAAGCCGTCCAGCGACTTGGTGACCAGCAAGGCGCGCCATTTGTGCACGGGATCGCGCTGTGCCCCACAGAAAACGATTTCCGGAACCCGTACGCCAAGCACCGTCACACCGGTGAGCGCGGTATGCTCGCGCAGTACCGTAGGCCGCCCGAAAGGGTGCTGCCAGCTACGATGGATATGCCCGGTCTGGCGCTTGACGTAGAGCAGTTGACCATCACCGCCCATCAGGCGTTGAACACCGCTTTCCCCGCCGCGACGGACGTTGGGTTCTTCCACCCATTCACCGCGCTGATTCCAGAAGTAATCGAAGCGGTCCTGGGGAACGACTTCCGTTTCTGCTGCACACTGCACTGCCATCCTGTTACCTCTTGCGTAATACGTAAACTCGCCACATGGCATAGAGCGGCAAAAAGTCCAGTTGTTCCTGGATGCGGAAACCCGCCTGCTCAAATTCCTTCTCTACGGTAGCGGCCGGTAACACAAACCGGTTTTGGTAACCTTCCTGCCCACGGGTTTTCTCCGAACGCTTGCGTTTCCAGGCCTTGAAGTTGCCATCGACCCACAGCGAAATGATCACGCTGTCGCGGGAAACCCGCTCGAATTCACGCAGGATAGCCATGCGATGCTCGGCTTCACCGATGTGGTGGAGCAAGCGCATGCAAAAAATGCTGTCGACGGCGTTGTCCGGCAAGGCGATGTCGAATGCCGATGTGTGCAAGGGTTGTACCCGCTTCACCACATCGGCCGGTTGCGCCTGGGTTGCGATCTTCAGCATGGATTCCGAGTTATCGGCACCGATGATCACACGGTTGGACTTTTCCGCCAACAAGGGCCAGAAACGCCCTGCACCACAAGGCAAATCGAGGACCAAACCCGGCTCGCCAACCAGGGCCAGCGCCTTGCGCGCCAGTTGTTCGTCACGCCAATGGGACAATCGACGGCCGAGACCTTCCTGGTGTTTGCGCAAATAGCGTTGCGCGTGTTGATCGTCGTACTTTTCTGAAAAATCGAGTTTGATCGGGCCGTCCATCATCAGGTCTCCTGAACTTCTGATAGCAACTACCTTAGATTTTGCGGTGTCGGCGACTGGTCATCCATTTGTGAAAATATCGTTATGGGAAACCCGCAATTATTACAGGGTTTTACTGAATTGATTGGGTTTTCTGGACGGCCAACTCAACGGATCAAGTTCGGGATAGCTCCACCTGAAAACGGCAGCCACTGGGCTCCATCGTCGTCAGGCTGACGCTCCAGCCCTGGTTTTCACAAATCCGCTGCACCAGTGAAAGCCCAAGACCCAGACCTTCCCCACGCTTTTCGTTGCCTCGAACAAAAGGTTCGAACATCGCCTCGCGTTTCTCCTCGGGAATCCCCACCCCACTGTCCTCGACCACAAAGCCCGTGCCCGTCAGGCTCAGGCGAATGAAGCCCCGTTCGGTGTAATGCAAGGCGTTGCGCAGCAAGTTACCCATCACAGCGTGCAGCAGTGTTGCATTGTAGCCCTTGGGCTCAGGCATGCCCGGTTCGAAAATCAACTTCAACCCTTTGCTTTCAATGGGCTCGCGCCACAGAACGAGCAGTCCCTCGGCCACCTGGCCCAGGGACTGCTGCGGTGACATGCTGGCGTCTTCGCGCTGGGCACGGGCCAGCATCAGGAAGGTTTGCACCAGCTCACGCATTTCTTCACACGCCCGGGCAATGCGCTCGACCTGGGCGCGGCCACGTTGATCGAGACCAGGGTTTTCCAGCAACAACTCGCAGGAACTGGCCAATATCATCAGGGGCGTGCGCAATTCATGGCTAACGTCGCTGGTAAACAAGCGCTCACGAGTCAGGGCCTGACGCAAGCGCCCGAGGGTAGCGTCGAAAGCCACGGCCAACTCGCCCACTTCGTCGGCGGCATAATCCGGGGCCAAAGGGGGGGCCAGGCCGAGCAGTTGATCGCGATGGCGTACCTGCCGGGCCAGCCGCACCACCGGTGCCATGACCTTGCGTGCCAGGACCCAGCCGAGAAACACCGCCAGTGCCAGGCTCAGTACGAAACCCACCAGCACCACGGCAAACAGCACCCGCTCACGCTCTTCGAAGTCGCTCTGGTCCTGCAACAACACGTAACGTCGGCCGTCGACGATTTCGACCATCGCGTGGTACGACAGGTTTTCACGGAAGACTTCGTGAAAACCCGGCTCCAAATGGCGCAAATCCTTGGGCAACCTGAAATCGCCGGGCCCGTTGCTGAAGTAGAACAATTGGTCGGGTTCGGGACGATGGCTCCAGTCCGTGACGTTGTCCATCAGCAACAGGCGCTGCAAATCACCGCCCAGGCCTGCCGAAATCAGTTTTTCCTCCACCAGGTGCACGGTCGCCACGATGCCCATGGCAAAGGCACCCGCCACCAGTGCGCTCATCAGCGCAAAGGCAATGATGATGCGTTGGGAAAGGCTCTGCTTAAACTCCATCACGCCCCTCGGCCAGGCGATACCCCACACCGTGCACGGTTTGCAGCAATGGCTTGGCGAACGGCTTGTCGATCACCTGGCGCAGTTGGTGGACATGGCTGCGCAGGCTGTCGCTGTCCGGACAATCGTCCCCCCACAGCGCCTCTTCAAGAATTTCACGACGCAACACATGCGGGCTTTTCTGCATCAACACGGCGAGCAATTTCAGGCCAACCGGGTTGAGTTTCAGCAATCGGCCTTCGCGGGTGACTTCCAGGGTGTCGAGGTCATAGTTCAGGTCGCCGACCTGCAAGGTCCGCCGCCCGCCGCCCTGGGTCCGGCGCATGACTGCTTCGATACGCGCCGCCAGTTCAGACAGGGCAAACGGCTTGATCAGGTAATCATCGGCGCCGGACTTGAAGCCTTGCAGACGGTCGTCCAGTTGATCGCGGGCCGTGAGCATGATCACCGGCGTTTCGCGGCGGGCATCTTCGCGCAGGCGTTTGCACAAGGTGTAGCCATCGATGCCGGGCAACATGATATCGAGCACGATCAAATCGTAGTGCTCGGTGGCCGCCAGATGCAGGCCAGACAGACCATCCTGCGCGCAATCCACGGTATAGCCTTTGAGCCCCAGGTAATCGGCCAGGTTGGCCAGGATATCGCGGTTGTCTTCAACCAATAGAATTCGCATGGGTATCTCTCCGTCCACAGTAACGGCCGTCGTGGCCCGCGCAGCTTAAGGCCAAGTGTGGCTCACGGCTAGGGGAAGGCTGTGGGTGAATCAATTTGCTCAACCAAAATGTATGATTGACAAGTTTTTCACTATCGATTCACGCGCTGACAACAGCGGCCGGTGAAGACTGTCACGCGATTGATAATAAGGAATAAAAAAAATGGACTATTTGAAGACAGCCCCCCTGCGCTTTTTGCTGCTGGTCAGCGGCATCTGGCTGGCGATATTTTTTCTGACTCGAACAGTCCTGCTCCTCACGCATCTGGATGAGGCCGGCAGCGGATTTCTGTCGGTGTTCGGTATCGGGCTGCTCTACGACCTTGGTTTCATTGCCTACGCGGCACTGCCCATGGGGCTCTACCTGTTGCTGTGCCCGCCGGCTCTTTGGCGCACCCGTGGCCATCGCTGGTTCCTTCAAGGTCTGCTGACCGTCAGTCTGTTCGCGATGCTGTTCACCGCGGTGGCCGAGTGGCTGTTCTGGGATGAGTTCGGCGTGCGCTTCAACTTCATCGCCGTCGACTACCTGGTGTATTCCGACGAAGTACTGAACAACCTGCTGGAGTCGTACCCGATCGGCACGCTGCTGAGCATCCTCGCCGTGTTGGCCGTGGTCCTGAGCCTTGTATTGCGTAAAGCTTTCAACGCTGCACTCGATGCGCCGTTACCCCCGCTGCGTGGCCGTCTGCTGAATGCGCTCGGTTTGCTGACCATCGCCGGCCTGAGCCTGCAACTGCTCAGCCAGGACGCCCCGCGCGCCCAGGGCGGCAACGCCTATCAGAACGAATTGGCGAGCAACGGTCCCTACCAGTTCTTCGCCGCGTTCCGTAACAACGAACTGGACTACCCACAGTTCTACAGCACGCTGCCGGCGGAAGTGGTTGCCCAGCAGATTCGCGCCGAACTGGCAGAACCCGATGCCCGCTTCGTGGGTCAGGACCCGCAGGACATCCGTCGGCAAATCGATAACCCGGGCACGTTGCGCAAGCCCAACATCGTGCTGGTCACCATTGAAAGTTTCAGCGCCAAGTACATGGGCAGCAACGGCGACACCCGCAACCTGACGCCCAACCTTGATGCCTTGCGCCAACAGAGCCTGTATTTCAATAACTTCTACGCCACCGGCACCCGCACCGATCGCGGCCTGGAAGCCATCACCCTGGCGATTCCGCCAACGCCCGGTCGCTCGATCGTCAAGCGCGTGGGTCGTGAAAGCGGTTTTGCCAGCCTTGGCCAGCAACTCAATGCCGTGGGCTATGACAGCGTATTTGTTTACGGCGGCCGCGGTTATTTCGACAACATGAATGCGTTCTTCAGTGGCAATGGTTATCGCGTCGTAGACCAGAGCAGCGTCGAGGAGTCGGAGATTCACTTCAAGAATGCCTGGGGCATGGCAGACGAAGATCTCTACAATCAGACACTGAAACTGGCCGATGCCGACTATGCCAAACAGCAGCCATTCCTGCTGCAGTTGATGACGACGTCCAACCATCGCCCTTACACCTATCCGGACAACCGGATCGACATCAAGTCCGGCAACGGCCGTGACGGCGCGGTGAAATACACCGACTACGCCATCGGTCGGTTTCTCGATCAGGCGCGTCAGAAACCCTGGTTTGACAATACAATCTTCGTCTTTGTCGCGGACCACACCGCAGGCAGCGCCGGCAAGGAAGACTTGCCCATCGCCAACTATCAGATTCCGCTGTTCATCTATGCACCCAAGTTGATCGAGGCTCGGGAAACTGCACAATTGGCCAGCCAGATCGATCTGGCGCCGACCTTGCTCGGCCTGCTCAATCTGGATTATGAATCGACATTCTTTGGACGTAACCTGTTGCAGGATAACCCGCTGCCGCCACGGGTGGTCGTCGGTAACTACCAGCACCTGGGGTTGTTCGACGGCAAGGACCTGGCGATTTTGAGCCCTCGCCAGGGATTGCGTCGCCACGATGACGCGCTGACCGAAAGCCGCGAGTCCCGGTCGACCGCCAATGACCCGTTGATCACCCGCGCCATCACTTATTACCAAACCGCCAGTTATGGCTTCAAGCAACAGCTACTTGGCTGGAAGGCGCCCAAGGAGGGTGCCGGTCAAGTCGGCGAACGTTAACCGAATCGCCCCGGGCTGACGCCCCGGGGCTTTTTCCTTTGTTCAGGATCCACCATGTCATCAACCGCTGTCCGCCCTGCCCCGCGCTCACTCAACTTTTGGGTGTGCCTGGGGGTTCCCGCCGTTGCGGCGATCATTCTGGTGTTGCTCGAACTGACCTCACTGGACATGGACCTTGCCAAGCTGTTCTACGACCCGGTCGCGGGTGACTTCATCGGACGGCACAGTTACTTCCTGGAAAACATCCTGCACGATCGCGCCAAGCAAGTCGTCATCGCCTTCTCGGTGTTTGCCGTCCTCGGCTTCATCGCCTCGTTCTTCATGGCCAGGCTTAAACCGTACAAGCGGGAACTGGGTTGCCTGGTGTTGTCCCTGGGCCTGGCGACCTCCTTTGTCACGCCAATGAAAGCGGTGACGGCGGTGCAATGCCCATGGAGCCTTGAGCAGTTCGGCGGTCATGAGACGTACAGCGAACTGTTGAGCCCTCGCCCGCATACCGATAAACCGGGACGCTGCTGGCCTGGCGGCCATGCGGCCACCGGCTTCACCCTGTTTGCCCTGTTTTTCGTACTGCGTGATCGTCGCCCGCGCATGGCTCGTGCGGCATTTGTCTTTGCATTTGCCCTGGGTTCGGTGTTTTCCATCGGGCGGATGATGCAGGGGGCGCACTTTTTCTCGCACAACGTGTGGACGGCGGTGTTCTGCTGGCTGATTTGCCTGGGGTCTTACTACTGCATTCTTTATCGGCCTGCTTCCCGAACCGACGCTGTTGCCAAAGCACAACCGGTGAGTGCCTGAAACACAGATCGAAAATGTGGGAGCGGGCTTGCTCGCGAAAGCGGTTCAACATTCAACAAACATGTTGTCTGACACATCGCTTTCGCGAGCAAGCCCGCTCCCACACTAGACCGAGGCGTCCTTCAAATTCCCGGCAATAAAAAACCCCGCCTGCTGTCGCAGGCGGGGTTTTTTCGTACAGGGGTAAGGCTGGCTTACATCATGCCGCCCATGCCGCCCATACCGCCCATGTCTGGCATACCGCCGCCAGCACCGCCGTCTTTCTTCGGTGCATCAGCAACAGCAGCTTCGGTGGTCAGGATCAGACCGCCGATCGAGGCTGCAGCTTGCAGAGCCGAACGGGTAACCTTGGTTGGGTCCAGGATGCCCATTTCGATCATGTCGCCGTATTCGCCAGTCGCAGCGTTGTAGCCGAAGCTGCCTTCGCCGTTCTTGACCTTGTCGACAACTACACTTGGCTCGTCGCCGGAGTTGGCAACGATCTGGCGCAGTGGCGCTTCAACAGCGCGACGCAGAACAGCGATACCCACGTCCTGATCGGCGTTGTCGCCTTTCAGTTCGGTCAGTGCTTCCAGAGCACGGATCAGGGCCACGCCACCGCCAGGTACCACGCCTTCTTCAACGGCTGCACGGGTAGCGTGCAGGGCGTCTTCAACGCGGGCTTTCTTCTCTTTCATTTCAACTTCGGAACCAGCGCCAACCTTGATCACTGCAACGCCGCCGGACAGCTTGGCCAGACGCTCTTGCAGTTTTTCACGGTCGTAGTCCGAGGAAGTCTCGGCAACCTGGGCACGGATCTGAGCGATGCGTGCTTCGATGTCGCCGTGTACGCCAGCACCGTCAACGATGATGGTGTTTTCCTTGGACAGGGTCACGCGCTTGGCGCTGCCCAGGTTTTCCAGGGTTGCGCTTTCCAGGCTCAGGCCGATCTCTTCGGAGATCACGGTACCGCCGGTCAGAACGGCGATATCCTGCAGCATGGCCTTGCGACGGTCGCCGAAGCCTGGCGCCTTGACGGCTGCGACTTTGACGATGCCACGCATGTTGTTCACAACCAGAGTCGCCAGGGCTTCGCCTTCAACGTCTTCGGCCACGATCAGCAGTGGACGGCCGGCTTTGGCAACGGCTTCCAGCACTGGCAGCATTTCGCGGATGTTCGAGATCTTCTTGTCGACCAGCAGGATCAGCGGGCCGTCCAGCTCAGCGACCATGGTCTCTGGCTTGTTGACGAAGTACGGGGACAGGTAGCCACGGTCGAACTGCATGCCTTCAACAACCGACAGTTCGTTTTCCAGGCCCGAGCCTTCTTCAACGGTGATCACGCCTTCTTTACCGACTTTTTCCATGGCTTCGGCAATGATGTCGCCGATGGAGTTGTCGGAGTTGGCGGAGATGGTACCTACCTGAGCGATAGCCTTGGTGTCGGCGCATGGCTTGGACAGGGCTTTGAGCTCTTTGACGATCGCGATGGTCGCCTTGTCGATACCGCGCTTCAGATCCATCGGGTTCATGCCGGCAGCGACGGCTTTCAGGCCTTCGTTGACGATCGACTGAGCCAGAACGGTAGCGGTGGTGGTGCCGTCGCCTGCGTCATCGTTGGCACGGGAGGCAACGTCTTTGACCAGCTGCGCGCCCATGTTTTCGAAACGGTCTTCCAGTTCGATTTCTTTGGCTACGGAAACGCCGTCCTTGGTGATGGTCGGAGCGCCGAAGCTCTTCTCGATGATCACGTTACGGCCTTTCGGGCCCAGGGTCGCTTTTACTGCGTCAGCCAGGACGTTGACACCGGTGAGCATTTTCTTGCGGGCGGAATCGCCGAATTTAACTTCTTTAGCAGCCATGATCGATATTCCTTAAATACTTTGAAGTAGCGGGAAAATGAGCGGGTAATCAGCCTTCGATAACAGCGAGGATTTCGTTCTCGCTCATTACCAGCAGGTCTTCGCCGTCGACTTTCACAGTGTTGCTGCCGGAGTAAGGACCGAACACAACCTTGTCGCCCACTTTCACGGACAGTGCACGCACTTCACCGCTTTCCAGTACGCGGCCGGTGCCTACAGCGAGGATTTCGCCGCTGTTGGCTTTTTCAGCAGCCGAACCTGGCAGGACGATACCGCCAGCGGTTTTCTTTTCTTCTTCGCTGCGACGGATGACGACGCGGTCATGCAGAGGACGAAGCTTCATTGTCGATCTCTCCTAATTGTGGTTTTCATCGGCCGGTGTAGTCCCGGCGGGTTTAACAAAGGCCGGCGGTGCCGGTTGCGGTTCGTCAAGCGAACCGCGGAAGTCTGTCTGGCGTGTTCGCCAGAAACCTTGCGGTGACCGTTACATAAGGGCGCATAAGCTTATTACAAGGGCGGGCAGCGAAAAATTTTCAGCTCGATGCCCCGCAAACGAACACGGCACCCGAAGGTGCCGTGTCGATGGGCGTTTTACTTGGTATCGCGGTGTTCGAACTCGCCTTCGATCACATTCGGTTCACGCCCCAAAGGCTCGCGGGGGGCTGGACCGCCACGGGCCTGGAGGTCGTCGGCGAACGCGCGCTGACGCATGGCCTGCTCTTCGGCGCGCTGGCGCATCTTGCCCGCCAGCAGACGGCGACTGAACGGCAGCAGCATGATCAGGCCGATCATATCGCTGATGAAACCCGGAAGAATCAGCAGGCCACCGGCCAAAGCCAGCATCAGGCCTTCGAGCATGGTCTGGGCCGGCAACTCACCGCGGTTCAGGCTTTCACGGGCACGCAGGGCCGTGGCCAGGCCGGCGATGCGCAGCACGAACACACCGAACATCGAGCCGAGAATGATCAGCAGCAGGGCCGGGAAAAACCCGATGGCCCCTGCCACCTTGACGAATACGAACAGCTCCAACACCGGGAACAGCAGAAAGAGCAACAAAAAAGGGCGCATCAAATGGTTCCTCAACGCAAGAATGCCTTGCCAGTTCACCTTAGATGACGTCGCCGTTTCGTGAATTCAAGCGTCGGCCACTTCATTTTTCGGCCAATGTTCGGCGTGAGCCAGAGAAACCAAGGCTTCGCGGACTTGTGTCGGCGTATTACAAGGAGCTTGAAACGGCAACCAGTAAAGGCTCTGGCCGATACGCAGGTGCATGCCTTCGGTATCGATGCCGGCCATTTGCGCCGGCACGTTTTTCGGCAGCCCGGCCAGCTCGACGTAATGGGCGATGGCCTTGGCGTGATCCGCGTTCATGTGCTCGACCATGCTCACTTCGGCCTTGCCGGCGAACGGGTTGGCCAGAGTCAGGTCGTTGACCCAATGAATCGCGCCAAAACCGCCGATGTAACGGTGGCGCACCGGCTTGAGCACCCAGAAGTCGAAATCGTGGGCCTTGTGATAACCCTGCGACTCCGGGAAGTAGCGGTAGTAACGCTCGGAAGCGGCTTCGATGGCGGCTTCGTCTTCGAGCTGCTGTGCCTCAGCCAGGTAGGTCAGGCGACCAACGGCTTGCACATCCTCAGCCCCACGCTCACCCACGAACAGCGAGCATTTCGGGTCTTTCTGCAGATTATGGGTGTGCTGGGCGATGCGGCTGATCAGGATCAGCGGCCGGCCCTGCTCATCCAGGCAGTACGGAACCACGGAGCCGAACGGAAAACCGGGCATTGACTTGGAGTGCGTCGAGAGCACTCCACGGTATTCCTTGAGGAGCAATTCTCGTGCATGCTTAGCCGCTTCAACGCTCAATTTATGACTCCTTAAATAGAATCCGTCATAAAAACGGACAAGCTGCTGGTGAAAGTCCCAGCATGCCATCGGGGGCAGTTCTCATGTGCAGCCGGGCCACATCAGGCGCAGATCGAGAGGCTCTCTACAAGGAAACCACTCAGACCTGCTACCGGGGGACATGCGAATGCAACTCACTGACAAAGTAATCATTATCACTGGCGGTTGCCAGGGTTTAGGTCGCTCCATGGCCGAGTATTTCGCCGGCAAGGGCGCGAAGCTCGCCCTGGTCGACCTCAATCAGGAAAAACTCGACGCCGCTGTCACGGCCTGCAAGGCCAAGGGTGTCGAAGCCCGAGCTTACCTGTGCAACGTCGCCAACGAAGAGCAAGTGACCCACATGGTCGCCCAGGTCGCCGAAGATTTCGGCGCGATCCACGGCCTGATCAACAATGCCGGGATCCTGCGTGACGGCCTGTTGCTCAAGGTCAAGGATGGCGAAATGACCAAGATGAGCCTGGCCCAGTGGCAGTCGGTCATCGACGTCAACCTGACCGGCGTGTTCCTGTGCACCCGTGAAGTCGCGGCGAAAATGGTCGAGCTGAACAACAGCGGCGCGATCATCAATATCTCGTCGATTTCCCGTGCCGGCAACATCGGCCAGACCAACTACTCGGCGGCCAAGGCCGGTGTCGCTGCGGCGACCGTGACCTGGGCCAAGGAACTGGCGCGCTACGGCATTCGCGTGGCCGGCATTGCACCGGGCTTCATCGAAACCGAGATGACCCTGGGCATGAAGCCTGAAGCGCTGGAAAAAATGACTGCCGGCATTCCGCTCAAGCGTATGGGCAAGCCGGAAGAGATCGCACATTCGGCGGCGTACATCTTCGAGAACGACTATTACACCGGTCGGATTCTGGAGATGGATGGCGGGTTGCGGATCTAAGGCAAGATCAAAAGATCGCAGCCTTCGGCAGCTCCTACAGGGTGAACATCAATCCCGTGTAGGAGCTGCCGCAGGCTGCGATCTTTTAACAGGAATCAATCGTCGCTGATGCTGATGTTCGGCATCGCCGGCGTCAAAGCTTCCTGCAATACGATCCGCGCACCGACATGACGGGCCAGCTCCTGGTAAACCATGGCGATCTGGCTGTCAGGCTCGGCGATCACCGTCGGCTTGCCGCTATCGGCCTGTTCGCGGATGACCATCGACAGCGGCAACGAGGCCAGCAGCTCGACGCCATACTGGTTGGCCAGCTTCACGCCACCACCCTCACCGAACAGATGCTCGGCATGTCCGCAGTTGGAGCAGATGTGCACGGCCATGTTTTCCACCACGCCCAGCACCGGGATGTTGACCTTGCGGAACATTTCCACGCCCTTGCGCGCGTCCAGCAAAGCCAGGTCCTGCGGGGTGGTCACGATGACCGCACCGGCCACCGGCACTTTCTGCGCCAGGGTCAGCTGGATGTCACCGGTACCCGGCGGCATGTCGATGACCAGGTAATCCAGATCGCCCCACGCGGTCTGGGTCACCAGTTGCAGCAAGGCGCCGGAGACCATCGGACCACGCCAGACCATCGGTGTGTTGTCATCGGTGAGAAAGGCCATGGACATCACTTCGACGCCATGGGACTTGAGCGGAACGAACCATTTCTGATCCTTGACCTCAGGACGAGTGCGCTCCGGGATACCAAACATGATGCCCTGGCTCGGACCGTAGATGTCCGCATCGAGAATCCCGACCTTGGCGCCTTCGCGGGCCAGGGCCAAAGCCAGGTTGGCCGCGGTGGTGGATTTGCCCACGCCCCCCTTGCCGGACGCCACGGCCACGACGTTCTTGACGTTGGCCAGCCCCGGGATCTGCGCCTGGGCCTTGTGCGCGGCAATCACGCTGGTGATATCGACTTTGGCACTCGACACGCCGTCCAGACCTTGAATGGCCATTTCCAGCATCTGCGCCCAGCCACTCTTGAACAGACCGGCGGCGTAACCCAATTCGAGCTGGACGCTGACGCGGTCGCCCTGGATGTCGATGTTGCGCACGCACCCGGCGCTGACCGGGTCCTGGTTCAGGTAAGGGTCGGTGTATTGGCGAAGGACGGCTTCCACCGCTGCGCGATTGACGGCGCTCATGGGCAACTCCGAAAACGGGACTGGAAAAGATGATGGGTATCGTACCTCAAAAGATCGCAGCCTTCGGCAGCTCCTGTAGGAGCTGCCGAAGGCTGCGATCTTTTCTGGCTGCTCATCCAATGAAACAGGCTCACAGGATGAAAAATATGCGCCAGCGCTTTATAGTGGCCGACCTCCGTTTCATCAAGTAGCCGAGCCCCATGTCCGAGCCACGCAAGATCCTCGTCACCAGCGCCCTGCCCTATGCCAATGGTTCGATCCATCTTGGCCACATGCTGGAATACATCCAGACCGATATGTGGGTGCGCTTCCAGAAGCACCGCGGCAATCAATGCATCTATGTCTGCGCCGACGACGCCCACGGTTCGGCGATCATGCTGCGCGCGGAAAAGGAAGGCATCACCCCGGAACAACTGATCGCCAACGTCCAGGCTGAACACAGCGCCGACTTTGCCGAGTTCCTGGTCGACTTCGACAATTTCCACTCCACTCACGCCGAAGAAAACCGTGAGCTGTCGAGCCAGATCTACCTGAAGCTGCGTGACGCCGGGCACATCGCCACACGCTCGATCACCCAGTATTTCGACCCGGAAAAGAAAATGTTCCTGGCCGACCGCTTCATCAAGGGCACCTGCCCGAAATGCGGCACCGAAGACCAGTACGGCGACAACTGCGAAAAATGCGGCGCGACCTACGCGCCAACCGACCTGAAGGATCCGAAGTCGGCCATCTCCGGCGCCACCCCGGTGCTCAAGGATTCCCAGCACTTCTTCTTCAAGCTGCCAGACTTCCAGCAAATGCTGCAGACCTGGACCCGCAGCGGCACCCTGCAGGATGCCGTGGCCAACAAGATCGCCGAATGGCTGGATGCCGGCCTGCAACAGTGGGACATCTCCCGCGATGCGCCGTACTTCGGTTTCGAGATCCCCGACGAGCCGGGCAAATACTTCTACGTGTGGCTGGATGCGCCGATCGGCTACATGGCCAGCTTCAAGAACCTGTGCAACCGCACGCCGGAGCTGGACTTCGACGCGTTCTGGGGCAAGGACTCCACCGCTGAGCTGTACCACTTCATCGGCAAGGACATCGTCAACTTCCACGCCCTGTTCTGGCCAGCCATGCTCGAAGGCGCCGGCTACCGCAAGCCGACCGGGATCAACGTGCACGGCTACCTGACCGTCAACGGCCAGAAGATGTCCAAGTCCCGCGGCACGTTCATCAAGGCCCGCACCTACCTGGATCACCTGTCGCCGGAATACCTGCGCTACTACTACGCGTCCAAGCTCGGGCGTGGCGTCGACGACCTCGACCTGAACCTCGAAGACTTCGTGCAGAAGGTCAACTCGGACCTGGTGGGCAAGGTCGTCAACATCGCCAGCCGTTGTGCCGGCTTCATTCACAAAGGCAATGCTGGCGTGATGGTCGACACCAACGCCGCGCCTGAACTGACCGACGCATTCCTGGCCGCCGCGCCAGGCATTGCCGACGCCTACGAAGCCCGCGACTTCGCCCGCGCCATGCGCGAGATCATGGGCCTGGCCGACCGCGCCAACGCCTGGATCGCCGACAAGGCTCCGTGGTCGCTGAACAAGCAGGAAGGCAAGCAGGATGAAGTCCAGGCGATCTGCGCCACCGGCGTCAACCTGTTCCGCCAGTTGGTGATCTTCCTCAAGCCTGTGCTGCCGCTGCTGGCCGCCGACGCCGAGGCGTTCCTCAACGTCGCACCGCTGACCTGGAACGACCACGCGACCTTGCTCGCCAACCATCAGTTGAACGAGTTCAAGCCGTTGATGACCCGCATCGACCCGGTCAAGGTGCAAGCCATGACCGACGCCTCGAAAGAAGACCTGACCGCCAGCCAGACCGACACCGGCGAAGCCGCACCTGCCGGCAATGGCGAACTGGCCAAGGATCCTCTGTCGCCGGAAATCGAGTTCGACACCTTCGCGGCAGTCGATTTGCGCGTCGCGCTGATCGTCAAGGCCGAACATGTGGAAGGCGCCGACAAGCTGCTGCGCCTGACCCTGGACATCGGTGACGAGCAACGCAACGTGTTCTCCGGGATCAAGAGCGCTTACCCGGACCCGTCCAAGCTCGATGGCCGCCTGACCATGATGATCGCCAACCTCAAGCCACGGAAAATGAAGTTCGGCATCTCCGAAGGCATGGTGATGGCAGCCGGTCCTGGCGGTGAAGAGATCTACCTGCTCAGCCCCGACAGCGGCGCCAAGCCGGGTCAGCGCATCAAGTAAGATCTGCGGCAAACCGATCCCACAGTCGTGCCTGGCGCGACTGTGGGATTTTCATGTCTGGCCCATACTGACTCCTGTAGGAGCTGCCGCAGGCTGCGATCTTGGCTTTTGTAAGAGCAAGATCAAAAGATCGCAGCCTGCGGCAGCTCCTACAGAGTTATCCAGCATCGGATATGGACGATCATGACCGAAACGCTTCTGACGCTTATCAGTGCAGCCCTGATCAACAACCTCGTGTTGCACTGGCCGCTGGGCGTCGATCCGCTGTTGGCCGGCCAGCGCCGTCAGGTCCATGCCTTGGGCATTGCGACGACGTGCCTGATGCTGATCGTGGGCATGCTCGGTTACGCGCTCTATCACTGGCTGCTGATGCCGCTGCAATTGACGGCGCTGCGTCTGTTTGTGTTTCTGCCATTGAGCGTGTTGCTGATCGGCCCGTTGCTGAAGCTGCTGGCGCGGGTGTTTTCGACACTGTCGTTCGAAGGCCTCTGGCCGTTGCTGCTTGGCAATGCCGGCGTACTCGGCGTGGCCTTGCTCAATGTTCAGGAGGACAAAGGCTTGTTTCACGCCACAGCCTTGAGCCTCGGTGCCGGGTTGGGTTTCTGGCTGGTGTTGAGCCTGTTCACTGATTTGCGTGAACGTACGGCCGACAACGATGTGCCCCTGCCCTTTCGCGGCCTGCCGATCGACCTGATCGGTGCCGGCCTGATCGCAGTGGTTTTTCTCGGATTCAGCGGACTGATCAAAACATGAGTCTGATTCAACTCATCGACGCACTCTTGCCGCAAACCCAATGCGGCAAGTGCGGCCACCCCGGGTGCAAGCCCTACGCCGAAGGCATTGCCAGCGGCGAGCCGATCAACAAGTGCCCGCCCGGCGGCAACGAAACCATCGCGGCCCTGGCCGAGTTGCTGAAGGTGCCGGTGCTGGAGCTGGACATCACCCGCGGCTCGGCACCTGCACAGATCGCCTATATCCGCGAGGCCGAGTGTATCGGTTGCACCAAGTGTATTCAGGCCTGTCCGATCGATGCCATTGTCGGGGCGGCCAAACTGATGCACACGGTGATCATCGATGAGTGCACCGGTTGCGACCTCTGCGTAGCACCCTGCCCGGTAGACTGCATCGAAATGCGCCCGCTACCGCTGGACACCGTATTACCGGTTGTCGGGGGCCTGGCCCTCACACCGCAAGCGCAGCAGGCCCGTGCCCTCAAGCGCGATCACGCGCGGCGCCGCTTCGAACAGCGCAATGCCCGCTTGCAGCGCGAAGAGCAACAGAAAATCGCCGAACGCCAGGCCCGACAACGTGCCACGCAACCTAGCGAAGCGACAGTCGACCCGGTACAGGCCGCCCTCGAGCGCGTCCGCGCACAGAAAGCCGCCACTGCCGATGCCGCGCTGAAAAAGGCGAAGATCGATGTGGCGATGAGTCGGGCGCAGCTGCACAAGTCGCTGAAAGCCTTCGGACATCCACCGACCTTCGAACAGCAATCGCAGTTGATTGTCCTGCAACAGCAATTCGAAGACGCCGAACAAAACCTGGCGCAACTGGAAAGCACCGCGCCACCGGCCACTGCGCAGACGGTCGCAACGGTGTCGTCAAATGATGCCGATCTGAAACGGGCCAAGATCCAGTTGGCCATGCGCCGTGCCGAACTCAAGAAGGCTCAGGCCAACGAAGCACCGGCGGAGCACATCGAAGCCCTGGAGCGCGCACTCGGCGAAGCCGAACGCCAGGTGAACGCCCATGCCAGCCCTTGAAACCGTTGATGAGCGCCTGCAGCAGGCCATGAAGCTGGTGCTGCTGGCTACGCTGCCGGGAGTGCTCGCCGCGTTCTGGCTATACGGCTGGGGCGTGTTGATCAACCTGGTTCTGGCGGCCGCTGCTGCGCTGGCCGTTGAAGCGGCCGTCGTGCAATGGCGCAAGCGACCGCTGGTGCCAACCCTGAGTGACGGTAGCGCGCTGGTCAGTGCCACCTTGCTGGCCCTGGCGCTGCCGCCCTACTGCCCATGGTGGCTGCCCCTCAGTGCCGCTGCCTTTGCGATGATCTTTGGCAAACACTTGTATGGCGGCGTCGGCTCAAATCCCTTCAACCCGGCGATGCTCGGATTTGCTTTGGTGCTGGTGGCCTTCCCCCAACCCATGACCCATTGGCCATCGCCCCATGTCATGGACCTGTTGAGTGGCTTGCAGCAAGTGTTCGGTGTCGGCCAGGCACCGGATGCGTGGGTGCAGGCCACGGCACTGGACAGCCTGCGGATCAACAAAAGCCTGACCATGGATGAACTGTTTGCCGGCAATCCGGCATTCGGCCACTACGGCGGACGCGGTGTGGAGTGGGTGAACCTGGCGTTTCTGGCGGGCGGAATGTTTCTCCTGCAACGAAGAGTGATCAGTTGGCATGCCCCGGTCGGCATGCTGGCCAGCCTGTTCGTCATCAGCCTGCTGTGCTGGAACGGTTCGGGCTCCGATTCCCATGGCTCGCCGCTGTTTCATCTGCTGACCGGTGCGACCATGCTGGGGGCGTTCTTCATCATTACCGAACCGGTGTCCGGCGCCAGAAGCCCTGGGGCAAAACTGCTGTTCGGCGTCGGCGTCGGGCTCCTGACTTATCTGATTCGTACCTGGGGCGGCTATCCGGACGGCATCGCCTTTGCCGTGCTGTTGATGAATCTGTGCGTGCCGGCGCTGGAGCGGTTCGTGGCGGCCAGACAACAGCCGGAGGCGTCATGAGCCGGACATCAAGCATCGCGCTTCTGGTATTTTTGGCCGCACTGGGCATGGGTGTGACGTACTTCGTGCAACTCGGCAGCGCGCCGCGCATTGCAGCCGAACAGCACCTGCTCGACAGCCGGAATCTGCTCGACTTGATACCGTCAGACAGCTACGACAATCAACCACTCGACCACCCCATGTGGATCGAAACAACCACCCTGGCAAACAGCACCTTGCTCGGTGGCTATCTGGCGACACGGGGCGACCAGCCTGTCGCGGTGTTGCTGCGCAGTCAAACCCTTGGCTACGCCGGCGCCATCGAGCTACTGATCGCTGTCGACGCCAATGGCAGGTTGCTTGGCGTCAAAACCCTCAAACAGTCGGAAACACCTGGGCTGGGGGCCCGGATCGCCGACTGGCCCAATGGCTGGCTGCAGATTTTTTCCGGAAAATCCCGAACAGAACCCGCTGACAGCGGCTGGGCGCTGAAAAAGGATCAGGGGCAGTTCGATCAGATCGCAGGCGCAACCATCACCTCAAGAGCGGTGATCAATGCCGTGCACGACGCCTTGCGCTACTTTGATGAACACCGGCAACAACTGCTCGGGAATCCTGCCCATGGATAACTCATCGACGCTGCGCAACGCCCTGATGCTGACGCCGCTGATCGGCGCCACCCACTCGCTGATGGCCGCACTTGGCCTGTGCCTGATGTTCATGGTGGTGACCCAGTTGTTCAGCCTGGCCATGGGCGCCCTGCGCCCCCGACTGGTCCCGGCGGCCCGCTTGCCGGCCAGCGTTCTGTTGGCCGCCACGCTCACCAGTTGCGCGGAACTCATGGCACAAGCCTGGTCGCTGCAATGGCAGCAGCATCTGGGGTTTTATGGCGCCATGATCGCCTTGCAATGCGTCGTACTGGAGCACACCGGGTACTTTCAGAACGGCTGGCGCCAGCGCCTGGAACTCAGTGGCCTGTTTGTCACGCTGATGATCGCTATGGGACTGCTGCGCGAACTCATCGGCAACGCAACCCTCGGAAACCGACTGTCGTGGCTGTCCGGTGCAACGCAAGCTGACTGGCAAGGCTGGGTGCTGGTGGCCGATGGCGGTCTGCACCTGGCCACATTGGTCCCTGGCGGGTTCATTCTGCTCGGACTCCTGATCGCCGCCTGGCAGGCCTGGCGCCCCAAACCCACCCATTGATTGCCTACGAGGAAACGCACTGCCCATGAATGCCGCAAAACGTCTGGAAATTTTCCGCAGGCTGCACGAAGACAACCCGGAACCCAAGACCGAACTGGCCTATTCCTCACCGTTCGAATTGCTGATTGCCGTGATTCTCTCGGCGCAGTCAACCGATGTCGGCGTCAACAAGGCCACCGCCAGACTGTTCCCGGTTGCCAATACCCCGGCAGCGATCCACGCCCTGGGTGTCGAGGGACTGTCGGAGTACATCAAGACCATCGGCCTGTACAACAGCAAAGCGAAAAACGTGATCGAAACCTGCCGCTTGCTGGTCGAGCGTCATGCCGGTGAAGTGCCGCAAACCCGCGAAGAGCTGGAAGCGCTGCCCGGCGTCGGCCGCAAAACCGCCAACGTGGTACTCAATACGGCATTCCGTCAGCTGACCATGGCTGTCGACACGCATATTTTCAGGGTCAGCAACCGCACCGGCATTGCGCCCGGCAAGAATGTGGTGGAAGTCGAGAAAAAACTGATGAAGTTCGTGCCCAGGGAGTACCTGCTCGACTCCCATCACTGGCTGATCCTTCACGGCCGCTATGTCTGCCTCGCCCGCAAGCCCCGATGCGGAAGCTGCCGGATCGAAGACTTGTGCGAATACAAGCACAAAACCTCCGATGATTGAGGCGCTATTAGGATTATTGATTTGCCGATTGAAAAAATCTTTTTTACCCGCCGGGAGATTGTCGATATAAGGAGCGCCAAAGGCCTTCTTAGCCTGGAGCAACTAAATGAGTACTGGCAAAGAGCAATTGGACGTAGAAGACGACTTCACCACCGCCGAAACCGATGACGCCGAGCCGGTGGTTGAAGTAGCGAAAACTAATCTGAGCAAACGCCGCACCATCGACAATCTGCTGGAGGAGCGCCGACTGCAAAAGCAATTGGCCGACTACGATTTTGACTTATGACACCTGAAAGCCTCCCGAAACGGAGGCTTTTTTTTAAGTGCCATACTTCGGTAAACACCCCTCGTCGCGCAGATGCGCCATCACACCAGACCATTGCGTTGTGCCAGTTCGATCAAATCGACCAGGGACCGTGCATTGAGCTTGAGCAACAGGCGGGTCTTGTAAGTACTGACTGTTTTATTGCTCAAAAACATTCCATCGGCAATTTCCTTATTGGTCTTCCCTCTGGCCAATTGCTGCAAGACCATCATTTCCCGCCCCGACAACCGATCAACCATGTCGGCCTCACTGGCGTTCCCCAAACTGCAACGCACGGTATGCAAGGCTTGATTGGGAAAGTAACTGTAGCCTGACAACACGGCCTTTATTGCACTGAGCAACTCCGTCAGGTCTTGCTGTTTGCAGACATAACCGGCTGCACCGGATTGCATGCAACGCATGGAAAAATGCCCCGGTGCCTGGGAAGTCAGGATCAGCACTTTCATCGGCATTGAGGTCGAGGACAAACGCGCGATGACTTCCAATCCGTCCAGCTTCGGAATCCCGATATCCAGAATGACAATATCCGGCGTAAGTTCACGAGCTAGTTGCAGTGCATCCACACCATTATCGGTTTCTGCAATAACTTCGTAGCCATGACGTTCCATTAGCATACGTACCGCAAGACGAATGACGGGGTGATCATCCACGATCAGCACTTTATTCATGGGCAAGTCCAATTTTCGCTGTTCGAATTTTTAGAGCCCGCACAATAGCCTAGTCGTTTCACCCATGGCATGTCGCCCCTTCCAACCACCCACACCAAGAGACATACCCTACAAACAACACGGATTTATCCTACAAAAATCCCTCGAACGGAATGAGTTGAAAACTGTATCAGCGTCATGGCGGCGCAGTTTTCAGCAATCGGCCCTATCGATTTACAACCAGAATTTTCCAAAAGCCAGCGTAAAAAGCTGCGCCCTGACAAACACAAGTATCTACTTCCGCGCTAAAACGTAACTGATATTTACACATTCAACATTCACACCAGAAATATCACACACCAGACATCCAATTACTCTTACAGCAAATTATATTTTTTGAGCAATCATTAAAACACCACCAGCGACCCTCAAAAAAACTCTAAAACAACTACATCAACCATACTTCAAAAACATTCAATAAATGAGAACTCAACATGAGCACAGAACATGACAGAAAGCTAATCACCAACCCAATGACTATCATTGCGATATTCGCAGCACTCTCTGAAACCTCGGCCGCCGTTTCTCTGCCCTTCCTTAACCAAGAGGAAAGAGAACTCTATGTCTGGTTTCTGATCAGCTTTCCGTTTTATTTACTTTTGCTTTTTTTCGCGACACTTAACTTCAACTACCGATCACTGTATGCGCCCTCCGATTTTGAAAAGGGAAAACATTTCATGAAGGTAATGGAAGATGCTGGGCGATCGGAAAAAAAAGTATCCGGGAAGCCGTCCGCGAATCCCGCTATGGAAACGTCAACGAATGGCCAGTCGTCAGCTCGGTCGCCCTGCGGCGCACAGGACCCGCCAACGGAGATAGGTCTGCACAGCACCGTCTACGTTCAGCATCAACTTCAGCTACCGGAATATGTAAAAGACCTTTGCATCGTTGATACACGCTGGATGAGCCAGGAGGTCGAATTTGAAACGCTGCTGGAAAAAATCCAGAAACCGCGGGAAAAGATGGCGTACGTGATTCTGTTTGTCACTTGTGCCATTTCAGAGACTTTACTGAAGGCCAGTGCGCTCAAGCATTCCAGGCAGACCAGGAAGCACTGCCCCGCCTTTTACATTGCCTACGATCCGGTCTCGCACCGGTTGACGGTCATTGATCAAGCCGGACAACCGGCAAACAACAACGCGTAGAGCAGGACAGGCCATTGGAAGGAGCAAGACAGGAAACCGTCAGCGGCAACGAATATCACCGACAACGCAGTAACTGGCATCACACCCCGTTTTCAGGTGCCTGACCTCGTCGAGGACGAGGTCAGGTTTCCATCACGAGTTCAAAGGTCTCAGAACAGCTTCCGGCCTTTGTTCGCCGCAATGCGCATGCGCAGGGCGTTGAGCTTGATGAAGCCCGCAGCATCCGCCTGGTTGTACGCGCCGCCATCTTCTTCGAACGTAGCGATGTTGGCGTCGAACAGCGAGTCGTCGGACTTGCGGCCAGTGACGATCACATTGCCCTTGTACAGCTTCAGGCGCACAACGCCGTTCACGTTGACCTGGGACGCATCGATCATCTGTTGCAGCATCAGACGCTCAGGGCTCCACCAGTAGCCGGTGTAGATCAGGCTGGCGTACTTGGGCATCAACTCGTCTTTGAGGTGAGCCACTTCGCGGTCCAGGGTGATCGATTCGATCGCACGGTGGGCACGCAGCATGATGGTGCCGCCAGGGGTTTCGTAGCAGCCACGGGACTTCATGCCCACATAGCGGTTCTCGACGATATCGAGACGACCGATACCGTGCTCGCCACCGATACGGTTCAGGGTCGCCAGCACGGTGGCCGGCGTCATTTCGACGCCATCCAGCGCGACGATATCGCCGTTGCGATAGGTCAGTTCCAGGTACTGCGGCTTGTCTGGAGCGTTTTCCGGGGAAACGGTCCAACGCCACATGTCTTCTTCGTGCTCGGTCCAGGTGTCTTCCAGCACGCCGCCTTCATAGGAAATGTGCAGCAGGTTGGCATCCATGGAGTACGGGGACTTCTTCTTGCCGTGACGCTCGATCGGGATCGCGTGCTTCGCGGCGTAGTCCATCAGCTTTTCACGGGACAGCAGGTCCCACTCACGCCAGGGGGCAATCACTTTCACGCCAGGTTTCAAGGCGTACGCGCCCAATTCGAAACGAACCTGGTCGTTGCCCTTGCCGGTGGCGCCATGGGAAATGGCGTCAGCGCCGGTTTCGTTGGCGATTTCGATCAGGCGCTTGGCGATCAGCGGACGAGCGATGGAAGTACCCAGCAGGTACTCGCCTTCGTAGACGGTGTTGGCGCGGAACATCGGGAAAACGAAATCGCGCACGAACTCTTCGCGCAAGTCGTCGATGTAGATCTCTTTGACGCCCATGGCCTGAGCCTTGGCGCGTGCAGGTTCGACCTCTTCGCCCTGACCCAGGTCAGCGGTGAAGGTCACCACTTCACAGTTATAAGTATCCTGCAGCCACTTGAGGATCACCGAAGTGTCCAGGCCGCCGGAATACGCCAGAACGACCTTGTTTACGTCCGCCATGCCATCACTCCACGGGGTTCTACGGAAAGCCGGGAAGTCTACCGCTCATGCAGGATAATTTACAGAGGCGCGACAGCTTATGACGACCAAGCGACAGAATCTGTCGAGAGCGCGACGATGACCGAAGAGTCAGGAAGTTTCCGAATTGGCCGTTTTCGTTGCTTGCGGGGCGACTTGTTCCGCGGGCGCTCCCCGCTCCAGGCGTACCGCTACCCGACGATTCTTCGCACGGTTGGCGTTGTTGGTATTGGGCGCCAGCGGATAACGTTCACCATGGAAACGCAAGGTGATTTGCGACTCCTGGATGCCGTTGGCCTTGAAGAAATCCATCACTGCCAGGGCCCGGCGCCGCGACAGGTCGCGATTGGTCAGGCGGTTGCCGCTGTTGTCGGAGTGACCGTCGAGCTCGATGTGATTGACCGTCGGATCAGCCTTCATGTACTCCAGCATGACCTGCAGCTTGGCTTTCGCGGCATTGTCGAGCTCGATACCGCCGCCAGGGAAGCCGATTTGGGATTGTTTCACCTGCTCGAAGTTCTGCGGCAACAGTTTGGCCACGCAGCCTTGATAATCGGCAAACGCCTGGGTGAACCTGACCGGCAGCAAGCGCACTTCCGACACCCGGCCATCTCCCGATGAATGACGAACCACCGGGCTGCGACCGTCCATCAAACCGCTGATCAGGCGTCCGGCCTGCACCTGTGAACTGTTGAACAACACGTTGCCGCTGCCGATTCTTACCGTGCCCAGGTTGATATCGTCACGCCCCGGTTGCCAGGGTGCGGCAGCGGCCAGCAAGGTCGCCGAACCTCCGCCCATCATCGGGTTATAGGCTTTCAGACGAAACGTTGCCTGCTCACCGGCCTTGCGCACGAACTCACCCGAACCGAAGTCGGTAATCGGCTGCGCCAGGCGGCATTCGAACTTGTCGCCTTCGACCGTCCACTCAATGCTCTCCAGGCGGGTCTGAAAAGTGAGCGCCATCGCGGGAAGGCTGGCAAACACACTGAGCAAGGCTAAATAACGCTGGCGCACGGGAGGCTCCACTGGCTTCTACAACAAAAAGACCGACACACACATGTTTACGGCATACCTGTTGGATATCGGAAGCTGGCGGCAAAACTTGATAGCGAGTGCCTGCAAGAGTCTTTTCCGGTAGCATTCCCTTGAGTTTGACCCGCCTGGAATCCCCTCATGTCCGACCGCCTGACCCTGCTGCGTCCCGACGACTGGCACATTCATCTTCGCGATGGTGCCGTGTTGACCAATACCGTCGCGGATGTTGCGCGCACCTTTGGCCGCGCCATCATCATGCCCAACCTGGTTCCACCGGTGCGCAACGCGGCCGAAGCCGACGGCTATCGCCAGCGGATTCTCGCTGCCCGCCCGGCCGGCAGCCCGTTCGAGCCGCTGATGGTCCTGTACCTGACCGACCGCACCCAGCCTGAAGAGATCCGTGAGGCCAAGGCCAGCGGATTCGTGCACGCCGCCAAGCTGTACCCGGCCGGCGCGACCACCAACTCGGACTCTGGTGTTACCAGCATCGACAAGATTTTTCCTGCACTCGAGGCCATGGCCGAAGTCGGGATGCCGCTGCTGATCCACGGCGAAGTCACCCGTGGCGATGTCGACGTGTTCGACCGCGAGAAAATCTTCATCGACGAGCACATGCGTCGTGTGGTCGAGCGTTTCCCGACGCTCAAGGTGGTGTTCGAACACATCACCACCGCTGACGCCGTGCAGTTCGTCAACTCGGCTTCGGCCAACGTGGGCGCGACCATCACTGCGCATCACCTGCTGTACAACCGCAACCACATGCTGGTGGGCGGGATTCGGCCGCATTTCTACTGCCTGCCGATCCTCAAGCGCAATACGCACCAGGAAGCCCTGCTCGACGCCGCCACCAGCGGCAGCGAAAAATTCTTCCTCGGCACCGACTCGGCCCCCCACGCCCAGCACGCCAAGGAAGCCGCTTGCGGTTGCGCCGGCTGCTACACCGCTTATGCGGCGATCGAGATGTACGCCGAAGCATTCGAACAGCGCAATGCGCTGGACAAGCTCGAAGCCTTCGCCAGCCTCAACGGCCCGCGTTTCTATGGCCTGCCGGCCAACACCGATCGCATCACCCTGGTCCGCGAAGAATGGACCGCCCCTGCCAGCCTGCCGTTTGGCGAGCTGACCGTTATCCCGCTGCGCGCCGGTGAAAAACTGCGCTGGCGCCTGCTGGAGGAACACGCGTGAGTGAAGACCATTTCGACGACGAACTGGAAGGCAATGGCGGCGGTGGCGGCTCCCGTCATCCAATGGCTGCCAGGTTTCGTGGTTACCTGCCGGTTGTCGTCGACGTAGAAACCGGTGGCTTCAACTCGGCCACCGACGCCCTGCTGGAAATCGCCGCGACCACCATCGCCATGGATGAAAAGGGTTTTGTCTACCCGGATCACACCTACTTCTTCCGGGTCGAGCCATTCGAAGGCGCGAACATTGAAGCGGCGGCCCTGGAATTCACCGGGATCAAGCTCGATCACCCGCTGCGCATGGCCGTGAGTGAAGAGTCTGCCCTGAACGATATCTTCCGCGGCGTGCGCAAGGCCCTCAAGGCCAACGGTTGCAAACGGGCGATCCTGGTCGGGCATAACAGCAGCTTCGACCTGGGCTTCCTGAACGCGGCGGTTGCGCGTCTGGACATGAAGCGCAATCCGTTCCATCCGTTCTCCAGTTTCGATACCGCGACGCTCGCTGGCCTGGCCTATGGCCAGACCGTGCTGGCCAAGGCGTGTCAGGCAGCGGACATCGACTTCGACGGTCGTGAGGCCCACTCGGCGCGCTATGACACCGAGAAGACGGCAGAGCTGTTCTGCGGCATCGTCAATCGCTGGAAACAGATGGGTGGCTGGGAAGACTTCGACGATTGATGGCTTTCTGTAGGAGCGAGCCTGCTCGCGATGGTCGTGAACGATGACGCGGGCGTTCTGGTTCCCCGCGGTGTTCTGACTCCATCGCGAGCAAGCTCGCTCCTACAGGGGTTTCAGTCGCAGATTTATTTCCGCGCATAAAAAAACCGGCCTCGATGGCCGGTTTTTTTATACCTGCAGCGTGCGCCTTACAGAGCGGCAGCGTGCTCGGTCAGGTAAGCCGCAACGCCTTCTGGCGAAGCGTTCATGCCTTTGTCGCCTTTTTTCCAGTTGGCAGGGCAGACTTCGCCGTGCTCTTCGTGGAATTGCAGAGCGTCGACCAGACGCAGCAGCTCTTCCATGTTACGGCCCAGCGGCAGGTCGTTGATGATCTGCGAACGGACAACGCCTTTGTCGTCGATCAGGAACGCGCCACGGAATGCCACGCCGTCAGCGGACTGAACGTCGTAGGCCTTCATGATTTCCTGCTTGATGTCGGCAGCCATGGTGTAGCGAACTTCGCCGATACCGCCATTGTTGACCGGGGTGTTGCGCCAGGCGTTGTGGGTGAAGTGCGAGTCGATCGACACTGCGACCACTTCAACGTTGCGCGCCTTGAACTCGGACATGCGGTTGTCCAGAGCGATCAGCTCGGACGGGCAAACGAAGGTGAAGTCCAGCGGGTAGAAGAACACCAGGCCGTATTTGCCTTTGATCGCCGAAGACAGGGTGAAGCTGTCTACGATCTCGCCATTGCCGAGTACGGCCGGTACGGTGAAGTCAGGGGCTTGTTTGCCTACGAGTACGCTCATTGGATATCTCCTGGTGTATTAGCGTGAGAAACAGGGTTCGCATCAGCCTGCCACCCTGAAGCGACAGCCCTGTGACACGAACCCCGGTCGCAAAAGACCGGCCATCATACACCGCGTGTTTGAGCTGGCTTAGCTGTTTTTTCCCGATACGATGAAATCCCCGACGGTTTTGTATCACCGGTTTGCCCTATAGACCGTTCGTCAGCCATCCTCGCTTATGACAAAAAGTACTCTGAAACCACTTTGACAATCATTCTCGTTAACATTAAGATCCATCGCAATTGAGTCACAATCAGCGACGGTCTTCCTTATGTATGTTTGCCTCTGCACTGGCGTCACCGACGGTCAAATCCGCGATGCGATCTATGAAGGATGCTGCAGCTACAAGGAAGTCCGTGTGGCTACCGGCGTTGCCAGTCAATGCGGAAAATGTGCCTGTCTTGCCAAGGAAGTGGTCCGCGAGACCCTGACCAAACTGCAAACGGCCCAGGCTGCAATTCCCTATCCAGCAGAATTTACAGCGGCTTAACTATCGAATTTCAAAGAACCGGACATATGTCCGGTTTTTTTATGTCTCAAAATCAACTAGTTATGCTCTAGACGCGGAACACAAACATTCTTATTCCGATTAATTTTCATTTAAGTTTCAATAACTTAGGTTTGACACTATTAAATACGCGGCTCAAACTCTCTGTTCTATTGACAGCTAATAAAGGGCAGGACCCCATCATGAAAGGCGACGTTACAGTCATCCAGCATCTCAACAAGATCCTTGCCAATGAGCTGGTCGCGATCAATCAATACTTCCTGCATGCGCGCATGTACGAAGATTGGGGCCTGAACAAGCTCGGCAAGCACGAGTACCACGAATCCATCGACGAGATGAAGCACGCGGACAAGCTGATCAAGCGGATCCTGTTCCTTGAAGGCCTGCCGAACGTCCAGGACCTGGGCAAGCTGCACATCGGCGAGCACACCAAGGAAATGCTGGAGTGCGACCTGCGTATCGAGAAAACCGGCCATGCCGACCTGAAAGTGGCTATCGCGCATTGCGAAACAGTTGGCGACTTCGGCAGCCGTGAGCTGCTTGAAGATATCCTCGAGTCCGAAGAAGAACATATCGACTGGCTGGAAACCCAATTGGGCCTGATCGACAAGATCGGTATCGAAAACTATCTGCAATCGCAGATGGGCGAAGAGTAGGAGCTGCCGAAGGCTGCGATCTTTTGATTTTGCAGGATCAAAAGATCGCCGCCGGCGACAGCCCCAACAGACACAATAAAAAGCCCCGCCCTCTTTCGAGTGGCGGGGCTTTTTTAATGCTGAAGATCAAGAGATCGCAGCCTTCGGCAGCTCCTACAGGGGAGCCGCCCGAATCAGGCTTCGGTCTTTGGAGCAGCGGCCTTGGCGGCGGCGTCCTTGATCAGGCTCTGCAGCGAACCGTCAGCAGCCATTTCAGTCATGATGTCACTACCGCCGACCAACTCACCGGCAACCCACAGTTGCGGGAAGGTTGGCCAGTTGGCGTATTTTGGCAGGTTGGCGCGGATTTCCGGGTTCTGCAGGATGTCCACGTACGCAAACTTTTCACCACACGCCATCACGGCCTGTGCAGCTTTCGCGGAGAAGCCGCACTGCGGGGCATTCGGCGAGCCTTTCATGTAAAGCAGAATGGTGTTGTTGGCAATCTGCTCTTTAATCGTTTCGATGATATCCATGGAGCACCTCGGCTGAACTTTCCGACTCATGGGTCGGCACGGTGGCGCATTGTAACGGAAAGCCGAGCGCCCTGCTCGGTCTCTCCGTCAGACTGATTCAAGCTGCCGCCACGGTCACTGGCACGCCATTGAGCGCGGCATTTCCCGACAGTTCGTCAATCCGGCATTCGTCGGTCAGGTCGTTGGCGCTGGAGCCCGGCTGGCTGCTGGCAATCGACATCTGCACGCCCGGCCGCGCGTGGCCCCAGCCGTGCGGCAGGCTGACCACGCCTTTCATCATATCAAGACTGCCCAGCACTTCGACCTCGATCACACCCACCCGCGAACTGACCCGAACGCGCTGTCCGTCACTGAGCCCGCGACTGGCCAGATCGTCCGGATGCATCAACAACTGGTGTCGTGGCTTGCCCTTCACCAACCGATGATAGTTATGCATCCATGAGTTGTTGCTGCGTACATGCCGGCGGCCAATCATCAACAACTCGTCGGCGGCCGGCGCCTTCAAGGCGGCGAAGCGCGCCAGGTCTGCGAGAATCGCCGCAGGCGCGGCCTGGATGCGTTGATTGGCAGTCTTCAGGCGCGGTGCAAGGTTAGGCTTGAGCGCACCAAGATCGACGCCATGGGGATGATCGAACAAAGTCGCCAGCGATAGCTTGTGCTCCGAGGTGTCGCCGTACATTCCCATGCGCAGGCCGCGATCGATCATTTGCGCCGGGGCGATGGTAGGTTTCAACTCTTTGCCGGTCCTGGCGGCAAACGCCTTGGCCAGCCCGACGAAGATCTCCCAGTCGTGCAATGCCCCTTCGGGCTTGGCGAGGATTGCGCGGTTGAAACGACTGACGTTACGCACCGCGAACAGGTTGAATGTGGTGTCGTAATGTTCGTTTTCCAGCGCCGATGTGGACGGCAGGATCAGGTCGGCGTAGCGCGTGGTTTCATTGATGTACAGGTCGATGCTGACCATGAAATCAAGCCCGTCCAGTGCCTGCTCGAGCTGTCGGCCATTGGGCGTGGACAGCACCGGATTGCCCGCCACGGTGATCAGCGCCCGGACTTGCCCTTGTCCTTCGGTGAGCATTTCTTCGGCCAGCGCAGAGACTGGCAGCTCTCCGGCGTATTCCGGGCGCCCGGAAACCCGGCTCTGCCACAAATTGAAATGCCCGCCCGAAGTCGTCGCCACCAGATCCACCGCCGGTTCAGTGCACAAGGCACCACCCACGCGGTCGAGGTTGCCGGTGACCAGATTGATCAACTGCACCACCCAGTGACAAAGTGTTCCGAAGGCCTGGGTCGAGACGCCCATGCGGCCATAACAGACAGCCGAGGGCGCCGCGGCGAAGTCTCGCGCCAATTGGCGGATCTGTTCGGCTGGTACCGCGCACAACGGACTCATGGCCTCGGCGGAGAACGGCGCGACAGCCTCCCGCACATCATCCAGACCGTCTACCGGCAGATGGCTCTCTCGAGTCAGGCCTTCAGCGAACAAGGTGTTGAGCAACCCGAACAACAGCGCGGCATCACCGCCCGGGCGCACGAACAGATGCTGATCGGCAATCGCCGCCGTTTCACTGCGGCGTGGGTCGACCACCACCACTTTGCCACCCCTGGCCTGTATCGCCTTCAAGCGTTTTTCCACATCGGGCACGGTCATGATGCTGCCGTTCGAAGCCAGCGGGTTGCCGCCCAGGATCAGCATGAAATCGGTGTGATCGATGTCCGGGATCGGGAGCAGCAAACCGTGGCCGTACATCAAATGACTGGTCAGGTGATGGGGCAATTGATCGACCGACGTCGCGGAAAAACGGTTGCGGGTTTTCAGCAGGCCGAGGAAGTAATTGCTGTGGGTCATCAGCCCGTAATTGTGCACGCTCGGGTTGCCTTGATAGACCGCCACGGCATTTTGCCCATGGTGCTCCTGAATCGCCGCCAGGCGCTCGGCCACCAGATTGAATGCCGCGTCCCACTCGATGGGCTGCCATTCATTGCCCACCCGCTGCATCGGCTGATGCAGGCGATCCGGATCGTTCTGGATGTCTTGCAGGGCCACGGCCTTGGGGCAGATATGGCCACGGCTGAATGCGTCCTGGGGATCGCCCTTGATCGACGTGATCTGCACGCTGCCGCCTTCGAGCTCGGTGGTTTCGATGGTCAGGCCACAGATGGCTTCGCACAAATGGCACGCACGGTGATGGAGAGTCTTGGTCATGGCCAGTCTGTCTTGTCATGGGCGGGCACCGATGGCCGCGGAAACAAAACTATGGCGCCAGACCCGACGCCACGCCAGCGACGTTCGTCTTGTGAATCGAGGGTTATCAGGCCAGCCGATGGCCGCCAGAGCCCATTCGAAGGTAGCCTGGGCGGCGCCCTGCAACTGGATGCCCTGAAGGGTCGGCTCGCCGATCAGGCACCAATGTTCGTCGGGCCCGGCAGGGATGAATGACAGGTCAGAAACCGACTGTCAGTGCACCATTGCCGCCTCGCCTGATTGCCAAGCCCCGAGAGGCCGGTGTACAAATGAACCGCTGCTTTCAGGAAACAGGCTTCAAAAGCGCTACCTCGGTGAACCCGTAGCACCTCTGAAACTCCCTAAAAACTGTAGCCCTATTGGTAAGACGCGACATTTAATTATAAGATCGCGCCTTCCCCTATTTCGTCGCCCCGTGCGGCTTACGCCGCAGGTCTCGCCCGTTGTTCCGTCAAACAAGGCTTTGAGCATCTGCGGTTTGTAGCAAAAAGGTAGTCAATGATGAGCGCAAGGCACTTTCTCTCCCTGATGGATTGCACGCCCGAAGAGCTGGTCAGCGTGATCCGTCGAGGCGTTGAGCTCAAGGACCTGCGTAACCGCGGCGTACTGTTCGAGCCTCTGAAAAACCGCGTCCTGGGGATGATTTTCGAGAAATCCTCGACCCGCACCCGGATCTCCTTTGAGGCCGGCATGATCCAGCTCGGCGGCCAGGCGATCTTCCTGTCGCCACGTGACACCCAACTGGGCCGTGGCGAGCCGATCGGCGACTGCGCCATCGTCATGTCGAGCATGCTCGATGCGGTGATGATCCGTACCTTTGCCCACAGCAACCTGACCGAATTCGCCGCCAATTCCCGCGTACCGGTGATCAACGGCCTGTCCGATGACCTGCACCCGTGCCAGTTGCTGGCCGACATGCAGACCTTCCTCGAACACCGCGGCTCCATCCAGGGCAAGACCGTGGCCTGGATCGGCGATGGCAACAACATGTGCAACAGCTATATAGAAGCGGCGATCCAGTTCGACTTCCAGTTGCGCGTTGCCTGCCCGGAAGGCTACGAGCCCAACCCGTTGTTCCTGGCCAAGGCCGGCGATCGGGTCTCCATCGTTCGAGACCCGAAAGACGCCGTGCGCGGTGCACACTTGGTGAGCACCGACGTCTGGACCTCCATGGGCCAGGAAGAGGAAACCGCCAAGCGCCTGGAGCTGTTCGCACCGTACCAGGTCAATCGCGCCCTGCTCGACCTGGCCGCTGACGACGTGCTGTTCATGCACTGCCTGCCGGCGCACCGTGGCGAGGAAATCAGCGTCGACCTGCTCGACGACAAACGCTCGGTGGCCTGGGATCAAGCCGAAAACCGTCTGCATGCGCAAAAAGCCCTGCTCGAATTCCTCGTCGAACCGGCGTATCACCACGCATGAGCCAGCCATTACTGCTTAACCTGCGCAACCTCGCCTGCGGCTATCAAGACCAACGCGTGGTGCAGAACCTGAACCTGCATTTGAACGCCGGTGACATCGGTTGCCTGCTGGGCTCTTCCGGCTGCGGCAAAACCACCACTCTGCGGGCGATTGCCGGTTTCGAACCGGTACACGAAGGCGAAATCCAGCTGGCCGGCGAGACCATCTCCAGCGCCGGCTTCACCCTCGCCCCGGAGAAACGCCGCATCGGCATGGTGTTCCAGGACTACGCGCTGTTCCCGCACTTGAGCGTGGCCGACAACATCGCCTTCGGCATTCGCAAGCATCCGCAAAAGGATCGCGTCACCGAAGAACTGCTGGAACTGGTCAACCTGAAGAACCTCGGCAAGCGTTTCCCCCACGAGCTTTCCGGTGGGCAGCAGCAACGTGTCGCCCTGGCCCGCGCACTGGCGCCGGAACCGCAACTGCTGTTGCTCGACGAGCCGTTCTCGAACCTCGATGGCGAATTGCGCCGCAAGCTCAGCCATGAAGTACGCGACATCCTCAAGGCCCGTGGCACCAGCGCGATTCTGGTGACACACGACCAGGAAGAAGCCTTCGCGGTCAGCGACCACGTTGGCGTGTTCAAGGAAGGTCGACTGGAACAGTGGGATACGCCCTACAACCTGTATCACGAACCACTGACGCCCTTTGTCGCCAGCTTCATCGGCCAGGGCTATTTCATTCGCGGTCAGTTGAGCAGCCCGGAGTCGGTGCAAACCGAGCTGGGTGAGTTGCGCGGCAACCGGGCCTACACCTGGCCGGTAGGCGGCGCCGTGGACGTGCTGCTGCGTCCGGACGATATCGTCTACGCACCGGACAGCGCACTGAAGGCACGAATCGCCGGCAAGACGTTCCTCGGTGCATCCACCCTGTATCGCTTGCAGCTGCCGACAGGCGCGCAGTTGGAGTCGATCTTCCCGAGCCATGTCGATCGTCAGGTCGGGGCAGATGTGGGCATTCGTGTCGCGGCTGAACACCTGGTGCTGTTCCAGGCGTCCGGCAGCACGGCGGCGCAGATTCCTGCCGTTGAATCGGGTGTCCGACGCTACAGCGCGGCCAACTGACAAACATGGATTAAATGTGGGAGCGGGCTTGCTCCGGGCGGCGTTCCGACGAAGGCGGAGTGTCAGTCGATGATGATGTTAACTGACAGTCCGCCTTCGCGAGCAAGCCCGCTCCCACAATTGGATTTGAGTTAGCCCAGCATCAGCGTACCACTGGCAACCAGCGTCGCATCCCCGCCGATCTTCACCCGCTCGCCTTCCAGTCGACAGAACAACTCCCCGCCTCGCGTCGAACGCTGACAGGCCGTCAGGTTCGACTTGTCCAATCGCTTCGACCAATACGGAATCAGAAGGCAATGGGTCGATCCGGTCACCGGGTCTTCATTGATGCCGATCGCCGGGGCGAAGTACCGGGACACGAAATCGTGCTGCTCGCCCCGCGCCGTCACGATAGCACCCAACCATGGCAGTTTCGCCAGGGCCACCATGTCCGGCTTGCAGTCGAGCACGGCTTGTTCCGACTCCAGCACCACGAACAGCTCATTCGAAGCCAGTACCTCGACAGCCTCCACGCCCAGTGCACGCTCGATGTCCGAGGTCACACTCACCGGCGACGCAGTGATCGACGGGAAATCCAGCCACAGTCGTCCATCTTCACGGGTCACGCTCAACGGACCGGATGTGCAGATAAAGTCCAGTCGCTCGACCGGCTCTTTATAGACCTCAAACAATACGTGGGCGCTGGCCAGTGTCGCGTGACCGCACAGTGGTACCTCGGTGGTCGGTGTAAACCAGCGGATGTGCCAGCCCTGCCCTTCGCGCACGACAAACGCCGTTTCGGCGAGGTTGTGCTCGGCGGCAATCTTCTGCATCAACTCATCGGCTAGCCAGGTATCGAGCCGATAGACCATCGCCGGGTTGCCGCTGAATGGCTGATTGCTGAACGCGTCGACCTGATGAAACTCCAACTGCATAACCTTCTCCCTTTGTCAGGCCACAGAGCATGCAGCGCCGACCGAACCGGCACCAGTGACAGAACCGGCTGATTTTCACCATACAGCGCTGCGCTCACGCACGGCCGATATCGGCAAACTTCGCCTGGGTGTGTTCGGCCAGCACGGCCGGCGCCAGTTCGACTTCCAGTCCACGCCGGCCAGCACTGACAAAAATGCTGGCGAAGGGCTGGGCCGAGTTATCAATGAAGGTACGCAAACGCTTTTTCTGCCCCAGCGGGCTGATCCCGCCCAACAGATAGCCCGTAGAGCGCTGCGCTGCCGCCGGATCGGCCATTTCGACCTTTTTCACGCCGGCGGCATGGGCCAGCCCTTTCAAGTCCAGGCTGCCGACAACCGGCACCACAGCCACCAGCAACTCTCCTTTTTCGCTGGCCGCCAGCAAGGTCTTGAACACCTGCGCCGGGTCGAGCCCGAGTTTTTCCGCGGCCTCCAGACCATAGGAAGCGGCCTTCGGGTCATGTTCGTAACTGTGTACGCGATGTTCGGCCCGAACCTTTTTCAATAAATCCAATGCGGGGGTCATGGCAGCTCCAGACTGGGCGGCAGAAGAAAATACTGCGCCGGATTCTAGGACATTGATCGTCAAAAGGCTCTACGGCGGCGCATTCATAACGCCATTGCCTGGCCATCCCATTGCGCAATGACTCATTCATTCAAGCAACGAATAGTTTTTTTGTGACTGATGGTTCACTTTCGACCTTTGACAGCAGCGTTTCTTGTCTATATTTTTTCGTTTCTGAAACTGCACGAAACGTCCTACCGCTGTACCCGGCAGTAAACCGCGACCAGGATGGGGATCCTGCCTCGGTGAAAAACGCGCGTTGACCATGAAGGCAAGAACGCGCCAGACAACAAAAAAAATGAGGTTTCAATGACTACTGCTTTACAACAACCGTCGCTCTCGAGCCAATGCATGGCCGAGTTTCTGGGTACGGCGCTGCTGATCTTTTTTGGTACCGGTTGTGTTGCCGCGCTAAAGGTCGCGGGTGCCAGTTTTGGTTTGTGGGAAATCAGCATTATCTGGGGCGTCGGCGTCAGCATGGCGATCTACCTCACCGCCGGGGTTTCCGGGGCTCATCTGAACCCTGCCGTCAGCATTGCCCTGAGCATTTTTGCGGACTTCGAAAAGCGCAAACTGCCTTTCTACGTATTCGCCCAAGTGGCAGGTGCCTTTTGTGGCGCGTTGTTGGTTTACACGCTCTACAGCAATCTATTCTTCGAATTCGAACAAACACAGCACATGGTTCGTGGCACGCAAGCCAGCCTTGAATTGGCCTCCGTGTTCTCCACCTTCCCGAATCCTGCGCTCACCACCGCCCAGGCATTTCTGGTGGAGGTGATCATTACGGCCATCCTGATGGGCGTAATCATGTCCCTGACCGACGACAACAATGGCCTGCCAAAAGGCCCGTTGGCACCGCTGCTGATCGGCTTGCTGATTGCGGTGATCGGTAGCTCGATGGGACCGCTGACCGGTTTTGCCATGAACCCTGCGCGGGACTTCGGCCCTAAACTGATGACTTTCTTCGCTGGCTGGGGTGAAATTTCCTTCACTGGCGGACGCGATATTCCGTACTTCCTGATTCCTGTTTTTGCGCCGATTGTCGGTGCCTGCCTCGGCGCCGCCGCCTATCGCGGGCTGATTGCCCGCCATCTGCCCGGCGCCGTACCTGCTACAAAGGATGAGCGACCTGCCATTGACGGCAAACCCAGAACGTCCTGATACCGTTGGCGCGTGCCCCTGCCCTTTGATCACGCGCCAGACCTCACTCCCTTTTTTCGTCCAAGGCAATCGACATGACCGACACACAGAATAAGAACTACATCATTGCCCTCGATCAGGGTACGACCAGCTCCCGCGCGATCATTTTCGACCGCGACGCGAACGTGGTCTGCACCGCCCAACGGGAGTTCGCCCAGCATTACCCGCAAGCCGGTTGGGTCGAGCATGACCCGATGGAGATCTTCGCCACCCAAAGCGCCGTGATGGTCGAGGCCCTGGCACAAGCCGGCCTGCACCACGACCAGGTAGCCGCCATCGGCATCACCAACCAGCGCGAAACCACCGTGGTCTGGGACAAGAACACCGGTCGCCCGATCTACAACGCCGTCGTCTGGCAGTGCCGACGCAGCACCGAGATCTGCCAGCAGCTCAAGCGCGATGGCCACGAGCAATACATCAGCGACACCACCGGCCTGGTCACCGATCCCTACTTCTCCGGCACCAAGCTCAAGTGGATTCTCGACAACGTCGAAGGCAGCCGCGAACGTGCGCGCAATGGCGAACTGCTGTTCGGCACCGTCGACAGCTGGCTGATCTGGAAATTTACCGGCGGCAAGGTGCACGTCACCGACTACACCAACGCCTCGCGCACCATGCTCTTCAACATCCACACCCTCGAGTGGGACGCGAAGATGCTGGAGCTGCTGGATATTCCGCGCGAAATGCTCCCGGAAGTTAAATCGTCCTCGCAAATCTACGGCCACACCAAAAGCGGCATCGCCATCGGCGGTATCGCCGGTGACCAGCAAGCCGCCCTCTTCGGCCAGATGTGCGTCGAGCCAGGCCAGGCGAAAAACACCTACGGCACTGGCTGCTTCCTGCTGATGAACACCGGTGACAAAGCGGTGAAATCCAAGCATGGCATGCTGACCACCATCGCTTGCGGCCCTCGCGGCGAAGTGGCTTATGCACTGGAAGGCGCAGTGTTCAACGGCGGCTCCACCGTGCAATGGCTGCGTGACGAGCTGAAGATCATCAACGACGCCCACGACACCGAATACTTCGCCAACAAGGTCAAGGACAGCAACGGCGTGTACCTGGTGCCGGCCTTCACCGGTCTGGGCGCACCGTACTGGGACCCGTATGCCCGTGGCGCATTGTTCGGCCTGACCCGCGGCGTTCGCGTGGACCACATCATTCGTGCCGCGCTGGAGTCGATTGCCTACCAGACCCGCGACGTGCTGGACGCCATGCAGCAGGACTCCGGAGAGCGCCTGAAAGCGCTGCGCGTGGACGGCGGCGCGGTGGCCAACAACTTCCTCATGCAATTCCAGGCCGACATCCTCGGCACGCAGGTCGAGCGCCCGCAAATGCGCGAAACCACAGCACTCGGCGCCGCTTACCTGGCAGGCCTGGCCTGTGGCTTCTGGGGCAGCCTGGAAGAGTTGCGTGGCAAGGCCGTGATCGAGCGCCGGTTCGAGCCGACGCTGGATGAAGGGGCGAAGGAAAAACTCTACGCCGGGTGGAAAAAAGCCGTCAGCCGTACCCGCGATTGGGCGGTTGAAGACGAGGCTGAATAAGCCGGGATACGGGCTCGTCTCTGTATGTAACTGGTCGGGAGCAGATTCCTGCGGCATCATGGGCAAATTTTGCACGGCAGCCCAAAGGACGCCCCATGAATCTGCCTCCCCGTCAGCAGCAAATCCTCGAGCTGGTTCGCGAACGCGGCTATGTCAGTATCGAGGAAATGGCCACGTTGTTCGTCGTTACACCGCAGACCATCCGCCGCGACATCAATCAGCTCGCGGAAGCCAACCTGTTGCGTCGCTACCACGGTGGCGCCGCCTATGACTCCAGTGTCGAAAACACCGCCTACGCCATGCGCGCCGATCAGATGCGCGATGAAAAACAGCGTATCGGCGAAGCCATTGCCGCGCAGATTCCCGACCATGCCTCGTTGTTCATCAACATCGGCACCACCACCGAATCCATCGCCCGGGCGCTGCTCAACCACAGTCACCTGAAGATCATCACCAACAACCTGCATGTGGCCTCCATGCTCAGCGCCAAGGACGACTTCGACGTGCTGCTGACCGGTGGCAACGTGCGGCGCGACGGCGGCGTGGTCGGTCAGGCCAGTGTCGACTTCATCAACCAGTTCAAGGTCGACTTTGCCTTGGTCGGCATCAGTGGTATCGATGAGGACGGCAGCCTGCTGGACTTCGATTATCAGGAAGTGCGGGTATCCCAGGCGATCATCGCCAATGCCCGACAAGTGATACTCGCGGCCGACTCGAGCAAATTCGGGCGCAACGCCATGATTCGCCTGGGACCGATCAGCCTGGTCGATTGCCTGGTCACCGATCAGCAGCCTTCCCCGGCGCTGGCGCAGCTGCTGAACCAGCACAAGGTTCGATTGGAAGTCGTTTAAGCCCTTTCGGCATTAAAAGATCGCAGCCTTCGGCAGCTCCTACAGATGCACTCAAATCTGTAGGAGCTGCCGAAGGCTGCGATCTTTTGCTTTTATGTTCGTAAATTTTCCTTTAACGGCCCTTCGATGAGTATTTTCAATCGAAGTCGACTGGCTGTGCGCCTCTTTATGGGCTAGTATTTTCGCAAATGAACATTAATGTTCGAATTCAAATACAGAACATCAAAGAATTCCGAGGCCGTGCCGATGCCCACTTCCACCTTGCCTACGCCCCCTCTCGCCGAGATCTACGATATCGCCGTCATCGGTGGCGGGATCAATGGCGTGGGGATCGCAGCAGATGCCGCCGGTCGCGGTCTTTCGGTGTTCCTTTGCGAAAAGGATGACCTGGCCAGCCATACTTCGTCGGCCAGCAGCAAGTTGATCCACGGCGGCCTGCGCTACCTCGAACATTACGAATTTCGCCTGGTGCGTGAAGCCCTGGCCGAGCGTGAAGTGCTGTTGGCCAAGGCACCGCACATCGTCAAGCAAATGCGCTTCGTGTTGCCACACCGCCCACACCTGCGCCCGGCATGGATGATCCGCGCCGGGCTGTTCCTCTATGACAACCTGGGCAAGCGCGAGCAACTCCAGGGTTCGAAAAGCCTGAAGTTCGGCCCCGACAGCGCGCTGAAAAGCGAGATCACCAAGGGTTTCGAATACTCCGATTGCTGGGTCGACGACGCGCGCCTGGTGGTGTTGAACGCCATGGCCGCCCGGGAACAAGGCGCCCACGTTCACACCCAAACCCGCTGCGTCAGCGCACGCCGCACCAAGGGCCTGTGGCACCTGCACCTGGAACGCAGCGATGGCAGCCTGTTTTCGATTCGCGCCAAGGCATTGGTCAACGCGGCCGGGCCATGGGTCGCCAGGTTCATTCGCGACGACCTGAAGATGGAATCGCCTTACGGCATCCGCCTGATCCAGGGCAGCCACCTGATCGTACCGAAGCTGTATGAAGGCGAACACGCGCACATCCTGCAAAACGAAGATCAGCGCATCGTGTTCACCATTCCGTACTTGAACCACTTCACCCTGATCGGCACTACGGACCGCGAGTACACCGGCGATCCGGCTGCCGTTGCAATCACCGACGGCGAAACCGACTACTTGTTGAACGTGGTCAACGCCCATTTCAAAAAGCAGATCAGCCGCGACGACATCCTGCACAGCTATTCCGGTGTGCGTCCGCTGTGCAACGACGAATCCGACAACCCATCGGCCGTGACCCGCGATTACACCCTGGCGCTGTCGGGCAGTGGCGAGGAAGCCCCATTGCTGTCGGTGTTCGGCGGCAAGCTCACCACCTATCGCAAACTGGCCGAGTCGGCGCTGGCGCAACTGGCACCGTACTTCAAGCACATCAAGCCGAGCTGGACCGCCAACGCCCCGCTGCCGGGCGGTGAAGACATGACCACCCCGCAAGCCTTGAGCTCACGTATCCGCGACCAGTTCGACTGGGTACCGAGCGAGATCGCGCGCCGCTGGGCCACCACCTACGGTAGCCGTACCTGGCGCATGCTTGAAGGTGTACAAGACCTCAGCGACATGGGCGAGCATATCGGCGGCGGCCTCTACACCCGTGAAGTCGACTACCTGTGCAGCGAGGAGTGGGCCACCAGCGCCCAAGACATCCTCTGGCGTCGCAGCAAGCTCGGCTTGTTCACGACAGTAGCCGAGCAGGACAAGCTCAAGGACTACCTGAACCAGGTCGAGCAGAACCGCAGCAAGATCGAAGCGGCCTGATCAGTCACCGGTATAAACAAAAGCCCCTGGATCTCGCGATTCAGGGGCTTTTTCGTATCGATGGATTTCAGTCGCGCAAATCCGATTCGTGAATCGGCTGCTCACGGTGAGTCGCCCGCTGATACTGCGCCGGCCACACGGCCTTGTGCCCGCCCAGGTCATCATCGGCGTGCAGCGCCCAGTAGGGATCGCGCAACAATTCACGGGCCAGGAAGATGATGTCCGCCTGGCAGGTACGCAGGATATGCTCGGCCTGGGCCGGCTCGGTGATCATGCCGACCGTGCCGGTGGCCATGCCCGACTCCTTGCGCACGCGTTCGGCGAAGCGGGTCTGGTAACCGGGGCCTGTGGGAATTTCGGCATTCACCGCCGTTCCGCCCGACGAGACGTCGATCAGGTCCACGCCCAAGGCTTTGAGGCGACGCGCCAGTTCCACGGTTTCATCGGGGTTCCAGCCGTCTTCGACCCAGTCGGTGGCCGATACCCGGACAAACACCGGCAACTCTTCAGGCCAGACCGCACGTATCGCTTCGGTGACTTGCAGCACCAGCCGAATACGATTTTCGAACGAACCACCATATTGATCGCGACGCTGATTGCTCAACGGCGACAGGAACTGATGCAGCAGGTAGCCATGGGCGGCGTGCACTTCGACCACCTTGAAACCGGCCGTCAGCGAGCGCTTTGCCGCATCGACAAAGGCCTGGATCACCTTGGCGATCTCGCCGTCATCCAGTTGTCTGGGTTGAGTGTGCTGTGGATCGAACGCAATCGGTGAAGGCCCGACCGGCACCCAGCCGCCCTCGTCGGGTTTGACGCTGCCGTGCTTGCCAAGCCATGGCCGATAGGTACTGGCCTTGCGCCCGGCATGGGCCAGTTGAATGCCGGCAACGCCGCCCTGGGCGTTGATGAAACGGGTGATGCGTTGCAGGGGTTCGATCTGCTCGTCATTCCACAGACCGAGGTCCTGAGCCGTGATACGTCCGTCGGCGGTGACCGCCGTGGCTTCGGTAAACACCAGCCCGGCCCCGCCGACTGCGCGGCTGCCGAGGTGGACCAGGTGCCAGTCATTGGCCAGGCCGTCGGCGCTGGAATACTGGCACATCGGCGATACCGCGATGCGGTTGGGCAGGGTCAATTGGCGAAGGGTAAAGGGTTCAAGCAGCAGACTCATGGGGCACCTCTCGAATCAGTGGGCAGGCTCCAGGTTCTGTTTGAATAGTCGACGAGTGACAGGAAAAAGGTACAACACCCGCCCCCGCGGGCAAAAAATTCGACAAGACGTCACAAGACCAAAATCAAGCAGTGATTAGAGCCTAGTCGACAATGGCGAAAAGATCGCAGCCTTCGGCAGCTCCTACATGGATCGACATACCCCTGTAGGAGCTGCCGAAGGCTGCGATCTTTTGATCTTAAATGTCTTATCGCGGTTCGATATGGGCAATCATCAGTTGAACCGTCTCGTTGCCACGAAACTCGTTGAGGTCGAGCTTGTAGGCCAGTTCCACCCACTTGATGGTCGGATTCGGCCAGATGTCGCGGTCGATCCCGAAGGCAATGCCGTCGAGCTTCACCGAACCACATTCACTTTTCAGCACCACTTTAAGGTGCCGTTCGCCCACCACGCGCTGCTCGACCAACTGGAACACCCCATGAAACAACGGTTCCGGGAAGTGCTGCCCCCAAGGGCCGGCATGCCGCAGGGCGCGGGCCAGTTCCAGGTGAAACTCTTCCACTGCCAGGGTGCCGTCCGACAACAAGCGGCCAGTCAGGTCTTCTTCGCGCAGTTGCCGGCGCACTTCAGCGTCAAAGGCCTCGGCGAACAAGGGGAAATTCGCTTCCGGCAACGTCAGGCCGGCCGCCATTGCGTGGCCACCATACTTGGTAATCAGATTCGGATGCTGCGCCGCCACCACGCTCAGGGCGTCGCGGATGTGAAAGCCCTGGACCGAACGCCCAGACCCCTTGAGCAGGCCGTCACCGGCATCGGCAAAGGCGATGGTCGGGCGGAAATAACGCTCTTTCATCCGTGACGCGAGGATTCCGATGACGCCCTGATGCCACTCGGGATCGAACAGGCACAAGCCGAACGGCATCGACTCCACCGGCAGATCCTTGAGCTGGGCCAGCGCTTCGCGCTGCATGCCCTGCTCGATGGATTTGCGATCCTGGTTCATGCCATCCAGTTGAGCCGCCATCTCACGGGCCAGGGCTGCGTCTTCGGTCAACAGGCATTCGATGCCCAGGCTCATGTCATCCAGACGCCCTGCGGCGTTCAGGCGTGGACCGACGATGAAACCCAGGTCGGTGGAGGTGATGCGCGCATGGTCACGCTTGGCCACCTCGAGGATCGCCTTGACTCCCGGTCGGGCACGTCCGGCGCGAATCCGCTCGAGGCCCTGGTGCACCAGAATCCGGTTGTTGGCATCCAGCGGCACCACGTCGGCCACGCTGCCCAAGGCCACCAGATCGAGCAGTTCGCCGATATTCGGCTGCGGCTTGCTGGTGTACCAGCCGAGCTCGCGCAAACGCGCACGCAGGGCCATCAGCACATAGAAAATCACCCCGACACCGGCCAGGGCCTTGCTCGGGAACGCGCAACCTGGCTGGTTCGGATTGACGATGGCATCGGCCAACGGCAGTTCGTCGCCGGGCAAGTGGTGATCGGTAACCAGCACCTTGAGCCCGGCCTTTTTCGCCGCGGCCACGCCTTCGACGCTGGAGATGCCGTTATCCACGGTAATCAGCAAATGCGGCTGGCGCTCCAGCGCGACCGCGACGATCTCCGGGGTCAGGCCGTAGCCGTAGTCGAAACGGTTCGGCACCAGATAATCGACATGCGCCGCCCCCAGCAAACGCAGCCCCAGCGTGCCCACGGTGCTCGCCGTTGCGCCGTCGGCATCGAAGTCGCCGACGATCAGGATGCGCTGGCGCTGTTCGAGCGCCGTCACCAGTAAATCCACGGCGGCATCAATGCCCTTGAGCTGCTGGAACGGAATCAGCCGCGCCAGGCTCTTGTCCAGTTCCGCCTCGGATTGCACGCCACGCGCCGCGTACAGGCGGGTCAGCAGTGGCGGAATATCACCGAGGAATGGCAGGGTGTCGGGCAGCAGGCGAGGTTCGATGCGCATGGGGTGAAAGATGCTTCTCTTCAATACGTAGGATAAAACCGGGTGACGCGCTGAAGCGGCGAAAAATCAGCCGCGCTCACCGGCCAGCCACTGCAACTGAACTTCGTGCTGACCACGGTCGTCGGTGACGAAGATCGTCCCTTCGCTGATCATCACGTCCCACTTGATGACGCGTGGCATGTCTTTGGCCAGGGTCTCCAGGACTTCCTGAGGCACGGCAGCGATATTGACGTTTTTCAGGTTTTTCACCGCTGGTACCACTTTGCCTTCCCACACCCGCAGGCTGCCGTAGGCCAGCAGGCTGGTGCGCTCGGTGCGGCGCGAGCACCAGGTCAGGCGCTCGGCATCCGGCTGGCCGACTTCGATCCAGTGCAGGACGCGGTCATCCAGGCTTTTTTCCCACAAGGCCGGTTCATCCACTTCCGACAGGCCACGGCCGAACGACAGCTGTTCGTTGTACCAGAGTGCGTAGGCCAGCAGGCGCACGGTCATGCGCTCTTCGGTTTCCGAAGGGTGACGGGCGATGGTCTGCTTCACGCTCTCATAGACGCTGCGGTCGAGGTCGGTGAGGTTCAGTTCAAACTTGTAGGTCGTGGACGGCTGGGCCATGAACGGGCTTCTTGATACGAGGAAAGGCGGCAAGTCTAACCGATGCGACGGGCAATCCACGAATTGAAGGTGATCAAGCTGAAGCGCCTGACAGTCGGCTATGTTAAAACGCTGTATTCGCCCATCCCTTGTCCAGCAGGATCCCGCATGCCGTTCACCGCCAAACCGCTTTCCGGTCTGAAAGTCATCGAATTGGGTACCTTGATTGCCGGCCCGTTTGCTTCGCGCATTTGCGCTGAATTCGGTGCCGATGTGATCAAGGTCGAATCCCCGGACGGCGGTGATCCATTGCGCAAATGGCGCAAATTGTATGAAGGCACTTCGTTGTGGTGGTTCGTCCAGGCGCGCAACAAAAAATCCCTGACCCTCAATCTCAAGCACCCCGACGGTCAGGCGATCCTGAAACAGTTGCTCGGTGAAGCCGACATTCTGATCGAGAACTTTCGTCCCGGCGTCCTGGAAAAACTCGGCCTGGGCTGGGACGTCCTGCACGCCTTGAACCCGAAACTGGTCATGGTGCGGCTGTCGGGTTTCGGCCAGACCGGCCCGATGAAAGATCAACCTGGCTTTGGTGCGGTCGGTGAGTCCATGGGCGGCCTGCGCTACATCACCGGCTTCGAAGACCGGCCACCGGTGCGCACCGGCATTTCCATCGGTGACTCGATTGCCGCGCTCTGGGGCGTGATCGGCGCGTTGATGGCCCTGCGTCATCGCGAGGTCAACGGCGGCCAGGGGCAAGTGGTGGACGTGGCGCTGTACGAAGCCATCTTCGCCATGATGGAAAGCATGGTCCCGGAATTCGACGTGTTCGGCTTCATCCGCGAACGCACGGGCAATATCATGCCGGGCATCACCCCGTCCTCGATCCACACCAGCGCCGACGGCAAGCACGTGCAGATCGGCGCCAATGGCGACGCCATTTTCAAACGCTTCATGCTGATCATTGGCCGGGAAGACCTCGCCAATGACCCTCTGCTTGCCAGCAACGATGGCCGCGATGCGCGGCGCGACGAGATCTATGGCGTCATCGATCGCTGGGTCAATTCGCTGCCGCTGGACAGGGTGCTGGCGCTGCTCAATCAGGCCGACGTGCCGGCCAGTCGGATCTTCAGCGCCGAAGACATGTTCAATGACCCTCAGTACCTGGCGCGTGAAATGTTCCTGCAGGCCAAACTGCCGGACGGTAAAGACTTCAAGATGCCGGGAATCGTGCCGAAACTCTCAGAGACACCCGGTGAATGTGAATGGGTCGGGCCACAACTGGGTGAGCACAACGCACAGGTACTCCAGGAACTTGGCTATGACGCGACGCAGATCGCACAGTTGCGCAAAGACGGAGCCATCTGAGCTGAGGCGCCTGCCTGCATGGGGCATTCGGTACTGCCGCTCTCGGGCTGCCTGCTTGCTTTGCGTGCTGGCGACCCTGCTCCTGCTGATTGAACCGGTCCCGTCAGCCCTGGCGCAATCCAGGGATACCCTGATCTGGCTCAAACGCGACCTGCCGCCACTGACGATCTTCGACGGACCGAAAAAGGGCCAGGGCGTCATCGATCAACTGCTTCCCCTGTTGATAGCCGGCATGCCGCAGTACCACCACAGCGTGATGAGGGTCAATCGCGCGCGTGGCCTGCAAATGCTTCACGAACCGTCCCTCGTCTGCGACGCGGCGCTGAACTGGAGCAAGGAACGGGAACAGTGGATCGCCTTTTCCATCCCGGTCTTCCGTGCCATGAGCAATGGCCTGGCCGTGCGCCGCGTTGACCAGAAGGTACTGGCCCCCTTTATCAAGGATGGCGAAGTGGACCTTGCCGAGTTACTCGCCAGCGGCAACGAAAAGCTGGGGATCATCGCCGAGCGCAATTACGGCGAATACCTCGACGGGCTGCTCAAGCAAGCACCCGCCGACGTGCTGACGCCTCATTACGGTAACGACGCCTTGGGCAGCCTCCTGCAAATGCAGCGCCTTGGGCGTTTGCGCCTGCTGCTGGGCTATCGCCCGGAGATCCGCTACCAGGCTTCGCTGCAAGGTATCGCCGAGGATGAATTGCAGTTCTATCCAATCCGGGGCACGGGCAAATACCTGTCCGGCTACATCGGTTGCACCGACACGCCAAAGGGCCGACAGGCCATTGTCGAAATCAATCAGGTGCTGCGTACCCTGCCCCGCGAGCGCCTGGACGAGGCCTATGCCGCCTGGCTGGATCCGCAAAGCCGCAGTGAATACCTGAAAGACACCAAGGCGTTTTTCGACAATCTGGCGCAGCCATGAACAATCCCGGGCAAAAAGAAACCCCGAGAAGTGGGGAAACGACTCGGGGTTAAACGTGGTCTGCTTGGAGACCAGTAGCAGCAAGCTACAAGCACCGGAGCACAATGCTTGATCCTGCTGTTACAAAGTCTGACTGACCTGGGCGTGGGAAGGTTCCCACAAAAATCCGTTCAATTGCGGCTGGCCAGAAGCTTGTCCCGGGCAGCATTACGCAATGCCGCGATGACACAGGGCTCAAGGCGTCCTTCAGCGATCAGCACGTCGCGATGCAAACCATCGACCACATCCGTCAGCAGGCGCTTGTCATTCAACTGGGCCTGATTGAACTCGCGCTCGACCACGGTCGCGCCGATAGCATTTTTCAGGGTCACCCGACATTCGCCACGAATGCCTGACGGGGTCAATGTGACCTGATACGGGCTCAGCGCTTCACCGAGCAACAGACTGATACTTTCCATCCCGATCACCACTCATTAGTCCGAAAACAACGTGCCAGGGGCATGCCTGTAACAGATGACCACTTGCCCGAGAAGAAAGTTCTGGAGACTGACTGCAGGCGAACCTGCCGTGCAGTCAAGAGAGCATGCACGGCGAACATGACAGAGAAAAAACCCAGCCGTCACGTTTGTCGGGTACGCCGGGCGATGTCGGCCCAGCCTCCCAACAAGCCTTTCATCTGGCCATCCGCCGTGTAAAACGGCACGGTCCACTGGTAGATATCCCGGACACCCTCCTTGAACAGCAATTGACGTTCGAAGAAGCGCGTCCTGCGCGTACTCAACTGCGCCATGAACTCGGCATGCAACAGTTCCGCGGTTTGTCTGGGCATGACATCGACCTCGACCAACTGCCGCCCCTGCATCCGGTCAAAACGTGTCGACAAGGCGTCCTCATAACTTTTGTTGCACATGATCAAGCGCCCTTGCAGGTCACGGACAAACATCGGGTCGGGCATGGCATCCATCAGGGCATGCTGGAATGCAAGCTGATCGCGCAGGCTCCTTTGGGCCTCGACCCGCTGCCTGACGACCACCGCCAACCGTCGGTTCCAGAGCAGGGACAACAGGCCGAACAGGCTGAGTACAAACATGCCCCAGCAGACCCACTGGTCAAGCCGCTGCCAGAGGCCAGGCGCCTGTGCCGTGGTAGCACCACCGAACCACTTGCGGCGAAGATCGCGCAACTCCTGAGCAGGAAAGGCCTCAAGCGCCTTGTTGAGGATGCTCAACAACTGCGGCTGACCTTTGCGCACCGCCAGATAATCCGCATCCCATTTGTCCGGCACCGTAGCTCCGATCTGCAGTCGGCCCGACGGAAAAAGCCGGGCGCCGATTTCGCTTTCGATGGTGGCATAGGCTTCGCCGCTTTCAACCCAGGCATGGGCTTCGGCGTAGGTTTTGACCGAACGCAATTCGATGGACGGAAAATCGCGACGGATCATCGCTTCCAGTGCATGTCGGGTCGGCAGCACCAATACCCGCTTCGCCAGATCCTCCAGCGACTGCACCGGCGGTGCCCCGGCCAACCCGACAAAGACCCATCCTGCACCGCCGTACGCATGGCTGAAATCGAGAAACGTCCGGCGCTCGTCATTCATTGACAGCGTGGTGCTCAAATCCGCCGCGCCGCTTTCCAGACGAGCCAGCATCTGATCAACGGAAAAAGACTCTTCATAAACGAACTGCAACCCCGTCATGTCACTGATGCGCTTGAGCAGGTCACTGTTCAGGCCTGTCCATTGCCCATGCTCATCCTTGAACTGGTACAACGGGTATTCCAGCGCCGTGACCACGACCCGTGGATGGCTGGCTATCCACTGCAGCTCCTGCTCATCCAGCACGACCGCTGAACTGGCAGCAGCCTTCTCACGCTCCTGAATCGATGCAGGGCTTGCCCCTCCCCATTCGACGACTCCCACGATGCAGAATAAAACCAGCCAGCGCGCGACTGGCTTGAACACACTTGTAAACCGCATTCCCATGTCCTTGGTGATCCACTCGCCTGTCCCTTCGCGGCGAGAACACGACAAGTGTGCATGCAGAAATGAAAAAGCCCGTCAGGAGACGGGCTTCAAAATGTAACAGCGCTGACCGTTTACAACGGCTTGCCACGGTTGCCATGCTGGCTGACAAAGGCCTGCACGGCCTTCAGGTCATTTGGCAATACGGTGCAACGTTCGTCTCGCTCAAACAAATCAGAAAGATGCACAGGCAGTTCGAGCGCTTTTCCTACACCGGCTTTTTCCACGGCGTCCGGGAATTTGACCGGGTGGGCGGTACCCAGGATCACCATTGGAATGTCCAGGCTACGGCGGCATTCGCGTGCAGCTTTCACCCCGATGGCCGTGTGCGGGTCGAGCACTTCACCGGTCTGCTCGTAGACTTCGGCGATGGTTTCGCAGGTTTGCGCATCATCCACAGCCAACGAGTCAAACAACTTGCGGGCTTCGGTCCAGCGCTCTTGCTCGACGCTGAAACCTCCGCCCTGCTTGAACGAATCCATCAGTCCGGCGATTGCCGCGCCGTTGCGGCCATGCAGGTCGAACAGCAGGCGTTCGAAGTTCGACGACACCATGATGTCCATGGACGGCGACAGCGTGGCGTGCAGGGTTTCCTTGACGTACTGATTGCCGCTCATGAAGCGGTGCAGGATGTCGTTGCGGTTGGTGGCGACGATCAACTGGTTGATCGGCAGGCCCATGTTGCGTGCCAGGTAACCGGCGAAGATGTCGCCGAAGTTGCCGGTCGGAACCGAGAACGCCACCGAGCGCGCCGGGCCGCCCAACTGCAGGGCTGCGTGGAAGTAGTAAACGATCTGGGCCATGATCCGCGCCCAGTTGATCGAGTTCACGGCGACCAGGCGAGTGCCCTTGAGGAAGCCCTGGTCGGCAAAGCTGGCCTTGACCATTTCCTGGCAGTCATCGAAGTTGCCTTCGATGGCGATGTTGTGGATGTTCTCACCGAAGATGGTGGTCATCTGCCGACGTTGCACCTCGGACACGCGGTTGTGCGGGTGCAGGATGAAGATGTCGACGTTTTCGCAGTGCTTGCAGCCTTCGATGGCGGCCGAACCGGTGTCACCGGAGGTGGCACCGACGATCACCACGCGCTCGCCGCGCTTTTCCAGCACGTAGTCGAGCAGGCGACCAAGCAGTTGCAGGGCGAAGTCCTTGAACGCCAGGGTCGGGCCGTGGAACAGCTCCAGCACCCATTCGTTGCCGTTCAGCTGACGCAGCGGCGCGACGGCGCTGTGGGCGAACACGCCGTAGGTTTCTTCAAGGATTTTCTTGAAATCAGCGTCTGGAATGCTGCCGGTGACAAACGGGCGCATGACTCGGAAGGCCAGTTCGTGATACGGCAGGCCGGCCCAGGAAGCGATTTCCTCCTGGGTGAAACGTGGCAGGTTTTCCGGGACGTACAGACCGCCGTCGGTGGCAAGGCCTGCCAGCAGGACGTCTTCGAAATTCAGGGCCGGTGCCTGGCCGCGGGTACTGATGTAGCGCATAGGGGCAAACCTTCGGTTTGAGCTTCAAGCTTCAAGTTTCAAGCTGCAAGTAAAAGCCGAACTGCTTTCAACTTGCCGCTTGAAGCTTGCCGCTTGCCGCTGTGTTAATTCAAATGTTCGACGCGAATCCGGACTACCGGTCCAACCACACCCTGGAGAGCCTCCAGTGCCTGAATGGCATCGTTGATGTGCTGCTCCAGCACGCGATGGGTCAGCAGGATCATCGGCACCAGGCCGTCGTGCTCCTCGGCTTCCTTCTGCATGATCGACTCGATGTTGATGCCGCGCTCCGAGAGGATACTCGCGACCTGAGCCAATACGCCCGGATGGTCCTTGGCCTGAATGCGCAGGTAATAGGCGCTTTCACAGGCTTCGATCGGCAGGATCGGGTGAGCCGACAGCGAATCCGGCTGGAACGCCAGGTGCGGCACGCGGTTCTCCGGATCGGACGTCATGGCACGGACCACGTCCACCAGGTCGGCGATCACCGACGAAGCGGTCGGCTCCATGCCGGCACCGGCACCATAGAACAGGGTCGAACCGGCGGCGTCGCCATTGACCATCACGGCGTTCATCACGCCGTTGACGTTGGCGATCAGGCGATCGGCCGGGATCAGCGTTGGGTGCACGCGCAGCTCGATACCGGCCGCGGTGCTGCGCGCCACGCCCAGGTGCTTGATGCGGTAACCCAGCGCTTCGGCGTAGTTCACGTCAGCGGTGGTCAGCTTGGTGATGCCTTCGGTGTAGGCCTTGTCGAATTGCAGCGGGATGCCGAATGCGATGGACGCCAGGATCGTCAGCTTGTGAGCAGCGTCGATTCCCTCAACGTCGAAGGTCGGATCGGCTTCGGCGTACCCCAGAGCCTGGGCTTCGGCCAATACGTCCTCGAAGGTGCGACCCTTCTCGCGCATTTCCGTCAGGATGAAGTTGCCGGTGCCGTTGATGATGCCGGCCACCCAGTTGATACGGTTGGCGGACAGGCCTTCGCGGATCGCCTTGATCACCGGAATGCCACCAGCCACCGCCGCTTCGAACGCAACGATCACGCCTTTCTCGCGCGCCTTGGCGAAAATCTCATTACCGTGAACGGCAATAAGCGCCTTGTTCGCGGTGACCACATGCTTGCCATTCTCGATGGCCTTGAGTACCAGCTCGCGGGCAACGGTGTAGCCGCCCATCAGCTCTATAACGATGTCGATCTCAGGGTTCGTGGCCACTTCGAAGACATCGTTGGTAATCGCAATACCGGTCGTTTGGAACTGAGGCTTTGGCGTGCGCATGGCAATTTGTGCCACTTCGATCCCACGCCCGGCACGACGAGCAATTTCCTCGGCGTTGCGCTGAAGTACGTTGAAGGTACCGCCACCGACGGTCCCTAACCCACAGATGCCTACTTTGACCGGTTTCACTGTGAACTCCCCATAAAACGGCCGACTCAAGGCCGGCCGTGAAAACAGCCGCATGCTCGCGGCTCTCTATTAATGGCCCGGCGATGTCGCTGCCGGACCATGATCGTCAATGGCTGCCCGTGACGATGCGAATTTACTTCGCGCCCAGCGCCAGTTTGGCGACTTGTGGCGCAGGCTGGTAGCCCGGAATGACCTGTCCGTCGGCCAAAACGATGGCCGGTGTGCCGTTCACGCCAATCGACTGGCCAAGAGCGAACTGCTTGGAAACCGGGTTATCGCACTTGGCGGCCTTGATTTCCTTGCCGTCGACCATTTTGTCCATGGCCGCTTTCTTGTCTTTCGAGCACCACACGGCTTGCAGCTGCTCGTCACCCGGCGAGCCCAGGCCCTGGCGCGGGAACGCGACGTAACGCACTTCGATGCCGCGCTTGTTCAGCTCCGGCACTTCGGCGTGGAGCTTGTGGCAGTACGGGCAGGTGGTATCGGTGAATACGGTGATGTGCGACTTGGTTTCGCCAATGGCCGGGTACACCACGGTTTCTGCAACAGGAATATCGTTGATCAGCTTGGAGATACCCAGGCGCTCGGTCTTCTCGGTCAGGTTGACCGGCTTGCCGTCCTTGAGATCGAACAGGTAGCCCTGCACCACGTACTGGCCGTCGGCGCTGGCGTACAGCACACGGCTGCCCTTGAGCTTGACTTCGTACAGGCCCGGCAACGGACTGGCGGTGATGGTCTCTACCGGCACTTCGAGCTGGAGGTTTTCCAGGCTTTTACGAATGGCTTTGTCGGCCGCGTCATCGGCGACGGCAAAGGTGCTGACCAACGCAATGGCTGCAGCGGCGAAAATCTGGGTCAGACGCATGAGAACTCCTGAAGGCGAACATATGGGACGATCAGAACGCCCGTGCCGAAACACCGGGTCATAACCGCCCATCGTGCAAACCGACCAAGCCTATCACATAAGGTTCGCATGACCGAATGCGCCTGACGCAAGACATTTTGACCTCGACACATGAGGCTCTCTGTAGGAGCTGCCGAAGGCTGCGATCTTTTGATTTGTTTTTTTCAAGATCAAAAGATCGCAGCCTTCGGCAGCTCCTACAGGGGAACACCGTCATCCGCGGGGATGATGCCTGGCGTGAAGGTCTTGCAAGCGGGCGCGGGCGACGTGCGTGTAAATCTGGGTAGTCGACAGATCGCTGTGGCCAAGGAGCATCTGCACCACCCGCAAATCGGCGCCATGGTTGAGCAGATGCGTGGCGAAGGCATGGCGCAACGTGTGCGGCGACAGCGACTTGCCAATCCCGGCGACCTTGGCCTGATGCTTGATCCGGTGCCAGAAGGTCTGGCGGGTCATTTGCTCGCCACGCTGACTAGGGAACAACACATCGCTGGGACGCCCGCCAAGCAGTTCGCTGCGGGCATCGCGCATATAGCGCTCGACCCAGACAATCGCCTCCTCGCCCATCGGCACCAACCGCTCCTTGCTGCCCTTGCCCATCACTCGCAACACCCCCTGGCGCAAATTGACCTGCTCCAGCGTCAGGCTGATCAGCTCGGTCACCCGCAAGCCGCAGGCATACAGCACTTCAAGCATGGCCCGATCACGCTGACCGATGGCTTCGCTCAAGTCCGGCGCCGCCAGCAGCGCTTCGACGTCAGCCTCTGACAAGGATTTCGGCAACGGCCTGCCGAGCTGCGGCATATCAACCCGTAACGTTGGATCGACGGCGATCATCTTTTCCCGCAACAGATAGCGATAGAAGCCACGCACGCCCGAGAGAAATCGGGCAGTGGACCGAGGCTTGTAGTTTTGCTCCAGGCGCCACGCCAGGTGGTCGAGTATCAACTCGCGCCCGGCATTGACCAGCTCCAGTCCTTTGTCCTGTAACCAGCCGTTGAACAGCGCCAGGTCACTGCGATAGGCATTGCGGGTGTTATCGGAAAGGCCCTTCTCCAGCCACAAGGCATCGAGAAATTGGTCTATCAGCGGGTGATCGATGGCAGGCATGGGCACTCAAATCACGCAGCCTTGAGACTGCGCACAAAATTAGAAACAGACATGGAAACGGCCGCTAGTCTTTCATAGGCCGCCAAATCAAGGAACAGGGAGCAGCAATGAGCGAACAGCAGATCTTACTGGCATTGGGTGGAATCGGTGCGGCGGCGCTGCTCTGTCAATGGCTGGCCTGGCGCCTGAAACTGCCGGCGATCCTTTTCCTGCTGTTGACCGGCATTCTGGTCGGCCCCGTGCTGCACTTGCTCGACCCTCAGGAAATGTTCGGGCCATTGCTGATGCCGCTGGTGTCCCTGGCAGTGGCGCTGATCCTCTTCGAAGGCAGCCTGACCCTGCACTTGTCCGAATGGCGCGAGATCGGCAGCGTCGTCCACCGCCTGGTCACGATTGGCGCGCTCTCCACATGGGCGGTCATTGCGCTCGCCACTCACTGGCTGCTGGGTTTCGACTGGATGCTCGCCATCCTGTTCGGCAGCCTGACCCTGGTGACCGGGCCGACCGTGATCGTACCGATGCTGCGTGTCGTGCGACCGAAAGCCTCGATTGCCAACATCCTGCGCTGGGAAGGCATTGTCATCGATCCCATCGGCGCACTGCTGGCGGTGGTCGTCTATAGCTTCATCATCGCCAGCGCCGAAGGTAACGGGCTCAAGGAAAGTCTGCTGACCTTCGGCGGCGTAATCTTGTGTGGCAGCCTCTTCGGCATTTTTGGCGGCTGGTTGCTGGGCACCCTGATTCGTCGTCAGTGGTTGCCGGAATACCTGCACAACCTGGCAGCGCTTGCGGCAGTGCTGGGCATTTTCATTGTGTCCAACGAAGTCACCCACGAATCCGGACTGCTCGCCGTGACACTGATGGGCATGTGGCTGGCGAACATGAAAGGCGTCGACGTGCGGCACATCCTGCACTTCAAGGAAAACCTCAGCGTATTGCTAATCTCCGGCCTGTTCATTCTGCTGGCGGCACGACTGGACCTGAACGCCATGATCGGCCTCGGGCCACTGGTGCTGATTTTGTTGCTGGTCATTCAGTTCATCGCCCGCCCATTGAATGTGTTGCTGAGCACGGCGGGCTCCAGCCTGGGTTGGCGCGAACGGGCGCTGCTGGCGTGGATCGCCCCGCGGGGCATTGTGGCAGCGGCGGTGTCGGCAATCTTCGCCATCCGCCTGCATGAGGCCGGTCATCAGGGGGCACTGCTGCTGGTGCCGCTCACCTTTGCGGTGATCATCGGCACGGTGGTGTTGCAAAGCGCGACGGCACGACCGCTGGCACGCCTGCTGAAGGTGGCGGAACCGGCACCGAGCGGCTTCCTGATCATCGGCGCCAACGGACCCGCTCGCACACTGGGCAAGGCCCTGCAGCAACTGGGCAGTCGCGTACTGTTGACAGATTCGAGCTGGGAAAACATTCGCGCAGCCCGGATGGAAGGCTTGCCGACCTATTTTGGCAATCCGGCGTCGCAACATGCCGATGCGCACCTGGACCTGGTCGGCCTCGGGCACTTGCTGGCGCTGTCCCCCTCCGGTGAAATGAACACCCTGGCGCTGATGCGCTTCCGTCATGAACTGGGCCATCAGCGCATGTTCGGCCTGGGCAGCGGCCAGGAAAGCCGTCGCACCGACAAGCATCGCACCAGCCTGGAACATCGCGGCAATCAACTGGGCAGCGAAGCGCTGACCTACGCCAAACTCGCCAGCCAGTTAAGCCAGGGAGCCGAGCTGTACAGCACAACATTGACGGATGGCTTCGGCTGGAATGATTACCAGGCACTGCATGGTGAGCGAGCGACGTTGCTGTTCGTGCGCGATGACAGCGGTTGGGTGCATGTGGTGACGCCGGAGAGCACGATCAAGCCCGCGGCGGGCTGGACGTTGTTGGCATTGATTCAGCCGGAGACTGTTGGCGCCGGCTAAATCCCATCGCGAGCAAGCTCGCTCCCACAATGATCTTTAGTGCTCACAGATATTGCGCTCACTGAAGATCCACTGTGGGAGCGAGCTTGCTCGCGATGGCCGCGACTCGGTCTTGCGCCAGGTCATGAACCGGAGAACTCATTAAATCGCAGACAACAAAAAAGCAGCCCGCAGGCTGCTTTTTTTTGCATCGGAAGCTGGACTTAAGCCAGTTTTTCCTTGATGCGAGCTGCTTTACCCGACAGGTCGCGCAGGTAGTACAGCTTGGCTTTACGTACGTCACCGCGACGCTTGACAGCCATGCTGTCGATTTGCGGGGAGTAGGTCTGGAAAGTACGCTCTACGCCAACACCGTTGGAGATTTTACGAACGGTGAATGCACTGTTTACGCCGCGGTTACGCTTGGCGATAACAACACCTTCGAACGCTTGCAGACGCGAACGGTCGCCTTCCTTCACTTTCACCTGAACGACAATGGTGTCGCCCGGGGCAAAGGTAGGGATCTCTTTGGTCATCTGCTCTGCTTCGAGTGCAAGGATGATTTTGTTAGTCATGCTGTGCTCCTAAGGTAAATCGTCGGATCTACCATCGATACGTTGTTAACTATCGTCCCGCTCGCGGATGTATTCCTCGAGCAGCTTCTTCTCTTCTCCAGAAAGCGAGCGGCTTTCCAGAAGATCGGCGCGTCGTTCAAAGGTCCGACCAAGGGACTGCTGTAAACGCCAACGCCGGATGTGCGCGTGATTGCCACTTAGCAATACGTCGGGAACACGCTGATCCGCATACACCTCCGGTCGGGTGTAGTGCGGGCAATCCAGCAAACCATCCGTAAAGGAATCTTCCTCGGCGGAGTCCGCATGCCCTAAAGCTCCAGGCAGCAGTCGTGTAACCGCATCGATCAGGACCATCGCCGGCAGCTCGCCGCCAGACAGAACATAGTCGCCAATCGACCACTCTTCATCGACATGAGCATCAATAAAACGCTCGTCAATGCCTTCATAGCGGCCGGCAATCAGGATCAATGCATCCAGATTCGCCAACTCGCGTACCGCCGACTGAGTCAGCTGGCGGCCTTGGGGCGACAGGTAAATTACCTTCGCCGCCTCCCCGGCTGCTGCCTTGGCCTGAACCAGAGCATCTTCCAGGGGCTTGATCTTCATCACCATGCCCGGACCACCGCCAAACGGGCGATCGTCCACAGTGTGATGTCGATCCGTCGTGTAGTCTCGCGGATTCCAACAGGTGAGCTGCAAGAGCCCCTGTTTCACCGCACGACTGGTGATGCCGTACTCGCTGATGGCAGAGAACATCTCGGGAAACAGACTGATCACTTCTACGCGCAAGTTAGCCACGCTTAGAAATCCGCGTCCCAATCCACCTTCATCTCGCCTGCCGCCAGGTCGACAGCCAACACGCATTGCTCGGTATAGGGCAACAGGCGTTCGCGATCATCCAGGCTGCCAGCGCAAGGCTTGACCACCATGACATCGTTCGAGCCGGTCTCCAGCAGGTGATCGATCTTCCCGAACAGTTGCCCGAGGGTGTCGATGACCTTGAGACCTTCCAGCTGGTACCAGTAGTACTCGCCGTCGGTGAGTTCAGGGAACAGGTTGCGCGGCACGCAGATCTCATAACCGGCCAGAAGACGAGCTTCTTCACGATCATCGAGACCCTTGAGCTTTGCGACCAGGAACTTGTCATTCCCGCGTCCGCTGACCAGCTCTACCTGCTTTACATTGCCGTCACGCTTGAGCGTCCAGGTTTTGTAATCCAGCAGGTTCTTAATCGGATCAGTAAAGGAGTACACCTTCACTTCGCCGCGAACGCCGTGAACAGAATAAATCTTGCCGATAACGATCAAATCATCAGCAACAGCTGGCGTCGCGTTCATATTGCTCAGGCCGCAGCCTTAGCAGATTCCTTCAACAACTGAGCAACGCGCTCAGAAGGTTGTGCACCAACGCTCAGCCAGTAGGCTACGCGCTCTTGGTTCACGGACAGACGAACTTCCTGACCACGGGCAACAGGGTTGAAGTAGCCAACCTGTTCCTTGTGCGAACCGTCGCGCGGGTTGCGGCTGTCGGTTACGGTCAAGTGGTAAAACGGGCGCTTTTTGGAGCCGCCAAGGGCAAGACGGATTGTTAGCATGTGAACATCGTTCCTGTAGTCGGTGCTGCAAATCTAAAGGCACAGCGGGCATGGGTGCCCGAAAGGCCGCATATTCTAAGGAATATCCGGACTTTTGCAAATGACTTTTTCCGGCGGTCTATCGGCCGCCATGCAGATTTGCTATAGAGCCGTCGTTGAAAACGGCCGGTCAGCTCCCGCCAAGTGCGGGTTTGCTGTGTATCCCACGTCCGTGTGGGGCTGCGCCGACCTGATGGTCGGCGCGAATTCTTTACATCTTGGGCATGCCGCCGCCGGGTAGCATTCCACCCATGCCGCGCATCATCTTGGCCATTCCGCCTTTTGCAGAGAATTTCTTCATCATCTTCTGCATCTGCTTGTGCTGCTTGATCAAGCGGCCGATGTCCTGCACCTGGGTGCCGGAACCCATGGCGATCCGGCGCTTGCGCGAACCGCTGATCATCTCGGGATCGCGGCGCTCGGCCGGGGTCATCGAGTTGATGATGGCTTCCATCTGCTTGAATTGCTTCTCTGCCGCACCCTGGGCGTTGCCCATTTGCGCCAGGTTCACGCCACCCATGTTCGGCAGCTTGTCCATGAGCCCGCCGAGGCCGCCCATGTTCTTCATCTGTTGCAGCTGATCGCGGAAGTCTTCGAGGTCGAAGCCCTTGCCCTTCTTCAGCTTCTTGGCCAGCTTGTCGGCCTTGTCCTTGTCGAGGGTCGCTTCCGCCTGCTCGATCAGGCTGAGCACGTCGCCCATGCCGAGGATGCGCGAGGCGATACGCTCAGGGTGGAACGGATCGAGCGCTTCGCTCTTCTCGCCCATACCGATGAACTTGATCGGCTTGCCGGTGATGGCGCGCACCGACAGCGCGGCACCGCCACGGGCGTCGCCGTCGACCTTGGTCAGGATCACACCGGTCAGCGGCAATGCATCGCCGAAGGCCTTGGCCGTGTTGGCGGCGTCCTGGCCGGTCATGGCGTCGACCACGAACAGGGTTTCGACCGGGTTGATCGCGGCGTGCAGGGCCTTGATCTCGCCCATCATCTCTTCATCGATGTGCAGGCGACCGGCGGTATCGACGATGACCACGTCGATGAATTTGAGTTTTGCTTCCTTAATAGCCGCATTGGCGATGTCGACCGGCTTCTGGCTCAGGTCTGACGGGAAGAAGGTCACGCCGATGTCGTTGGCCAGGGTTTCCAGCTGCTTGATCGCCGCCGGACGGTAAACGTCGGCGGACACGACCATGACCGACTTCTTCTTGCGCTCTTTAAGGAAGCGCGCAAGCTTGCCGGCGGTGGTGGTTTTACCAGCGCCCTGCAAACCGGCCATGAGGATGACCGCTGGCGGCACTGCGCTCAGGTTCAGGTCTTCGTTGGCCGCGCCCATCAGGCTTTCGAGTTCGGCCTGGACGATTTTCACGAAGGCCTGGCCCGGCGTCAGGCTGCGCGACACCTCGGTACCGACGGCACGCTCCTTGACCGAATTGACGAAATCCTTGACCACCGGCAGGGCGACGTCGGCTTCGAGCAACGCCATGCGCACTTCACGCAGGGTGTCTTTGATGTTGTCTTCAGTCAGCTTGGCCTTGCCGGTGACATGGCGCAGCGTCTGCGAGAGACGTTCGGTTAAGTTTTCAAACATTGCGCGATCCTTTCAGGCCCTGTGTAGACCGGGATAATGGCGGCCCGGACCGGACTAAATGTGTGCTCGGCGAGCCTGCGGCGTGGGCAGGTCGCGGATTATAGCGAAGACTGGGGCCGGCGGACACCTCGCCGTCGGGTTGTGCGGTCTTTCGTGTGGCAGGGGTTCTATGCCAAACTCAGCGACTTTCGGGCTTGCCTAACAGGATTTATGCTCCCCTTGTCACCCAGCTTGCTAACTACCCTCGCCGCCGCCTGCTTGTATGCCGCTGCGACCATTTACCAGGGCACTCGCCTGGCGTCCGGCGCCAAGGTCAACAAACGCCTGCTGGTCATGCTCGGCGTGCTCGCCGTATTGGCCCACAGCGTCAGCCTGCTCACCCACCTGCTGACCCCGACCGGCCTGGCCCTGGACTTCTTCAGTGCCGCCAGCCTGATTGCCGTGGCAGTCATCGCATTGACCCTGCTGGCCTGCTCGCGGATTCCGGTGGAAAACCTGCTGGTCCTGCTGTTTCCGCTTGGGGCCTTGACCGTGATGCTGGCGCATTTTGCCCCCGCCGGCACGGTACAGGTCATCGATGAGGAGCCGGGCATCCTCGCCCACATCCTGCTTTCGATTCTGGCCTATGGCATGTTCACCATCGCGGTGTTCCAGTCCTTGCTGCTGCTGGTCCAGGACCACCAGCTCAAGCACAAGCACCCCTCCGGGCTGATCAAGAACTTCCCGCCGCTGCAGACCATGGAAAGCCTGTTGTTCGGTTTTCTCTGGGCCGGCTGGACGCTGTTGTCGCTGTCGCTGATTTCCGGCTGGCTGTTCGTCGAGAACCTGTTCGCCCAGCATCTGGTGCACAAAACCCTGCTGGCCTGCCTGGCCTGGGTCGTTTTCAGCGTGCTGCTGTGGGGACGCAATCGCCTGGGCTGGCGCGGGCACAAAGCCATTCGCTGGACCCTGGCCGGCTTTTGCCTGCTGATGCTGGCGTATTTCGGCAGCAAGCTGGTTCGTGAATACATCCTGCATATCTGACGGGCGGCATTAATGGACGACTTGCCCATAGGGCCGATGCTCGCGGTAGTGACCCTGCTGGTTTTATGGTCGGGGCTGTTTACCGCCATCGAAGCGGCGCACCAGCATTTGCTGGCCCAGCGCACCGCAACGCGTTCCAGCGACAAGCCGGTGGCGAAACTCAGCTTCCCCCTGGCCAGCCTGATTTTTTGCAACACACTGTGCCGTGCACTCGTGGTGGTCATCAGCACCTTGCTGGCCATTTTCACCTGGGCCGAGAACGGCCCGTGGGTCGCCTGCCTCGGGGCGGGCGCCATGTTGCTGGTGTTTTCCGACTACTTGCCACGCACCCTCGCCGCTCGTTATCCCGATGCGATCCTGGCCCAGGGCAACAACCTGCTGCGGTTGCCGCTGAAAATCATCTATCCCGCGGCATGGCTGCTCACCAGCATCAGCCGCTTGCTGACGCGCCCATTTGTCCGTAAAGCCAAAGTGGTGCAACAAAGTGAGGACGAAACGCTGACGGAGCGGCATACGCCCTCCGAAACCGTAAGCCGCCCTCACCCGCTGCCCGGCATCCACGCGCTGGACAACATCACCGTCAATGACATCCTGGTACCGCGCAGCGACGTGGACGGCATCAATCTCGATGACTCCATCGAAGAAATCATCGAACAGTTGCGCCACAACAAGCGCACGCGCCTGCCGGTGTTCCACAGTGATATCAACCAGGTCGAAGCCGTCCTCAACACCCGGCACATCCTGCACTTGCTGCCCGATGCGAGCCTGACCAGGGAAGCCTTGCTGGCGGCCAGCCACGAGCCGTACTTCGTGCCGGAAAGCACCCCACTGCAGCTGCAACTGCTCAACTTCCACAAACAGCAGCGACGCCTGGGCATGGTGGTCGATGAATACGGCGAAGTGCTGGGCATCGTCACCCTGGAAGACATTCTCGAAGAAATCGTCGGCGAGTTCGAAAGCCAGCACAGCCTGGACAACCCGCACATTCATCCGCAAGCCGACGGACGCCTGGTGATCGACGGAGCCGCGTCCATCCGCGAACTGAACAAGAGCCTCGGCTGGCACCTGCCCAGCGATGGCCCGAAAACCCTGAACGGCTTGGTCACCGAAGCGCTGGAAACCATCCCGGACTGCCCTGTCTGCCTGAAAATCGGCCGCTATCGCCTGGAAATTCTCGCGACTGAGGAAAACCGTGTCACGCGGGTGTTGATTTGGCAGACCAACCCGGCTCTCGCTGCTTTACCCGCCCGTTAGATTGTTCAAAGATCGCAGCCTGCGGCAGCTCCTACATTGGAACGCGTTTCCCCTGTAGGAGCTGCCGAAGGCTGCGATCTTTTGCGCTTGTTGAATCGTTAGCCACCTTCCTATAATCGAACCGCTTACCCAAGCCCCGCCACACCCTGTGCCACCCGCACTCTGCGTTAAGCCCACATCCCTGGGTTCTCGACCATAATAATTCGCTCCACTGGGGCACATGACTGTCAGGGATCACCGCATGACGACCAGCACGACTTACAGCGACTCCACTCCTGCACAACCGACGAACTCCGCTACCCGCGTGGCCACTGCGAGCTTCATCGGTACCGCCATCGAGTTCTACGATTTCTATGTCTATGCCACCGCCGCAGCGCTGGTGATTGGCCCGGTGTTCTTTCCACAGACATCCGGCACCGCCCAGATGCTGTCGGCGTTTCTCACGTTCGGCATCGCCTTCCTCGCCCGCCCCTTGGGTTCGGCCCTTTTCGGCCACTTCGGCGACCGTATCGGCCGCAAGTCGACCCTGGTCGCCTCGTTGCTGCTGATGGGTGTGTGCACCACGCTGATCGGCGTGCTGCCGGGATACGACAGCATTGGCGCCTGGGCACCGATCCTGTTGTGCGTCCTGCGCTTCGGCCAGGGCCTGGGGCTGGGCGGCGAATGGGGTGGCGCGGCATTGCTGGCCACGGAGAACGCGCCGAAAGGCAAACGCGCGTGGTTCGGCATGTTCCCGCAGTTGGGCCCATCCATTGGTTTCCTGGCGGCCAACGGCCTGTTCCTGACTTTGGCCGTGGTGCTGGACGATGAACAGTTCCGCTCATGGGGCTGGCGTATTCCGTTCCTGCTCAGCGCCGCGCTGGTGATGGTCGGCCTGTACGTGCGCCTCAAGCTGCATGAGACCCCGGTATTCGCCAACGCCATGGCGCGCCAGGAACGGGTGAAGATCCCGCTGTTCGAACTGTTCGGCCAATACTGGGCGCCCGTCTTGCTGGGCGCCGGCGCGATGGTGGTGTGCTACGCGCTGTTTTACATCTCCACGGTGTTTTCCCTGAGTTACGGCGTTGCAACGCTCGGCTACAGCCGCGAAACCTTTCTCGGTCTGTTGTGCTTCGCAGTACTGTTCATGGCGGCCGCCACCCCGCTGTCGGCCTGGGCCAGCGACCGTTACGGGCGCAAGCCGGTGCTGATCATCGGTGGCGTGCTGGCGATCCTGTCCGGCTTCCTCATGGAACCGCTGCTGACCCAAGGTTCCACCTGGAGTGTGGCGCTGTTCCTGTGCATCGAACTGTTTCTGATGGGCGTGACATTTGCGCCCATGGGCGCGCTGCTGCCGGAACTGTTCCCCACCCACGTGCGCTACACCGGTGCCTCGGCGGCCTACAACCTGGGCGGTATCGTGGGCGCCTCCGCGGCGCCGTTCTTCGCCCAGAAACTGGTGGCGATGGGCGGACTGAGCTACGTCGGCGGCTATGTGTCCGGGGCGGCGGTGCTGAGTTTGATTGCGGTGCTGTGCCTGAAGGAAACGCGCCATAACGATTTGAATCAGGTCGCCTGACAGATCGCTTTCGCGGGCAAGCCCGCTCCCACAGGGTTGGTGTCGATCACAAAATAGTGGTTCGACATAAGACCTGTGGGAGCGGGCTTGCCCGCGAAGGGGCCCTCCCAGACAAAACACCCACCACAACTTTTCCCCCGCCCATTGTCACCTCGCTCTACGCGCATCGGCTCATCCCCGCTATACTTCCCGGCTTTTCCTGAATAAATGCCAATAGGGTCCCGCCGCGCATGGATAAGACCTACCAGCCGCACGCCATTGAAACTTCCTGGTACAACACCTGGGAGTCAGAGAATTACTTCGCCCCGCAAGGCGCGGGCGAGTCCTACACCATCATGATCCCGCCGCCGAACGTCACCGGCAGCCTGCACATGGGTCACGGCTTCAACAACGCGATCATGGACGCCCTGATCCGTTTCCGCCGCATGCAGGGTCGCAACACCCTGTGGCAGCCAGGCACCGACCACGCCGGTATCGCCACGCAGATGCTGGTCGAGCGTCAACTCGAAGCCAAGGGCCAGAGCCGCCACGACCTGGGCCGCGAAAAATTCCTCGAGAAAGTCTGGGAATGGAAGGATGAGTCCGGTGGCAACATCAGCCGTCAGATCCGTCGCCTCGGCTCGTCCGTCGACTGGAGCCGCGAGCGCTTCACCATGGATGACGGCCTCTCGGAAGCCGTTAAAGAAGCGTTCGTACGCCTGCACGAAGACGGCCTGATCTACCGCGGCAAGCGCCTGGTCAACTGGGACACCAAGCTGCACACGGCGATTTCCGACCTCGAAGTGGAAAACCACGACGAGAAAGGTTTCCTGTGGAACCTGAAATACCCGCTGGCCGACGGCGCCAAGACGGCTGAAGGCAACGATTTCCTGATCGTCGCGACCACTCGCCCGGAAACCATGCTCGGCGACTCCGCCGTGGCCGTTAACCCGAACGATGAACGCTACAAAGCCCTGATCGGCAAATTTGTCGAGCTGCCACTGGTTGGCCGCCGCATCCCGATCATCGCCGACGATTACTGCGACCCTGAATTCGGCACCGGCTGCGTGAAAATCACCCCGGCCCACGACTTCAACGACTACGAAGTCGGCAAGCGTCACAACCTGCCGCTGCTGAACATCTTCGACAAGAACGCAGCGGTCCTGCCGGCTTGCCAGGTGTTCAACCTCGACGGCACGCTGAATGAAACCATCGACGGCAAGATCCCGGCCGAATACGCCGGTCTCGACCGCTTCGAAGCGCGCAAGCAGATCGTGGCCGCGTTCGACGCTGCCGGCCTGTTGGTCAGCGTTGACGATCACGCCCTGAAAGTGCCGAAAGGCGACCGTTCCGGCACCGTCATCGAGCCATGGCTGACCGACCAGTGGTACGTGTCCACCAAGCCATTGGCCGAACCTGCGATCGCCGCCGTTGAAGACGGCCGCATCCAGTTCGTACCGAAACAGTACGAAAACATGTATTTCTCGTGGATGCGCGACATCCAGGACTGGTGCATCAGCCGTCAACTCTGGTGGGGCCACCGCATTCCGGCCTGGTACGACGAGTCGGGCAAGGTCTACGTCGGTCGCGACGAAGCCGAAGTGCGTGCCAAGCACAACCTCGGCCCGGACGTTGCCCTGCAACAGGACAACGACGTTCTCGACACCTGGTTCAGCTCGGGCCTGTGGACCTTCTCCACCCTCGGCTGGCCGGAAAAAACCGAATTCCTGAAAAAATTCCACTCCACCGACGTCCTGGTAACCGGCTTCGACATCATTTTCTTCTGGGTTGCCCGGATGATCATGCTCACCATGCATCTGGTGAAAAACGAAGACGGCACGCCGCAGGTTCCGTTCAAGACCGTGTACGTTCACGGCCTGGTGCGTGATGGCCAGGGCCAGAAGATGTCCAAGTCCAAGGGCAACGTCCTGGACCCGCTGGACATCATCGACGGTATCGAGCTCGAAGCCCTGGTGCAGAAGCGCACCTCCGGCATGATGCAGCCGAAACTGGCGAAGAAGATCGAGAAGCAGACCCGCGACGAGTTCGCCGAAGGCATCGCCAGCTACGGCACCGACGCCCTGCGCTTCACCTTCTGCTCGCTGGCGTCCACCGGCCGCGACATCAAGTTCGACATGGGCCGCGTCGAGGGCTATCGCAACTTCTGCAACAAGATCTGGAACGCGGCGCGCTACGTGCTGGACAAGGGCGAAGACTGCGGCCAGAACGGCGAAGCCTATGAGCTGTCGCTGGCGGATCGCTGGATCATTTCGCAGCTGCAACGCACCGAAGCCGAAGTGACCCGCCAACTCGACCAGTTCCGTTTCGACCTGGCGGCACAAGCGCTGTACGAGTTCATCTGGAACCAGTACTGCGACTGGTACCTGGAACTGTCCAAGCCTGTGCTGTGGGACGAAAACGCTCCGGTTGAACGCCAGCGCGGCACCCGTCGCACCCTGGTGCGCGTACTGGAAGTCGCCCTGCGCCTGGCGCATCCGTTCATGCCGTTCATCACCGAAGAAATCTGGCAGCGCATCGCGCCGCTGGCAGGTATCGAAGGCAAGACGATCATGCTGCAACCTTGGCCAGTGGCCAACGAAACCCGCATCGATCAGGCGGCCGAAGACGACATCGAATGGCTCAAGGGCCTGATGCTCGGCACCCGTAACATCCGTGGCGAAATGAACATCGGCCCGGGCAAACCGCTGCCGCTGTTCCTGAAGAACGTCAGCGCCGAGGATCAGCGCCGCCTGACCGAAAACGAAGCCCTGCTGAAGAAGCTGGCGCGCCTCGAATCGATCACCGTGCTGGCTGCCGGCGAAGAAGCACCACTGTCCGCCACCGCACTGGTCGGGGAGATGGAAGTGCTGGTGCCAATGGCCGGTCTGATCGACAAAGGTGCGGAACTGGCGCGTCTGGACAAGGAAATCCAGCGTCTGCAGGGTGAAGTGCAACGTGTCGGCGGCAAGCTGTCCAACGCCGGCTTCGTTGACAAGGCGCCAGCTGAAGTCATCGAGAAAGAACGCGCCAAACTGGCTGAGGCCGAACAGGCCCTGGGCAAGCTGGCCGAGCAGCACGCGCGAATTGCCAGCCTTTAACGGCAGGTCGCAATGAGAAAGGGAGGTCCAAGCGGCCTCCCTTTTTTATGCCGCATCCCCCCTGTAGGCGCTGCCGCCGGCTGCGATCTTTTGATCTTGTTTTTTTAAAAAGCAAGATCAAAAGATCGCAGCCTGCGGCAGCTCCTACAGGGAACACCTGGATGTGGGACAATGCCCGCCACTTTTAGCCATACCCGAATCGACCACCGCCATGACCGCCCCCCGCACACCAAAACCTACGCGCAAAAAGCCTGAATCCGCGCCAGCGGCCAAAGCCGCGGCGCCGCGTGAGAAGGCCAGCCTGCACCCGCGCAATCGCCATCAGGGTCGCTACGACTTTCCGGCGCTGATCAAAAGCACGCCGGAACTGAAAAAATTCGTGATCATCAATCCGTACGGCAAGGAAAGCATCGACTTCGCCAGCCCGGAGGCCGTGCGGGTATTCAACCGGGCGCTGCTCAAGTCGTTCTATGGCATCGCTCATTGGGACATTCCGGCCGACTACCTGTGTCCGCCAGTGCCAGGCCGTGCCGATTACGTGCACTTCCTCGCCGACCTGCTGGCCAGCGGGAATGACGGCGCGATCCCCCGTGGTGCTGCCGTGAAGGTGCTGGACATCGGCATGGGCGCCAACTGCGTGTATCCGCTGATTGGTTACAGCGATTATCGCTGGCAATTCCTTGGCTCCGACATCGATGCGACCGCCATCGCCGCGGCGAAGGCCATCATTCAATCCAATGGCCTGAACAAGGCGATCCAGGTACGCCAGCAGAGCAATCCCAAGCAGATCCTCACAGGCCTGCTGGAGAGCGCAGAGCGGTTCGACCTGACCATGTGCAACCCGCCATTCCACGCCTCGCTGGACGAGGCCACGCGGGGCAGTACGCGCAAATGGCGAGCCCTGGGCAAGGCCGATCCGAAACGCAAGCTGCCGGTGCTGAACTTTGGCGGGCAGGCGGCGGAACTGTGGTGTGAGGGCGGGGAAGTGCGTTTCGTCACGCAACTGGTCAGCGAGAGCGTGCAGGTGGCGCAACAAGTGCTGTGGTTCAGCACGCTGGTATCGAAAGCATCGAACCTGCCGGCGATCCAGACGGCCCTGAGCAAGGCCGGCGCGCTGGACAGTCGGGTGGTGGAAATGGGTCAGGGACAGAAGCAGAGCCGCTTCGTCGCCTGGACCTTCCAGACCCTGGCGCAGCAACAGGCCTGGCGTCAGACGCGATGGTCTAAAGCTACTGCAGAGTAAAAAACCGGACGCACAAAAAAGCCGTGTCGGGATGGCTCCTGTACACGGCTTTTTTACGAGCCTTGGCGGTTAACGGTGAAGCTTAGTCCCACACCCTAAACTACCTGATAACTTTCCTGGCAACTCAGCGCTTTGTTACACGAACATTCTCTTTGAACGCACAGGCCCGCGCCTCCTTGCTATCGCAGTAATACTGACCAAACCATTCCTCCCATGGCCCATTAGTATCAATGCTCACGACAGTTCCCTCTCGCTTGTATCTCATATCCAGTTCGCCTCCATTTTTCAGCATGTAACCGCAACGCAGAATTTCGCCGGCTACAGTGCTGATCTCGGCCGCTATGCGAGGAGCGAATATCGCCAGTTCGAACTCACCTACCGGCCCGCGCCCGGTTTGCGAAACGCCGTACCATTCCCCGTCACCACTGGCTGTCGGGGCTTTATAGGCACCGGCTGCCAACTCCTTGATGTCAGCAGGGCTTGGGCAGTACTCGGTCATATTGGCCAACGCCTGACCGGACACCAGAAACGATACGCACATCAACAACTGTTTAACTTTCATAAAAAACGTCCCTGTAACGAACAACTGAAATTTGATTTTGGCTTTTACGCAAAGCCGTGCGCTACGCCTTATCGATACTACCGACCCAAGGCGCGCACTCAACTGTCAGTTCTGTAGGAGCGTTCGTTTTATACAGGGAGAAAAGTGTTATTTCAGAACAACCGAGCTATCGCGATGAAACGCGCGGAAACAACCGCTTCCACAAAAAAATCATTGCCAAAGTTTACCTTGCGTAAACTTTTTCAACGCCCATAAAAAAACCGTGCCCGGATTGCTCCGGCGCACGGTTTTTTCTTAACAAGTCTTACTTGTTAACAGCGTCGGTCAGGCCTTTGGCCACAACCAGCTTGATCACTTTCTTGGCAGCGATTTCGATGGCAGCGCCAGTCGAAGGGTTACGGCCAGTGCGGGCAGGACGCTCAGTCACTTTCAGCTTGCCGATACCTGGCAGAGTGATTTCGCCGCCGTTTTCCAGCTGATCGGCAACGATTTGGCCCAGTTGGTCCAGAGCGTTACGCGCGGTGGTTTTCGGCGCGTCGATAGCTTCAGCGATGTCGGCGATCAGTTGGTCTTTAGTAAGAGCCATTTAGTGTTCCTTCCCTATCAAATTCATATGGATTGCAGAGTGCAATGTCAGCCATCGAGCCCGATCTTCTGGATCTGGCACCCTCGGCCAAATAACCTCGGGATCGGGGTTATAGATACCGAAATCAGGGTTTGGTTCGACCTGACAAATGCTGACTGCACGCTTAACGCAGTGACTTCGCGCAAGACCGGGCAAAGCTAGCACACAGACGTGGAAATATCCGCCTCTAGCTACCCATTTGGTCAGCTTTATTGCGCTAAAACAGGAAAAAAACGCATAAGCGCCGTCGGTCGCCTGCCAATTGCCCTCTATCCCTCCTGTAGGAGCTGCCGAAGGCTGCGATCTTTTGCCTTTGTATTTTAAAAAACAAGATCAAAAGATCGCAGCCTTCGGCAGCTCCTACAGAGGGATGCGGGTACACTGAGCGCTTTTTCGGGGAGCACGCCCTCCTCTCCTCATTCAGCCGAGAAGCCCATGCCGATCCGTCATTGCATCGTCCACCTGATCGACAAAAAACCCGACGGCACACCTGCAGTTCTCCACGCCCGTGACTCCGAACTGGCAGAGTCCGCGGCCATCGAGAACATGCTCGCCGACCTCAACGAAAGCTATAACGCCAAACAGGGTAAAGCCTGGGGCCTGTTCCATCCGGAATCCGGTGCATTTCCGTTCAGCGGCTGGCTGAAGGAGTACCTCGAGGGCAGCCAGGATTTCACGGCGTTCAGCCGCGTGGCGGTCGAGCACCTGCAAAAGCTGATGGAAGAATCGAACCTGTCCGTCGGCGGCCATGTGTTGTTCGCACACTACCAGCAAGGCATGACCGACTACCTGGCCATCGCCCTGCTGCACCACAGCGAAGGCGTGGCCGTGACCGATGAGCTGGACGTGACCCCATCCCGTCATCTGGACCTGGGCCAATTGCACCTGGCGGCGCGGATCAACGTTTCCGAGTGGCAGAACAATAAACAATCCAAGCAGTACATTTCGTTCATCAAAGGCAAGAACGGCAAAAAGGTTTCGGAGTATTTCCGCGACTTCATCGGCTGCCAGGAAGGCGTCGACGGTCCGGGTGAAACCCGCACTCTGCTCAAGGCCTTCAGTGATTTCGTTGAAAGCGAAGACCTGCCGGAAGACGACGCCCGCGAGAAGACCAAGACCCTGGTGGATTACGCCAGCAGCCAGGCCAAGCTCGGTGAACCGATGGGCCTGGAAGAATTGTCGGGGCTGATCGACGAAGAACGCCCGAAGGCCTTCTACGATCACATTCGCAACAAGGACTACGGCCTGTCGCCGGAAATCCCGGCCGATAAACGCACCCTGAACCAGTTCCGCCGATTCACTGGCCGTGCCGAAGGCTTGTCGATCAGTTTCGAAGCGCACCTGCTAGGTTCGAAGATCGAGTACGACGAAGAAGCCGGCACCCTGATCATCAAGGGCCTGCCCACTTCGCTCACCGATCAACTGAAGCGTCGCAACTGATGTTCGGCGGGGTACTGAAAAAATTCCTGCTGATCCTGCTGGTGGTCGTGGCTTACCAGAACTGGGGCAAGATCGAGCGGGTGTTCAACCCTTCGCAAGTGGTGCCAGCACAGACGCAGGCCCGGGCCAACGTCGTGCTCTACGCCACCGAATGGTGTGGTTACTGCAAGCTGACCCGGCGCTTTCTCGATCAGAAAGGCATTCCGTACAAGGAATTCGATATCGAGAAAGATGCCGTCGCGCGCGGGGACTATCAGGCGCTGGGCGGTGGCGGCATTCCGATCATCGATGTGAACGGGACGCTGATTCGCGGGTATGACCCGGATGCGATTCTGGCTGCACTGAAGTAACCCAAAGATCAAAAGATCGCAGCCTTCGGCAGCTCCTACATGAGATGGGTGTAGGAGCTGCCGAAGGCTGCGATCTTTTCGTTTTTGCTATCAACAGAAATGTCAGCAGGCTTCGATACGGAAACCAAACCGCGGGAAGTGCACATGCACCACGCCGCCACGCTCATCCTTGCGCCGTAAGATCAATTCTTCGCTGCCGGCAAACAGCAGCTCTCCCGCGACCGGATCAACGCCGTAGTCCGTGGCGGCGATCACCACCTGCTGACCCGCCGTGAATCCGTTGGGATCGACGAACTGTTCATCCGGCAATGCCGCTGGCGTGGAGCTGCGCGCCACCTCCAGCGCCTCTTCGGACGTCATCTCGCTGGAGGCGCCATGACCAAAGCCCAATACCCGAGAGTGCCACGCATTGACTGCCGGGTAAGCTTCGACCAGCGGAGCCGTCACCGCTGTGGCCTTGAGGAACCAGAGGCAATGGGCCAGGGCAAAGTCGGCAATCGACGGTTCACCGAACAGGAAATCACCCTCTTCACGCTGCAACTGCAGCTCCAGCCGCGACATGATCGTTGGCCACTGATGTTTGGCCTGCTCGGCCGACAATTTTGTCGCGCTACCACCACTGAACAAACCGGCGCGGTCGGCCAGGAACGCCTTGATCGCCTCCGGCGATAAATTGCCAAAGCGCACCGCTATCGATTCCGGCTGGAACACCAGGCTGACCACGTGCTGGAACACAACAGAGTCGGCCCAGGCTGCAAACGACGCGGTGATCATTTCCTGACCTTCCGGAAAGAATGCCGGCAAGGCTTTTTCCTGTTCCAGTCGCCGGGCAATCAATGCCGTATCGCAATAAATATCTGCACCGACCTGCAATACAGGTGTCTTGCGGTAGCCACCGGTCAACGCCGTAAGGTCCGGTTTTGGCATCACCGGAGAGATCTTCACCGAGCGCCATGACAAGCCCTTGAAGCCCAGCAACAGACGGGCCTTCTCGGCAAAGAGGGACGTCGGGTAATGATGCAGAATCAACTCGGACATGCTCGGCTCCGCCGCACAAATTAGGAATTCGCAGCTTAGCGCGCAATCGGTTGGCAGCCTACAGATGTGCCTGATGGGAGCCGATCAGCCAGATTGATAAGACGCTACCAGACATTCCTTGGCGCTTTTGCGCAGTTTCTTGATCAGCCGTTCCTGGCGCAGCGCATCGCTTTTGTCGCGACAACGTTCGGTGTAGACCAGCGCCATGGCCGGGCTGGACAGAAAGAACCGTGCACCCTTGCCACTTTGATGCTTGGCGAAGCGGCGCACGGGATCATCGCTGACCCCGCAATACAGCGAGCCATTGGCCGCGCGAACGAGGTAGACGAACCAGGGCTTGCTGACGGGAGACTCGCTTGGGGTGGTCACGGCACGATCAAGGCTTGAAAGGAAACGAGCCGCGATCTTATCAGCGACCGGCCTGAAATGCCTTCAGCCCCTTCAATGCCTGGGCGCGAACGGCGTTGCGCACCAGTGGCGTCCAGCCGAGCAGCAGACCTTTGAAACCCAATGCCTGACGTGACCAGGTCCAGAGATCGAAGCTGTCGTGATGTTCGCAGATCCTGCCGTCACGGAAGACAAAACGCGCCTGGATGTCGTTGACCACGGTGTTGCCGGTCTGGCTGAACAGGTAGGTTGCCACCCAATGGGCACCACCGGTGCGCCCGTCGGCGTGAACATGATCGAAGGTCAGGGAAAAATCCTTGGCCCGCATAGTCAACATGCGCCACATGTCACCGGCATCGCGACCGCGAAGCTCACCGAACGCCGGGTCACTGAACACCACGTCGTCGGTGTAGCAAGCCGCCATGGCTTCGGCATCCAGGCGCTGGAAAGCCTGGTAGAAACGGGTGATCAAAGCGCTATGGGCTTCACTCATCTGCGGGTTCCCCTGGGTTTGCATAATGATTTCGAAAGAGTGCCCGCACGATAGTCTGCAAATGCATCGAACACTATCGGCATTCACGACGAAAATAACGCGATGACTATTCAGGTCATTCCGCAGTCCCGGGCGTAGGAAAAAAGATCAACGTCCGTGGAAATGCCTAACCGGTGCATGGCCATTTTCTTTTGTTTACTGATGGTCGACACGCTGCGATTGAAGTGAACGGCGATTTCGCTGACGGTCATGCCACTGGCGAGCATTCGGACCACTTCGTGCTCCTTGGCTGACAAGGGTGATTCGTGAAACTGATCGCGGGTATTGGCCAACAGCGTGCGCAGGGACTTGCTGAGGTAATGGCGCCCTTCCTGCACCGCATTGATTGCCAGGGGCAACTCCGCCGCCGATGCGGTTTTGGCGACGATGGCCATCACCCCTTGCGCCAGTGCAGCCCTTGCCGTCACCACACTGGTAAACATGGTCACCAGAATGATCGGCAAGGTCGGGTAATGACGCTGAATCGTACTCAACATTTTCAAGCCATCGGCCTGCTGCCCTCCCGGCATGGAGAAGTCGGTGATCAGCAGTTCGCAAGACGTACTTGAAAGCAGATTCATCAAGTTGTCGACACTGTCAGCCTCGCCGACGATCACGCATCGCCGACTGGCGTTGATGAGTATGCGCAGCCCGACACGAACGACGGAATGGTCGTCAGCAATAACGACTCGCATTGTGGGATACCTCCTGCTGGTGGCGCAAAAACGCGGAAAGTAGCGCCGTTCCTGCCCCTTCCACAACGCCTCGAAAACCCCTCTGACGTCGCATCCCCAATGTATTCAATGGACTAACTCTTTGCCCATCCAACAAACAGATGGTTCCTACATTGCAGCGCGCTGAAGACTACGCAGGAGGACTACAACTAAAAGAGCCCTCGTTAGAAACCGCTGCGTAGTCCGTAACACTCTTTCATACACGCCCGCTCTCTTTTCGTATTAGTTGCATTTCTCCAGAGCCACTTGCGCACTAACTTGTCGCCTTCCAAGCAGTCCGGCCACCCCTGCCTAGAACTGCGTTCACTCTTTGCCTGACTACCCATTACATGAAGAAGACGCCTACGCCCCTGAGCACTGCCTGCCTGCTCACGGATTCCCTGCGCTACCTGTATTGCGAGCCATGCCAACAGTCTTTTATCCAGGAAACCCAATGAGCGACATCAAGACAATATTTCTGAAGCAGTTGCGCCGCCTGACCCGCACGGGTATCGGCGCGTGCGCTCTGATTTGGACCGTACAGGCCCACGCCGACGGCATGGTGCCCGATACCTCCGTGATCATCGTCAATGAGGCCAAGGGGGAAACTGCCGTATCCGTGACCAATACCGACGCCAGCCTGGCACTGCTACACGTCACCATAGAAGACATTCCCGAAGACACCGAACCATTGGTATTCGTGACGCCACCCTTGGCACGCGTTGAAGCCGCCAAGACGCAGTTGGTGCGCTTCATCCTGCAATCGGAAAAGCCCCTGCTCACCCAGCGTTTGAAGCGGGCGATTTTTGAAGGCATCCCCCAAGGCAAACCTGCTGCCGAAGCCGGGCATGCCCGTGTGGGTGTGACAGTACGCCAGAACCTGCCGATCATCCTTCACCCCGCTGGCCTGGCGCCCAACCGCACGCCATGGACCGACTTGAAATGGTCGCTGCAGGACGGTCAACTGACCGTACGCAACGAAACACCTTATGTCGTACGCCTGGCTCAGGAAATACAACTGCTGCCTTCCGGAAGCGCCGCGACGCTACCGCGAACCTACGTACTTCCCGGTGACCAGATCAGCATTACGGTCCCTGCAATGGCTGCCACCCAGGTTCGAATCAATCCAGCGACCGTCTATGGCTTTGCCGTGCCTCCCTATGACGCGCCGATCGCCCTCTAAGAGCAGACATCATCGATAGCGCCATGCAGGGAAAAGCAGGCGTCGACAATTCAGCGTGACGGAAGCCGAAGCGGATCAATCCGGCACCCTGGCAGAACCCAAGTGAACCCCATGAACACCGTATTGAAATACCGTGATGGCGAAGCCATGCCTGCGATTCGGCCGGCCAGCACGTCCCCTCATCTGTCGCGAATCCGGACCGGCATGGTGTTGCTGCTTGGCAACGTGCTGACAGGACTCGAAGCCAATGCCGATGACCTCAATGCCGATCTGTTGCTGACTTCGTTCGACCGGAAAACGCTGATTCAGCGGGGTATCGACCCCAGTCTCGCAACCCAACTATTGGCCGCCCCAAACTTCACCGCCGGCCGACATCCGATCACCCTCACGGTCAATGGCCAGCGTCGCGGTCGGGTCGACGTCACGTTCAACCGGGAGGGCGACTTGTGCTTTGACCGTTCCCTGCTGGATGCGGCAAACCTGAGCGAGCCATCGATTCCGGCCAACGACAAAGGCTGTTTCGATGTACTCGCCACCTGGCCGCAGGCCCGAATCGAACAGGATCCAGCCAATCTCGGCCTTTCCTTGATAGTGCCCACCCAGGCGATACGTCCGGTGGTCCGGGATATCTCCGGTTATCAAACCGGCGGTATCGCCGGGCTACTCAACTACGACATCAATAGCCTCCACAGCCAGTACGGCAATCGATCGAGCCGCTACCTCTCAGCCAACACCGAAGCCGGTTTCAATGCCGGCGACTGGATTGTGCGCAGCCGTCAGGTGCAGACCTGGCAGAACGATGTGTCGCACACCACTCACCTGGCGGCTTACGCCCTGCGCACCTTTGCTCGCCACGAAACAGTGCTTCAAGCGGGTCAGGTCAATCTCTACAACCCGGTACTGGCGGGTGCGCAGATCACCGGCGTTCAGGTCATGACGGAGCAGGCGCTCCAGGTCGAAGGCCAAGGCAATCCCATCGAAGGGATTGCCCGCAGTCAGGCCCAGGTCGAAATACGCCAGAACGGTTCGCTGATCCACTCGACAGTAGTACCGGCCGGACCGTTTTCCCTGAGTAACGTACGTCGGCTCGACAGTCGCTCCGATGTTGAAGTCACCGTCAAGGAAGCGGATGGCAGCGAGCAACGCTTCACCGTCCCCGTCGCCATGCTCGGCGTTGGCCTGCCGGCTCCCGGCTTTTCGTTGGCCGCCGGCCAGGTACGCAGTCTCGGCGACGCCCGGAGCGGCGAACCCTGGGTGATCAGCGGCGGCTGGAGTGGAGCACTCAACCCGAATGTCTTGCTCAGCACCGGTGCCACCGGTACCGCCGATTACCGTGCTGCGGGCGCTGGCCTGAGCCTGCTGCCAGGGCCCGCTACACAGATCCAGACCACCCTGCAAGCAGCCGACACCAGCACCCGCCAGGCCGACAGGGGGCTTCAGGCCGACCTGAATGTTTCGCAACGCTTGGGTGAACAGTGGTCGATCAATGCTGGAACTTCGTACCGGACCTTCGGCTATCGCGACTTGTCCGAAGCGGTGTTCGATACTCAGTCCGAGCGTAGCCAGTCGCGCTACCGCGATCAGCAGAGCCTTTCGCTGGCCTGGTCACACCCTGGGCTTGGCGCGTTCAGCAGCGGCTTCAATCGTTCAACGACATTCGACGGGCAAAACAGCAGCCGCGCCCTGGCGTCCTGGGGCACCCGGATTGGCGACGTGTCGGTGTCGGCCACCGCGCAATGGCAAGTCAGCGGCACCCAACGTAGCGACGACAGTGTCTACCTGAGCCTCAGCATTCCACTGGGTGAACGTCGCCGGGCGCGCACCTGGGTACGCAGTTCCGCTGGCGAATATCGCAGTGGTATCGGCTTGAACGAGCAGATCAACGACCAGTTGAGCTACCGGGTCGGTGTCGAGCACGACACACGAGACAAACAAGTGCAGTCCTCGGCGGGGGTTTCCCTGCTGCCGCGCTACAGCCAACTGGACTTGAACTACACCCGCTCCGATGCCGAACGCTCCAGCTACCAGGTTGGCGCGCGTGGCGGGGTCGTTCTGCACGGCGACGGCCTGACGTTATCGCCATACGCCGTAAGGGACACCTTCGCGTTGCTTTCGGTTGGCGATGAAAGCGCCATCAAAGTCTCGACCCCAAGCGGTCCGGTCTGGACCGACTGGAAAGGTCAGGCCGTGGTGCCTCAAGTGAGCGCCTATGGGCGCAGCCCAGTAGAAGTCGACACCCGCTCGCTGCCACGCAACCTCGATATCAACAACGGACTGGCCGTGGTTTCCGCCGGACGCGGGGCCGTCGACAAGGTCGAGTTCGGTGTCACCTTGACCCGTCGTGCCCTGCTCAAAGTCACTACGGACGACGGTCTCCCCCTGCCCCGTGGCGCGACGGTAAGCAGCGCAGACGGTGAGTTCATCACGCTCGCTCAAGAAGGTGGATTGGTGTTTCTGCCCAACGTTCTGAACACCCGCGACCTGTGGATAACCGCACCAGGGCTGGAGCGCTGCGAACTGCGTTTCGAACTGCCGGCCAAGGCCAATACCCAGGTGTATTACGAGACCGCTGCCGCCCGGTGCCGCACACTTTGAGGATATCCCCATGAAGCTGCCCCACCCTTTGTTGCTGACACTCGGCACGTTGATGTTGAGCGGACTTGCGCCGCACGCCTGGGCCCTCGCCGATGAATGCAAGCTCACCCTGAGTCAGCCGGTAGTCGATTACGGTTTGACGAATCGGGCTATACGCGCCAATGGCTCTGCAGAGCAAACCCTGGGCGAGCGCCGCCTGAGCCTGAACCTGAGCTGTCCCCAACCCACTGACATGACCCTGCTCTACCGTGCCATGGCCGCGACCGCCGAGCGCTTTCGCTTTGCCGAACACGGCAGCTATGCCGTGCGCATGAGTGACGCCGTGCTCGATGGGCAACCGGTGGACCTGGGCTTGATTTCTGCCGTCGGCCAAGTACCTGAAGCATCCGCTTCGAGTCTGCTTTGACAACCGCAGCAGGCCATCGTTCCGGTTCGGGGCGGTGTGGCGGCGCAAGGGCAAAGTCTTTCGGCGCAACTGGAGCTGACAGCCTGGGCGTCGGAAAAAGCCTTGCAGGTACGTGACGCCGTAGTCTGGGAAACCACCGGCCTGTTCGACGCGGTCGCGACGGGTCTTTCACGGGAGATAACCCTGCGCGCCAGTTTCGCGCCCACCGCGTGCAAAGTGGAGCTGTCCAATGGCGGCCTGGTGGATTTCGGTCGGCTATCGAAAAACGACCTGAACGCTGACAAAAGCACCCGACTGCCACTCAAGGATTTGACCGTGCGAGTTGACTGCGACGCCCCGATGGAATTTGCCCTGGTCATGCATGACAACCGCCCGGGCTCGGCAACGATCAACAGCGAGATTTACTACGGGCTGGGTCTGGATCACAGCAACAACAAGATCGGCCTGTACTCACTGAATGTCGATCCCGCTAACGCCAGCGCCGACAGCTTCGCCCGCGTGTATCGAACCGACTCCACCACCCAGGGCGCGGCCTGGAGCACCTCCAGTCCGAACCCGATTCCGTTCGCCCAGAGAAGCTATCTGGGCTTTACCGACAGCGCCGGTAGCACCGCAGGCCCGGCCTCTATCCAGAACCTCACAACCACGGTGACGGTCGAGGCCCTCATTGCCCCCACCAATAGCCTGGACCTGAGCACCGCCGTTCACCTCGACGGCTCGGGGACGATCGAAATTCTTTACAAGTAACACCCACCCTGCCTCGTTGAAGCCGCGGAGCACTTACGCCCCTCGGAACATTCAAGGCCAACAACGAAAGAAAGGAAGTTTTATCCATGAAAAAGTACCTCGCTGCACTTGCTACAACAGCCGCGATCAGCACCACCCCTCAGGCCTTCGCCGTGGGCGATACCCTGGAGGTCAAAGGCATTATCACACCAGTAGCTTGCACACCGACATTCTCCAATGGCGGTCTCATTGATATTGGCAAGATCTCGTCATCAAAGCTTAGCCAAACCAGCAATACACTGGTTGGGGAACATCCGATGAAATTGGTCATAGCCTGTGATGCTGCAATCAAGTTCGCACTGAATCCAATTGATAATACAGGCGACACATCACCGGTTGGTCCGGTTGTGTTTGGCCTTGGTTTGACCCCTAAGGACGATAAGTTGGGTTTCTTTACCCCCAAAGTCACTGGAGTCACAGCGGAGGCAGCTTCAGTGGACGCAATCGAATCAACCGACCATATAACCTGGGCGAAAGCCACCGCGGCCAAACCGGGACATTTCTTGTCCTTTACCACAACTGGTGGCTCCCTGCCGATTGAGGCTAAAGACGTCACCTATGATTTTTTGGTCGACACCTATATCGCTCGCGCCGACTCGCTGGACCTGACTGACGAAATCACCTTTGACGGCTCCGCGACGTTCGAAGTGCATTACTACTAAGCGTCAAGGCGCTGAACCGTTCGTGTCTGAATGAACGGTTCAGCGCCTATACCTCTACGAAAAAAGGAATTTATCAATGAAGCGTATTCCCATGGCTCTGACCACCGGACTGCTGATGGGCATGGCGACTGCTGCCCTTGCGGTGCCCCCCAATGCACTCTTGGTCAAAGGCACCATCACCCCGGTCGCCTGCACCCCGACTTTCTCCAACAACGGTCTTGTCGACTACGGAAAAATCTCCCGACAGGACCTGAACGTCGACACAAGGACGCGACTGCGTGACGAATTCCTCGACCTCGACATCAACTGCAACACAGCGGCGCATTTCGCATTGATCATGCGCGACAACCGCGAAGGCTCGGCCATCGTCAACAGTCAGATCTATTACGGCCTGAACCTCGACCGCAGCGGCAACAGGATCGGCCTGTACTCACTGCACTTCGATCCTGCCCGCACCGTAGCGGACGCTCTGCCGCAAGTGTATCGAACCGACTCCTCCACTGGCGGGCGGGGGTGGAGTACATCCAGCTCCAGTTCCATAGAGATTGCCGCCAACAGCTGGCTTGGCTTCACTGATGTAGCGGGCAGCACTGCGGGCCCTGTCAAGATCAAGAACCTGAGCAGCCGGGTCACTCTCGTCGCCGTCATTGCCCCCACCTCAACGCTGGACCTGAGTGAAGATGCAATACTCGATGGTTCCGCGACCCTGGAGGTTGTCTATTTATAGGCACCCGTCACGGTTGAATTCTCTCGCTGCTGACGTGCACATACAGCGCCCTCCCGGCACCAAGACCGGCGAGTATCGCACCCAGGCCGATGACGCCGAAGATCCAGCCCACCGCCGTCCAGCCACCGGTCCAGTCATGCACGAGACCGACCGCGAACGGCCCCATGGACGCCAGGGTGTAACCAAAACCCTGGGCCATGCTCGACAGGTTCGCCGCCACGTGGGAATCCCGCGAGCGCAGCACGATCAGGGTCAATGCCAGGCTGAACGTGGCACCCTGCCCCAGCCCCAGCACGATTGCCCAGCCCCACAAGCCTTCGATCGGCGCATACAGGCAACCGAACAGACCACCGAGGGTCAGGACCATCACGATCACGATCGCCAGGCGCTGGTCCTTGCCACGTGTAGCCAGCCATGGCGCGGCGAGTGAGCTGACCAGTTGCACGATCACCGAACCCGACAGCACCAGCCCGGCCTGGGTCGGAGTCAGGCCGCGACCGATCAGGATCGACGGCAACCAGCCGAACACGATGTAGGCCAGGGAAGATTGCAACCCCATGTACAAGGTCACCTGCCAGGCCAGCGGATCGCGCAGCAAGCCTCGAACGCGATAGGCAACGTTGTGCGCGCCGTGTTTCTGGCCGACTTGCGGCAGCCAGAACAGCGCCGCCGCCAATGCCGGAATAACCCAGAAGCCGAGGCCCAACGCCCAGCTGTTGTCGAAGTGCTCGCTCAGGGGCACGGTCGCGCCCGCCGCCATCGCCGCGCCCAGGCACAGGGCCATGGTGTAGACGCCGGTCATGGTCCCGGCCTGTTTCGGGAAATCGCGCTTGACGATGCCTGGCAGCAACACACCGATCACGCCGATGCTGGCACCGGCCAGCACACTGCCGGCAAACAGGCCGATCCCACCGAATGAACTGCGCAGGATGATCCCGCCAGCCAGGGTCAGAAGAATGCCCAGCACCACCCGTTCAGCCCCAAAGCGTCTGGCCAGCAGCGGTGCCAAGGGCGCAAACAGGCCAAGGCAAAGCACCGGCAACGTGGTCAGCAATCCTGCCGCAGACGCCGACAAGCCGAGGGACTTCGAGACCTCGCTGAGCATCGGTGCCATGCTCGACAGCGCCGGGCGCAGGTTCAGCGCCACCAGAATCAGGCCCAGCAGCAACAGCCACGGCCGGCGCAGAACCGGGTGGGTTTGCTGGACTTGTTCGTCATCGGCCTCGGCGTCGATCAGCAGCTCTTCCAGCTCTGCCGAACGTTTTGCGCCTGTGGATAAATCACCGCGCGGTATCGACTTCTCGGTTTCAAGGTTCATTGATCAATTGCCTCGACAGGGATTTGGCCCGCTCCGGGTCGCGCTGTTCGACGGCATCGAGCAATTCGATATGCAGGTCGAACACTTCCTGGCGGCGCGGGACGATGCTCAGGGTCTGGCGCAACTGCGCGCCGACGATGCTGGAGAAGTAGCGGTACAACTCGCTGAGTGTCGGGTTGTGCGCGGCGTCCACCAGACGGCGGTGGAACACCAGATCGCAGGCGATGTAGGTGTCGAGATCGCCATGGTAGTGACTGCCGCTGACACCCAGCGCCTCGCGCAATGCCACCAGGTCTTCATCGGTGCGGCGCATGGCTGCCAGGCCGATGGCCTCGACTTCAAGGATGTGTCGGGTTTCCCGGGCCTGCTCAAGGGAGCAACGGGACAGCGCCTTCAGGGTATCGAGCGGATCGACCACCGCCCGCACATAACTGCCGTCGCCCTGGCGGATTTCGATCAACCCGGAAAACGCCAACACGCGCATGGCTTCACGCACGGTGTTGCGGCTGATGCCCAGTTCCGCCGACAACTCGGGCTCGGTGGGCAAACGTTGGCCAACGACCCAGATGCCCTGGTTGATACGCTGGCGCAGTTGGTCCAGGGCCTGATCGACCAGGGATCGTTTTACCAGGGGAGCTATTTCTGACATGGAATTCACCCTCTCATCCAATCATAGGATGAATTTTCTGACATGTTAGTCAGCTTCAACAACCCACACAACCCCCTGTAGGAGCTGCCGAAGGCTCGGGCCGCGTTCGGACGATCTTTTGATCTTGTCTTTAAAAAACAAATCAAAAGATCGCAGCCTTCGGCAGCTCCTACAGGGATGTGCACAAAATCGCGGGCAAAAATAAACCCGGAACTCAGTCCGGGTTTATTTCAGTGCCTGGGTTCGATCAATGCAGGATCTGGCTCAGGAACAGCTTGGTGCGATCATTCTGTGGGTGATCGAAGAAGTCGTTCGGCGCGGCCTGTTCGACGATTTCACCCTTGTCCATGAAGATCACGCGGTTGGCCACGGTGCGGGCGAAGCCCATTTCGTGGGTCACGCAGAGCATGGTCATGCCGTCTTCGGCCAGGCCGATCATGGTGTCCAGTACCTCTTTCACCATCTCCGGGTCGAGGGCCGACGTCGGCTCGTCGAACAGCATGATTTTCGGTTTCATGCACAGCGCGCGGGCGATCGCCACACGCTGTTGCTGACCGCCGGACAACTGCCCCGGGTATTTATGCGCCTGCTCCGGAATGCGTACGCGTTCCAGGTAGTGCATGGCGATTTCCTCGGCCTTGCGCTTGGGCATCTTGCGCACCCACATCGGCGCCAACGTGCAGTTCTGCAGGATGGTCAGGTGCGGGAACAGGTTGAAATGCTGGAACACCATGCCGACTTCGCGGCGGATCGCTTCGATCTGCTTGAGGTCGTTGGTCAGTTCCACGCCATCGACCACGATGCGGCCCTGCTGGTGTTCTTCCAGACGGTTGAGGCAGCGGATAGTGGTGGACTTGCCGGAACCCGACGGGCCGCACAACACGATACGCTCGCCCTGCTTGACGTTGAGGTTGATGTCTTTCAGCACGTGGAACTGGCCGTACCACTTGTTCACGCCCTGCATCTGAATAATGCCTTCAGGGCTCACAGGCTTTTTATTTGCTTCGCTCATAAAAGAACTCCTAACGCTTGTGGCCTGTGTCGAGCTTGCGTTCCAGATGCATGGAATAGCGCGACATACCAAAACAGAAAATCCAGAACACCAGGGCAGCGAACACATAGCCTTCGGTGGCCATGCCCAGCCACTTCGGATCGGCGGCGGCTTGCTTGACGCTGTTGAGCAGGTCGAACAGGCCGATGATGATCACAAGGCTGGTGTCCTTGAACAGCGCGATGAAGGTGTTGACGATGCCGGGGATCACCAGCTTCAGGGCTTGCGGCAGAATCACCAGGCCCATGCTGCGCCAGTAGCCCAGCCCCATCGCTGCAGCCGCTTCGTACTGCCCCTTGGGAATCGCTTGCAGGCCACCGCGCACCACTTCGGCCACATAGGCCGACTGGAACAGGATCACGCCGATCAGGGCCCGCAGCAGCTTGTCGAAGTTCATGCCTTCAGGCAGGAACAGCGGCAACATCACCGAGGACATGAACAGCACCGTGATCAATGGCACGCCGCGCCAGAACTCGATGAAGGTCACGCAGACCACCCGAATCGCCGGCATGTTGGAACGACGCCCCAGCGCCAGGACAATCCCCAGCGGCAGCGCACCGGCGATGCCGACGGTGGCGATCACCAGGGTCAGCATCAGGCCGCCCCACTGGCTGGTCGCTACCTGGGTCAGGCCGAAGATGCCGCCGTGCAACAGGAAGTAGGCAATGATCGGGTACAACACCAGGAAGCTCAGGCCATACACCGCTTTACGATGAAAGCGCGAGATGAACAACGGTGCCACGCCGATGACCGCCAGCCACACGGTCAGATCCACGCGCCAGCGCAGTTCCGGCGGGTAGTAGCCGTACATGAATTGGCCGAAGCGCTGCTGGATGAACACCCAGCAGGCGCCCTCCTTGGTGCAGTCGGCGCGGGTCGTGCCCACCCAGTTGGCGTCGAGGATGGCCCACTGCAGGATCGGCGGCACCACCAGGTAGATGAGGTAGAACGCAAACAGGGTCAGCAGGGTATTGAGCCAGCTGGAGAACATGTTCGCGCGCATCCACGCCACCACACCGATGCTGCTGCTCGGTGGGGGCATGTCGGGTTTGAAAGTATGAGTGCTCATGCGCTTTTCCTTACCGCTCGATCAGCGCAATGCGCTTGTTGTACCAGTTCATCAGCAGGGAAATGCTGATACTGATCGCCAGGTACACGCTCATGGTGATAGCAATCACCTCGATCGCCTGGCCGGTCTGGTTGAGCACGGTTCCGGCGAACAGCGAGACCATTTCCGGATAACCGATACCGGCCGCCAGCGAGGAGTTCTTCGCCAGGTTCAGGTATTGGCTGGTCAGCGGTGGAATGATCACGCGCAGGGCTTGCGGGATGATCACCTTGCGCAAGGTCGGGCCGTTGCGCAGGCCGAGGGAATGCGCCGCTTCGGTCTGGCCGTGGCTGACCGACTTGATGCCCGAGCGCACGATCTCGGCGATGAACGCCGCGGTGTACACAGTCAGGGCCAGTGTCAGCGCCAGCAGTTCCGGGATCAGCACCCAGCCACCGACGAAGTTGAAGCCTTGCAGCTTCGGCATTTCCCAGTGCAGCGGCGCACCGAAGATCAGTGCGCACAAGGCCGGGATCACCAGGAACAGCGCCAGGCCGGTCCAGAACTTGTGGAACGGCACGCCGGTTTCTTCGAAACGCTTGGTGGCCCAGCGACTCATCAGCACGATGGCGACAATAGCCACCACGACGCTGGCCACAAACGGCCAGAAACCGTCCGCCATCAACGCCGCCGGCATGTTCAGGCCACGGCTGCTGACAAAGAAGGTGTCGCCGAAATTGTGACTGTTGCGCGGCCCCGGCATGGTCAAGAACACCGCGAAGTACCAGAACAGGATCTGCAGCAGCGGCGGAATGTTGCGGAAGACTTCCACATACACCGTCGCCAGCTTGGCGATGATCCAGTTCTTCGACAGCCGCGCCACACCCACGATGAAACCCAGGATCGTCGCCAGGATCACGCCGATGAAGGTCACCAGCAGGGTGTTGAGCAGGCCGATGACAAACACCCGGGCGTATGTGTCCGCTTCGGTGTAGTCAATCAGGTGTTGAGCGATGCCGAAACCGGCACTGCGCTCCAGAAAGTCGAAACCGGAGGTAATGCCCCGGTGCTGCAGGTTGGTCTGGGTGTTATCGAACAGATACCAGCCCAGCGAGACCACCCCGATAATCGTGATGATCTGGAATACCCACGCGCGCACTCGTGGATCGCTGAGGCTGAGCCTCTGCTTTGGTGCGCCGATTGAATTTTGCATGAAGTGCCCCGGAAATAATGGAACAGAACATCACCCGGTGGTTGGCCCACCGGGTGATAGAACCATCAGCGCACTGGTGGTGCGTATTGAATGCCGCCAGCGTTCCACAGAGCGTTCAGTCCGCGGTCGATTTCCAGCGGAGTGCTCTTGCCGAGGTTTTTCTCGAACACTTCGCCGTAGTTACCCACTTGCTTGACGATCTGCACGACCCAGTCTTTCTTCACTTTCAGGTCTTTGCCGTATTCACCGTCGGTACCCAGCAGACGGGCAACATCAGGGTTCTTGGTGCCCTTGGCTTCGGCTTCGACGTTCTTCGAAGTGATGCCGGCTTCTTCAGCGTTGAGCATGGCGTAGCCAGTCCAGCGCACGATGGCCAGCCACTCGTCGTCGCCATTACGCACGACCGGGCCCAGAGGTTCCTTGGAAATGGTTTCCGGCAGAACCACGTAGTCCTTCGGCGAAGCCAGCTTGCTGCGCTGGGCGAACAGCTGGGATTTGTCGGAGGTCAGTACGTCGCAACGACCGGATTCCAGCGACTTGGCGCTTTCGTCGGAGGTGTCGAAGGTGATCGGGGTGTATTTCAGGCCGTTGCCGCGGAAGTAGTCGGAAACGTTCAGTTCGGTGGTAGTACCGGCCTGGATGCAGATGGTTGCGCCGTCCAGCTCTTTAGCGCTTTTCACGCCCAGCTTGTTGTTTACCAGAAAGCCGATGCCGTCGTAGTAGGTGATGAAGCCTGGGAATTTCAGGCCCATGCCCGCGTCACGGGAGCTGGTCATGGTGGTGTTGCGCGACAGAATGTCGATTTCGCCGGACTGCAGCGCGGTGAAGCGCTCCTTGGCGTTCAACTGGCTGAACTTGACCTTGGTCGCGTCGCCGAAGACAGCCGCCGCCACTGCACGGCAGTAGTCAGCATCGATACCGACGATCTTGCCGGTGGAATCCGGAACCGAGAAGCCTGGCAGGCCATCGCTGACGCCACACTGCACGAAACCTTTCTTCATCACTGCATCCAGGGTTGCACCCGCCTGGGCAAACCCGCTGACACCGAGTACCGCGGCTGCAGTCACGATAGCCAGGGTGGATTTCAACATCTTCATTCAAACCTCCAGTTTTGCTCTTGTTGTGTCGGAGCGTGAGTCCTGTCGCACCCTTTTGAGGCGTAGTCGACCCGTGTTGGCTTGTTTTGGGGTCAACCGACGTAAGACGTTAGCTATGAGTCTAGTAGGAGAAAATCCACGTCATGGAAAACTCACTCTCACCAGTCGGCCGAACGGGCTGTAGCCCTTTCACGTTCGCGAAGCCCCGTATCGGCCTGTGGCGAACATCCATCACCGGATTCTTTTCAATCCCACTAACAACCTTGGCCTGATAGTGTTACCGACAGGCGTAGGATTTTTCATACAGAGTTCGCCATAGCAAAGCCCGTACCAGACCGCTCGCCGAAGCGGTTCAGCTGCAGGTCAATAGCAAAACTTGTAACCTTGCGACATCTTCGTAACTGATCAACCAGACACGCACTCAGCCCTCGCACTCAATGAGAGCGCACGCACACTTTTGGAGCAGCCATGACCACCCCCTTGATTCTTGAACCCGTCAAGACCGCAGACGCCTGCGTTATCTGGCTGCACGGCCTGGGTGCCGATCGCTACGACTTCCTGCCAGTGGCCGAAGCCCTGCAGGAATCCCTGTTGAGCACTCGCTTTGTTTTGCCCCAGGCGCCGAGCCGTGCCGTCACCATCAACGGCGGATACGAGATGCCGAGCTGGTACGACATATTGGCCATGAGCCCCGCGCGCGCGATCAACCGCGAGCAACTGGAGGAGTCTGCCAACTGGATCATCGAACTGATCGAATTGCAGAAGGCCAGCGGAATAGACGCCTCGCGGATTTTTCTGGCCGGTTTTTCCCAGGGCGGTGCCGTGGTGTTCCACACCGCGTTTCTGAAGTGGCAGGGACCGCTGGGAGGCGTCGTTGCCCTTTCTACTTATGCACCGACCTTCAGTGACGATCTGGAACTGTCCGCCAGCCAGCAGCGCATTCCGGTACTGTCGATGCACGGCCAATACGACGATGTGGTGCAGAACTCGATGGGACGCAGCGCCTACGAGCACTTGAAGCATCGTGGTGTCACCGTGACATGGCAGGAATACCCAATGGGCCACGAAGTGTTACCCGAGGAAATTCGCGACATCGGCACCTGGCTCACCGAGCGCTTGCGTTAACCCTTCAGGTTCCTTTCTTTGTTTAAAAGGCCCCTTTGATCCATCCCACTACGCCGCGCCCGATTCTTGCATTACACTGGCCGGCGTACATTCCTTAACCAATTGATGAGATGACCGTGCTCAAAGCACTCAAGAAAATGTTCGGTAAAAGCGAGACTGAGCAACTCGCGCCAGTCCCCAGCGCTCCGTCTCACGCTCCCAGCCACCGCACCGACGGTAATCAGCCTGAACGGGCCGCCACCACCGCGGCACCCAAGCATGAGCCGAAGCCCGCACCCGCTGCCCAGCCTGTGGCGGTAGCAGCCCCGGAACAGCCGCTCAGCGAAACGCCGAAACCCGCCAAACCGCGCCGCGAACCCAAGCCCAAGGCGCCGGTCATCCCATGGAAACTCGAAGACTTCGTTGTCGAGCCCCAGGAAGGCAAAACCCGCTTCCACGATTTCAAGCTGGCCCCTGAACTGATGCACGCCATCCAGGACCTGGGCTTCCCGTATTGCACGCCGATCCAGGCACAGGTGCTGGGTTTCACCCTCGCCGGCAAAGACGCCATCGGCCGCGCCCAGACCGGTACCGGCAAAACCGCTGCGTTCCTGATCTCGATCATCACCCAGTTGCTGCAAACCCCGCCGCCGAAAGAGCGCTACATGGGTGAGCCACGGGCGCTGATCATCGCGCCGACCCGCGAACTGGTGGTGCAGATCGCCAAGGACGCCGCCGACCTGACCAAGTACACCGGCCTCAACGTCATGACCTTCGTCGGCGGCATGGACTTCGACAAGCAGCTCAAGCACCTCGAAGCCCGCCACTGCGACATCCTGGTGGCCACGCCGGGCCGCCTGCTGGACTTCAACCAGCGCGGCGACGTGCACCTGGACATGGTCGAAGTGATGGTGCTGGACGAAGCCGACCGCATGCTCGACATGGGCTTCATCCCGCAAGTGCGCCAGATCATTCGCCAGACGCCGCCCAAGGCCGAGCGCCAGACGCTGCTGTTCTCCGCGACCTTCACCGAAGACGTGATGAACCTGGCCAAGCAATGGACCACCGACCCTGCCATCGTCGAAATCGAAGTCACCAACGTGGCCAACGAAAACGTCGAGCAGCACATCTACGCCGTGGCCGCTGCCGACAAATACAAACTGCTCTACAACCTGGTCAACGACAATGGCTGGGAACGGGTGATCGTGTTCGCCAACCGCAAGGATGAAGTGCGGCGCATCGAAGAACGCCTGGTGCGCGACGGCATCAACGCCGCGCAACTGTCCGGTGACGTGCCGCAGCACAAGCGCATCAAGACCCTCGAAGGCTTCCGCGAAGGCAAGATCCGCGTCCTGGTCGCCACCGACGTGGCCGGTCGCGGTATCCACATCGACGGCATCAGCCACGTGATCAACTTTACCCTGCCGGAAGTACCGGACGACTACGTGCACCGCATCGGACGGACTGGTCGTGCTGGCGCCGACGGTGTGTCCATCAGCTTTGCCGGTGAAGACGACTCCTACCAGTTACCGTCCATCGAGGAAAAACTGGGGCGCAAGATCAGCTGTGAAACACCACCGACGCATCTGTTGCGGGCGGTTGAGCGCAAGCGTCCGCACTAAACGACGCTGAAAAGACAAGCGCAGCCGGAAACGGACTGCGCTTTTTTTTCGCCCGGATATTGTGAGATACAACTAAAAGTCCATAATAGACAAATTAGTTTACTTCCAGCCCCGGAGCCGACCATGTCCAATACGCCCCAAGTGATCAACCAGAACCAGGCTCGCGAGTTGCTGGCACAGGTCGACGTGCCGCAGATCCTGCGCAAAATGTTCCGTGACCTGGCGGCCGGGCAAGCCGTGCAACCGGCACAGCAACTGGTGGAATTTCCCCAGGGCGCCGGCGACTTCATCAACTACCTGGGGGTGTTGGCCGAAGACGGCGTGTACGGCATCAAGACTTCGCCGTACATCGTCCGTGAGCAGGGCCCCTTGGTGACCGCGTGGACTGTGCTGATGTCGATGCAGACCGGCCAGCCGCTGTTGCTGTGCGACGCGGGCGAACTGACCACCGCACGCACCGCCGCGACCACCGCCGTGGCGGTCGATGCCCTCGCGCCGCTGACTGCCAATCGCCTGGCCATCATCGGCAGCGGCAAAGTGGCCCAGGCGCACCTGCATTACGTCAAAGACCTGCGCGACTGGCAGAGCATCAGCCTGTACGCGCCGAACCTGAACGATGACGCTCAAACCGTGAGCCTGCTGAAAAACATCGAGCCACGCCTGAACATCGTCGAGAGTCGCGAAGCTGCCGTGCAGGACGCCGACGTGATCATGCTCTGCACCTCATCCGCAGGTCCGGTGATCGATCCGTCGAGCTTGCGCAAACCGGCGCTGATCACCTCCATCAGCACCAACGCCCCGCGTGCCCACGAAGTGCCGCCGCAAAGCCTCAATGCCATGCAGGTGTTCTGCGACTATCGCCTGACCACTCCGGGCGCGGCCGGTGAAATGCTGATCGCCGGCGAACAACACGGCTGGGACAAGGGCGCGATCGTCGGCGACCTGCCGGACCTGCTCAGCGAAAAAGTCCAGCGCCCCGGTTACGATCGACATGTGTTTTTCCGCTCCATCGGCCTGGGCCTGGAAGACATTGCGCTGGCCAACGCCATCTACCGCCTTCAGCCCTGACCCACACCCAACCCACGCCCCAACCTGTAGGAGCTGACGAGTGAAACGAGGCTGCGATCTTTGAAAAGGCAAAATCAAAAGATCGCAGCCTCGTTTCACTCGTCAGCTCCTACAGGGGGATTCGACAATATTTGTGCTCTCGGGAGACGTTCATGAGCCAGGCAGATTTCATCATCATCGGCGGCGGTATCGCCGGCGCTTCCACCGGTTTCTGGCTGTCGCAGCATGGCCGTGTGATCGTACTCGAACGCGAATCCCATCCGGCCTACCATTCCACCGGACGTTCGGCGGCGCTCTACACCGCCGCCTACGGCACCCCGCAGGTTCGCGCATTGACCCTGGCCAGCCGGGACTTTTTCGACAATCCGCCCAGCGGCTTCTGCGAACACCCGCTGCTGACGCCACGCGGCGAAATGACCGTGGACTTCACCGGCGACCCGGACGAACTGAACAGGCAATACCTGAGCGCGAAAGCCACGGTGCCGGAGATGCAATTGCTCAGTACCGACGAGGCCTGCGCGCTGGTACCGATCCTGCGCCGGGAAAAAGTCCACGGCGCGATCTACGACCCGACCGCCACCGACATCGACACCGATGCCCTGCATCAGGGATACCTGCGCGGCATCCGCCGCAATCAGGGCGAAGTCCACACCGACAGCGAAGTCGTCAGCCTGAGCCGCGATGACCAGGGCACATGGCACGTCCAGACCGGAACTCAGACGTTCAGCGCTCCGGTCATCATCAACGCCGCCGGCGCCTGGGCCGACAAGATCGGCGAACTGGCCGGCGCCAGCCCCCTGGGCCTGCAACCGAAACGCCGTGCCGCGTTCATCTTCGCCGGCCCGGAGGGCGTGGACATCCATCATTGGCCAATGCTGGTCAGCCTCGACGAATCCTTCTACATGAAACCCGACGCCGGGATGTTCCTCGGTTCGCCGGCCAACGCCGACCCGGTGGAACCCCATGACGTACAGCCTGAAGAGCTGGACATCGCCATGGGCATCTACCAGATCGAAGAAGCCACGACCCTGACCATTCGCCGCCCGACCCGCACCTGGGCCGGCCTGCGCAGCTTCGTCAGCGACGGCGATTTGCTGTCCGGTTTCGATCCACAGGTGCCTGGGCTGTTCTGGGTCGCGGCGCAAGGCGGGTATGGCATCCAGACTTCGCCGGCCATGGGCCAGGCCAGCGCGGCACTGGTGCGCGGCGCCGCACTGCCCGAGTCGCTCGGCCGTTTCGGCCTGAATGCCGACATGCTCTCCCCTGCCCGCCTCGGCTGAGCCTGATCCTCAGGTGACGTGCCCCCACGATTACGGCACACTTTCAGCGCCCCTTTGATGGGGCGCTGACGCTGCCTGGAGTTCCACTGTATGAACGCCCCCGAAAAAGACTCGGCCCTGGACGACACGTCCCTGGATAACTTCCACGCGATCGCCGACGCCATCGCCACGTTGTTTTTCCCCCACGCCGAAGTGGTGCTGCATGACCTGCGCACGCAAAAGGTCGACTACATCGCCAACAACCTGTCCAAGCGGGAAATCGGCGACGACTCGGCGCTGGAAGACATGCTCAGCGACGATGCCAGCGAACGAAACATCGGGCCGTACGAAAAGCTCAATTGGGATGGCCAGAAGATTCGCAGCCTCAGCACGGTACTGCGCGACAGCGAAGGTCATCCGCTGGCGGTGCTGTGCATCAACCTGAATATTTCGCTGTTCGAGAATGCCAAGGCCGCTTTGGACCTGTTCCTGTCGCCGACCAAACTGATCCCGCAACCGGATGCACTGTTCCGCGATGACTGGCAGGAACGGATCAACACCTTCCTCCACGCCTGGCTGCGCGAACGTCAGTTGAGCCTGAACCTGCTGACCCGCGACCACAAGCGCGAGCTGGTGCTGGCGTTGCACGCCGAAGGCGCGTTCAAGGGCAAAAGCGCATCGAACTATGTGGCGAATGTGCTGAACATGGGGCGGGCGACGGTGTACAAGCATTTGAAGGAAATGAAGGGCTGAAAATCAAAGGATCGCAGGCTTCGCCAGCTCCTACAGGAACGCATTCCCCTGTAGGAGCTGGCGAAGCCTGCGATCTTTTTAATCAGTCGCCGTAGATGTCCGACTTGAAGTACTTGTCCGAAATCTTCTGGTACTCACCACTGGCACGAATGCCATCAATGGCCGTGTTCAGCTCGCTGACCAACTCGGTGTTGCCCTTGCGCACGGCAATCCCCGCCCCCTCGCCCACATACTTCGGATCTTTCAGCTCAGGCCCGACAAAGGCGTAACCCTTGCCACGCGGCATCGACAGGAAGTCATTCAATGGAATGGTGTCGGCAAAAATCGCGTCGAGGCGACCGGCTGCCAGGTCCATGTAGATTTCTTCGTTATTGCTGTAGCGCTTGACGTTGATGCCCTTGGGCTCGAACACCTCGGTGGCGTAACGGTCGGTGGTGGTGGCGCGCTGCACGCCGATGGTCTTGCCCTTGAGGCTGGCGTACTGGTCATCCACCACCGCGCCGTCCTTCATCACCAGGCGCGACGAAGTGAAATAGTACTTGTGGGTGAAGTCCACCGACTTCTTGCGGTCTTCGTTGATGGTCATGGACGACAGCGCCATGTCGATTTTCTTCACCTTCAGGGAAGGAATCAGACCGTCGAACTCGCCTTCGACCCACACACACTTGACCTTCATCTGGGCGCACAGGGCATTGCCGATGTCATAGTCGAAACCGACGATCTCGCCTTTGTCGGTTTTCGAAGCGAACGGTGGATACGCGGCTTCGATGCCGATGCGCAGGGTTTTCTCGGCGGCGAACACAGAACTGCACGCCAACAGGCTCAGGGCCAGACCGGTGATGAGGGGGAACTTCTTCATGTTCGTTTTCTCGCGGTTGTTGTTGGTTTGGCAAGACAGAAGAAAAAGCTGAAACGGGATGGAAACCTTTTTTGTACTTATAATTCCATCTTGGACTTTTATGTATTGTCCGTCAATCGGGCAAATGCAGACCGTGCCGGCCGATGGTCGGGTGGTGAATCCAGGAGTGATTGGTTGAATCGAAAGGCCTCATCGCGAGCAAGCTCGCTCCCACAGGATCTTCGTCGTACACAAAATTCATGTTCGACCAGATCCACTGTGGGAGCGAGCTTGCTCGCGATGACTGACTAAAGAACGCAGAAGGAACTACTGCTTCCAGCGATCCGCCGCCGCATGATCACTGTCACGCCCTTCCACCCAACGCGGCCCGTCGCTGGTGTTTTCTTTCTTCCAGAAGGGCGCGCGGGTTTTCAGGTAATCCATGACAAAGGCGCAGGCGTCGAATGCCGCCTGGCGATGAGCGCTGGCCGCGCCGACGAAGACAATCGGCTCGCCCGGCTCCAGGGCGCCGATGCGGTGCAGCACTTCCAGCTTGAGCAACGGCCAGCGCTGCTCGGCCTCGACGGCGATCTTGCCCAGGGCCTTTTCAGTCATACCGGGATAGTGTTCGAGGAACATCCCGGCGACGTCCAGGCCGTCATTGAAGTCGCGCACATAGCCGACAAAGCTCACCACCGCACCCACACCGACATTGGCGTCGTGCATGGCGTTGACCTCGGCGCCCGGATCGAACGGCGTGGACTGCACGCGAATGGCCATGGTTCAGCCTCCGGTCACAGTCGGAAAGAACGCCACTTCATCACCCTCGCTGACCGGCTCGTCGAGCTGGCAGAGGTCTTCGTTGCGGGCGCACATCAGGTTCTGCTCGCTCAATACCTCGGCACCGTCACGCTGGGCCAGCAGCGCGCGGACATCGTCGACGGTGGCGAAGTTGCCTTCAACCTTCACCGAGTCCAGCCCCAGCGCTTCACGATAACGGGCGAAAAACTTCACGGTCACGTTCATGGCTGCTCCGCCTGGAAATGTCCGCTCTTGCCGCCGACCTTCTCCAGCAGACGCACACTTTCGATGGTCATGCCACGGTCCACGGCCTTGCACATGTCGTAGATGGTCAGCGCGGCGACACTGGCGGCGGTCAGGGCCTCCATCTCGACGCCGGTCTGCCCGGACAGCTTGCAGCGCGCCACGATGCGTACCGAATCGTCGCCTTCGGCACTGAGCTCGACCTTGACGCCGGTCAGCATCAGCGGATGGCACAAGGGAATCAGATCGCTGGTTTTCTTCGCCGCCTGGATGCCGGCAATGCGCGCCACGGCAAACACATCCCCCTTGGGGTGGCCGCCGCTGACGATCATCTGCAGGGTCTCGGGCAGCATGCGCACCAGCGCTTGGGCCGTCGCCTCACGGAACGTCACGGCTTTTTCAGTGACGTCGACCATGTTGGCGCGACCTTGGGAATCGAGATGAGTCAGCACGGGATTACTCCTGATCAGGAGCGTCGATTGTAAACCTGTGGGTCAATTTTTCGCACGCACGATTATCGGATGTGCCCCCTGTAGGAGCTGCCGAAGGCTGCGATCTTTTGATCTTGCCCTTGAAAGCAAAATCAAAAGATCGCAGCCTTCGGCAGCTCCTACAGGGATTGTTGTTCGCCATAAAAAACCGGGCGGCTTTTGAGGCCGCCCGGTTTCGATGAAGCGATTACAAGTGCGATTCGGCGTATTCGGCCAGGATCGAACGTGGCACCCCTTGCAGGGTGATGTGCACCCCGTTCGGGAAGTCCTTGAAACGTTCAGTGAGGTAGGTCAGCCCGGAGCTGGTCGCGGACAGGTAAGGGGTGTCGATCTGTGCCAGGTTGCCCAGGCACACCACTTTGGAACCGGCGCCGGCACGGGTGATGATGGTTTTCATCTGGTGCGGCGTGAGGTTCTGGCATTCGTCGATCAAAATCAGGCTCTGCTGGAAGCTGCGGCCCCGGATGTAGTTGAGGGATTTGAACTGCAACGGCACTTTGCTGAGGATGTAGTCGACGCTGCCATGGGTGCTTTCGTCATCCATGTGCAAGGCTTCGAGGTTGTCGGTGATGGCGCCCAGCCATGGCTCCATTTTTTCCGCCTCGGTGCCGGGCAGGAAGCCGATTTCCTGGTCCAGGCCCTGCACGCTGCGGGTGGCGATGATGCGGCGATAACGTTTGCTGACCATGGTCTGCTCGATCGCAGCAGCCAGCGCCAGGATGGTTTTACCCGAGCCCGCGGCACCCGACAGGTTGACCAGGTGGATGTCCGGATCGAGCAAGGCGTACAACGCCAGGCTCTGATAGATATCACGCGGCTTCAGGCCCCAGGCCTCCTGGTGCAGCAGCGGTTCCTGGTGCAGGTCGAGGATCAGCAAGCGGTCCTCTTCGATCTCCTTGATCCAGCCGACAAAGCCCTGTTCATCAATGATGAACTCATTGATATGCACCGCTGGCAGGTTGTCGATCAACTGCACCTGATGCCAGGTGCGGCCGTGGTCCTGACGGGTTTCGACCTTGCTCACACGGTCCCAGAAAGAGCCGGTCATATTGTGGTAGCCATTGGGCAGCAAGGACACGTCATCGACCAGTTGGTCGGTGCTGTAATCCTCGGCCGCGATCCCGCAGGCGCGCGCCTTGAGGCGCATGTTGATGTCTTTGGTGACCAGCACCACGGGCTTTTTCGGGTCGCGTGTGTGCAGATCGATCAGTTGATTGATGATTTTGTTGTCATTCAGGTGCTCGGGCAGAATCAGGTTCGGCTCGGCATGCTTGCTCATCAGAATTGACAGCAAACCCTTGGGTCCGCTTTTGCCACGCTGGATCGGCACACCCTGCTCGACATCCTCGGGTGAGGCATCGCCCAGAGTCTTGTCGATCAGGCGGATGGCCTGGCGGCATTCGGCGGCTACGCTGTGATGCCCGCTCTTGAGCTTGTCGAGCTCTTCAAGCACGGTCATCGGGATCGCGACGTGGTGTTCTTCGAAGTTGAGCAGCGCGTTTGGATCGTGAATCAATACGTTGGTATCGAGTACATAAAGGATTGGCTGGTTGGAAGAAGAGCTACGTCCGTGATCATCCATACTCGGTCACCTTTGTGGGAGCCATTCGACGCAATACCTTGACGGTGCTGCGCCTCGAAGTGACTGCCGAATACACCTGCGGGGACTCAAGTGTTCTGCATACATGCGGGGTCTTGGAAGACGCCACCTGTGTTGCAGGTTTCGGCGGTCTGTCTTCGTAATACTCCAAAACGTGTGACAGAAAAAAGTACTTTGACGCTTTTTTGAAGTTTATTTTGCAGATTGACCAATAGCACTTGGCGGACTGCCATCACCCGTTTAAAGTCGGAAGTCCACCTGCAACGAATCCCCTTCCAAAATCGGCAAAAACCCAATGTTTACTGGGTCTGGCCGTTTCAGCGAAACGCGTCCTGGCAATCCTCCCAACCAATCCCGACCGGCGCCGTTTGCGTGACCAGCCACGGCAACGCCGTTTTCACTGCATCCTGTTTCACATTGAAATTGATGACCCCGTGTCGCCACAGCAGCATCAGGGTCAGCACCCGTTGCGCACTCGGGTCGCCCTTGAGTTTGCCGGCGCCGTCCTGGGCGTCGATGTCCCACAGCGCTACCTGCAAACCCTGAGCCTTGAAGAAACCTTCGGCATCGGAACGGCGCTGGCCATCGGGCGGACGGAACAGAGGCACGAAGTTCTCCGGCAGCTTGCTTTTGACCAGTTCGGCGCTGCGGCGCACCGAGTCCTGCCAGTCCTGCCAGTGACTGTGGGAGCGAAACTCCCAGCCTTGCACGCCGATGCACTGGGTCGAGTAGGTGCCTTGCAGGTGACTCACCGATTGCTCGGCCAAACGGGCCTGGATGTCCTTGCCGAGGACGAAGAACGTCCCGCTCATGTTCGACTTGCGCAGGTACTCGGCGACCCAGGCGGTGTTGTCCGGCGCGGCGTTGGCAGCACTGTCGAAGGTCAGCAGAAACAGCCGGTCGTGCATCCCGTCGCCGGAGCGCTCATAGTCGCCAAAATGATCGACTTCACTGCTGGTTTGCGGGAACAGCGCGGCCTTGCGCAGCTGTTCGTCCAGGTACTGGGTGTGGAACACACGACTCGGCTCGGCCCACTTGATGTAGTAGCTGTCTGTGCTGACCTGGAACTTGGCAGCTTGTTCGCGCAGGGTGGGCATGTCTTCGACCAGAAAACAGAAGGAGGCATCCTGGTCGCAACTCTGTTGGGCGTAGTCGTAGTTGGCCAGCAGCCGTTGCCACAGATGCTGGCGAACCCGGTTGACCGACTCCAGGTTGATGGTGCGCAAGCCCAGGCGCTTGGCCAGGGCGGGTTCGTCCAGCGATTCGCTGGCCAGCAGGACACTGGAAAACATCAGGATCTCGGCCCTCGACGCCACGTCGAACAGCGTTGGACTGACGAGTTTTTCTGGCCAGGTGCTGCGATCAAGCGTCGCCACATCACCCGGTGCCGCGAGGGCAGCGACGCTCAGTAGCCAGATCGAGATGAGAAAAGCGATACGCAATGGGATGTCTCCATAACAAAACCCGCGCGGCACTATAGCTGATCGCGGCCCTCATTCCCGCAGCAACCCCAATCTCCTGTGGGAGCGAGCTTGCTCGCGATGACGGTGCATCAGCCAACATCTTTTCCGAATGTCAGACCGCTATCGCGAGCAAGCTCGCTCCCACAGGGTTTGGTGCAAGGCCACCGGCCATCACCTATTGCCCCGATAGCTGGAGTCAACGCCGACAACCCCCTAGAATCGCGGCCACGATTAAAGGAGACGACTTCATGCTGATGGTGATTTCACCCGCCAAGACCCTCGACTATGAAACACCGCCGGCGACCCAGCGTTTCACTCAGCCGCAGTACCTCGACCACTCCCAGGAGCTGATCCTGCAGTTGCGCGAGTTGTCCCCGGCACAGATCAGCGAATTGATGCACGTTTCCGACAAGATCGGCGGGCTCAACGCCGCGCGTTTCGGCAGCTGGACGCCCGCGTTCACCCCGGAAAACGCCAAGCAGGCGCTGCTGGCCTTCAAGGGCGATGTGTACACCGGCCTGAATGCACAAACCTTCAGCGAAGCCGATTTCGACTATGCCCAGCAGCATCTGCGCATGTTGTCCGGTCTGTACGGCCTGCTGCGGCCACTGGACCTGATGCAACCCTATCGCCTGGAAATGGGCACCCGGCTGGCCAACGCCCGGGGCAAGGACCTGTATGCCTTCTGGGGTACACGCATCAGCGAATGGCTGAACGAAGCCCTGGTCGATCAAGGCGATGACGTGCTGCTCAACCTGGCGTCCAACGAGTACTTCTCGGCAGTCAAGCGCAATGCCTTGAACGCACGCATCATCAATACCGAATTCAAGGACCTGAAGAACGGCCAGTACAAGATCATCAGCTTCTACGCGAAAAAGGCCCGCGGCTTGATGAGCCGCTTCGTCATCGAAGAACGCATCAACGATCCGGCCACCCTCAAGCAATTCGACGTTCAAGGCTATCGCTACAGCGCTGAACAGTCCAAACCGGACAACCTGGTGTTTCTGCGCGATCACGCACCAGAGTGATGCAGCCGGTCGGCGCATGAGTGAAAAACCCCTCATGCGCTGCCCATTGATCGTCCGACAATTCCCCCTCCTGATCGCCAGTCTATTGGCGTCAAAAAACCATCGATCATTTTCCTAACTTTAGTTTCACTCGACTTCAATCATTTTTTTGCGTAGTGGCACTGACTTTTTTTAACAGTAGTGGCAAAAAACTATCCGCCCCAATTATCCGCCTATATATAAAGGGCCAAACGGCAAGTGCTATCAATTTGAGAGCAGTGCCATCTTTCTCAATATTTCAAGAAATTTCAGATTTCACGATGAGCGGACTGGAACTATGTCCAAACGCGCCGCTCATACCACCGGTAACGATTCTCGCCGAACCTGTACGAGATAACTTACGCAGATAAGCGATTCTTGTAGCGAAGTTGCAATACTAACTTGCGCTGACTAATCACTGATTTGAACAACAGCGAGCGGACAGGAGATAACGCGGTATGACTATCCCCTACAAGGCCACGGCAGCGCCCCTATAAACGTGCTCCCCCGAGCACCCAACCGCTTGATCTACGGGCTTTCGGCCTGACATCAAGCGTGCAAGGCCGTTGCACCTGCATCCTTCGGAAGGAGGATCGGCTGCATAACAGGGCAAATCATAACAACAAGGCCTAGTTGCGCACCCCTTGAGTGCATTTATTTAGACACTCGTAACTTATATGCCAGCACAGGGCATTGCCGCGCCTGTAAGGCGCACTTGCGAGTGCACTAAAACACGCTGAACACCATTAACTCCGGCCTTCTAATGGCTTGATCAATACAGAGGTAATTGCGATGCGCATCAGCATATTTGGTTTGGGTTACGTTGGCGCAGTATGTGCCGGTTGCCTGTCTGCACGGGGTCATGACGTCGTTGGCGTCGATGTGGCCAAAGACAAGATCGATATGATCAATGCCGGCAAATCGCCGATTGTTGAACCAGGCCTGGGCGAACTTCTGGCCCAGGGCATCCAGACCGGTCGCCTGCGTGGCACCACAAACTTCGCCGAGGCGATTCGCGACACCGACCTGTCGATGATTTGCGTGGGTACGCCGAGCAAGAAAAACGGCGACCTGGAACTGAACTACATCGAGGCAGTGTGCCGCGAAATCGGTTTTGTCCTGCGTGACAAGACCACCCGCCACACCATCGTCGTGCGCAGCACCGTGTTGCCGGGCACCGTGGCCAACGTGGTCATCCCGATTCTCGAAGACTGCTCCGGCAAGAAGGCCGGTGTCGATTTCGGCGTGGCCGTGAACCCTGAGTTCCTGCGCGAAAGCACCGCCATCGCCGACTACGACCAGCCGCCAATGACCGTCATCGGCGAGTTCGACAAAGCGTCCGGTGACGTTCTGCAATCGCTGTACGAAGAGCTCGACGCGCCGATCATCCGCAAGGACATCGCGGTCGCCGAGATGATCAAGTACACCTGCAACGTGTGGCACGCCACCAAGGTCACCTTCGCCAACGAAATCGGCAACATCGCCAAGGCGGTCGGCGTCGACGGTCGCGAAGTGATGGACGTGGTCTGCCAGGACAAGACCCTCAACCTGTCCCAGTACTACATGCGCCCGGGCTTCGCCTTCGGCGGCTCGTGCCTGCCAAAGGACGTGCGTGCACTGACCTACCGCGCCGGCTCCCTGGACGTGGAAGCGCCATTGCTCAACTCGCTGATGCGCAGCAACGAATCCCAGGTGCAGAACGCTTTCGACATCGTTTCCAGCCACGACAAACGCAAAGTCGCCCTGCTGGGCCTGAGCTTCAAGGCCGGTACCGACGACCTGCGCGAAAGCCCGCTGGTTGACCTGGCGGAAATGCTGATCGGCAAGGGCTACGACCTGAGCATCTACGACAGCAACGTCGAGTACGCCCGTGTTCACGGCGCGAACAAGGACTACATCGAGTCGAAGATCCCGCACGTCTCGTCCTTGCTCAACGCCGACTTCGACGCGGTGATCAACAACTCCGACGTGATCATCCTCGGCAACCGTGACGAGAAATTCCGTGCCCTGGTGCAGGACGTTCCACACGGCAAGCAGGTGATCGACCTGGTGGGCTTCATGTCCAAGGCCACCAGCGTCAAAGGTCGCACCGAAGGCATCTGCTGGTAAACACAGACACCACGCGGCGACGCGCGGCAACTGTGTAAACCCGATGTAGGAGCTGACGAGTGAAACGAGGCTGCGATCTTTCCAGGGCCACTTGAGTCCCGAGCGAACCCTGAAAGATCAAGATCAAAAGATCGCAGCCTTCGGCAGCTCCTACACCGGCTCACCCGAGTTTCGAAAATCGGTGTCACCAGTGACCTTGCAAGTTTTTGTAAGCCTGCCTTAACCCAATCGGGCCTAGCCCGAGATCGAGACGGATGCAGATTATGCACAGGCTAAAGCACGGCCTACTCCAGGCCGCCGGTTGGCTGTTCTACCTGAGTTTACTGATGGGCCTCGCCATGGCGTTGCCCGTGTCCACGTTCGACTCCGAGTCGAAGGACTTCATTTTCCTGATTGGCGCCGTGGGTATCTGGCGCTACTCGATGGGTGCCACGCATTTTGTGCGCGGCATGATTTTTCTGTACGTCGTCTACCCGTACCTGCGGCGCAAAGTGCGCAAGCTGGGCAAAGCGGCTGACCCGTCCCACGTATTCCTGATGGTCACCAGTTTTCGTATCGACGCGCTGACCACTGCGCAGGTCTACAGCTCGGTGATCCGCGAAGCCATCGACTGCGACCTGCCGACCACCGTGGTCTGCTCCATCGTGGAAATGTCCGATGAGCTGCTGGTCAAAAGCCTGTGGAACCGGATGAACCCACCGGCCCGGGTCAAACTCGACTTCGTGCGCATTCCCGGCACCGGCAAGCGCGATGGCCTGGCCTACGGCTTCCGCGCCATCTCCCGACACCTGCCGGACGATCGCGCCGTGGTCGCGGTGATCGATGGCGACACCGTGCTCGGCGAAGGCGTGGTGCGAAAGACCGTGCCGTGGTTCCAGTTGTTCGGCAACGTCGGCGGCCTGACCACCAACGAATTCTGCGAAGTGCGCGGCGGCTACATCATGAGCGAATGGCACAAGCTGCGTTTCGCCCAGCGCCACATCAACATGTGCTCGATGGCTCTGTCCAAGCGCGTGCTGACCATGACCGGGCGCATGTCGGTGTTCCGTGCCACCGTGGTCACCAACCCGGAATTCATCGCCGATGTGGAAAGCGACTCGCTGCAACACTGGCGCCTGGGTCGCTTCAAGTTCCTTACCGGCGACGACAAGTCGAGCTGGTTCAGCCTGATGCGCCTGGGCTACGACACCTTCTACGTGCCCGACGCGGCGATCAACACCGTTGAACACCCGCCGGAAAAGAGCTTCATCAAGGCCAGCCGCAAACTGATGTTCCGCTGGTACGGCAACAACCTTCGGCAGAACTCCCGTGCCCTGGGCCTGGGGATCAAACGCCTCGGCATGTTCACCTCAGTAGTGCTGTTCGACCAGCGCGTGTCGATGTGGACCTCGCTGCTGGGACTGACCGTGGCGCTGATCGCCAGCTTCAAGTACGGCACCGCGTTCATCCTGGTGTACCTGCTTTGGATCGGCATCACCCGGTTCATCCTGACCTTGTTGCTGTCGTGCTCCGGACACCGGATCGGCCCGGCCTACCCGGCGATTCTCTATTACAACCAGATCGTCGGCGCGCTGGTGAAGATCTACGTGTTCTTCCGCCTCGACCAACAGTCCTGGACTCGCCAACCCACTTCTCTGACCCGTGATCTCGCCAGCTTTCAACGTTGGTTCAACACCTGGTCGTCTCGGACCATGACCTTCTCTGCCGGCAGCATTTTTGTCGCCGTGCTGCTGTTGATGGTCTGACCGCCCCCTTATTGAATTAACCAGGAAATCGCCCTTATGAATACCGCCGTCAACGCCAACGTAGTGCACGAATCCGAAGCCCAGCGCCAACACGCCCGCGTGAAAATCCCGGCCAAGTTGCGTTTCTTCGGCCCTGACCGGACGCCGGTCGAAGCCCGGGTGATCGACCTGTCCGCCGGTGGCCTGGCGTTCAACGCCGGTCAGTTGCCGCTGAAAACTGGCGATGTGTACAAGGCCCGCCTGCAGTTCGTCATCGACAACCTCGGCCTGGCCATGGACGTCGAGTTGCAGGTCCGCTCCTTCGACCGCGAGACGGGACGCGCCGGCTGCCAGTTCCAGAACCTGGAACCACGGGACATCTCGACCCTGCGCCACCTGATCACTTCGCACCTGGCTGGCGACATCGTCAGCGTGGGTGAAATGCTGGCGACCCTGCAGCGCGACAACTTCACCAAGGCACGCAAGATGAAGGACGGCGGCCACGGCATGACCGCGTTCGGACGCCTGAAAGCCGTGACCTTCAGCCTGGGGGTCTTTGTGGTGGGTGTTGCCGCCTTCGGCTTCGTTTTCAAATCGGTGTATGGCATGTACTTCGTCAGCCACGCCCAGGCCGGTCTGGTCAGCGTGCCGGGCGTGAACATCACCATGCCCCGCGACGGTACCGTACAGAGCCTGGTGAAAGCCGACGGTGTGGCCGCCAAGGGCGCACCGCTGGCGACCTTCAGCACCAGCATGCTCGACGTGCTCAAGGGCCATCTGGACGAAGACCAACTGCAGCCGGCCAAGGTTGAAGAACTGTTCGGCAAGCAGATGACCGGCACCCTGACCTCGCCTTGCGATTGCACCGTGGCCCAGCAAATGGTCGCCAACGGTCAGTACGCCAGCAAGGGCGACGTGATCTTCCAACTGGTCCCGCGCAACAGCGAAGCCAATGTTGAAGCCCGCTTCTCCTATCGCCAGTTCGGCGACGTACGCCCGGGTACTTCGGTGCGCTTCCAGATCGCCGGCGAGGACAAGAGCCGCACCGGCAAGATCGTCAGCAGCACCAGCCTGAAAAGCGCCGACCTGTCGTCGGACATCCGCGTGCTGATCCAGCCGGACGAAACCCTGGACAGCTCCCTCGCCGGCCGCCCGGTGGAAGTGAACAGCGACCGTGGCCCGAACCTGAACTGGCTGATCGACAAAGCCATGGCTGTCGGTCTTTAAGTCGAGGACATGCCTGTGACCATCACAAAAACTCAAAACACGCCGCAGCCCCTGTGGGAGCGGGCTTGCTCGCGAATGCGGTTTAACATTCAACATCAATGCGGGATGACACACCGCTTTCGCGAGCAAGCCCGCTCCCACATGGGCTCGCTGTGTGCAGTGGCATTGGCGGTGAGCCTGGCCGGTTGCGCCGGCCTCCCCGACCAGCGCCTGGCCAACGAAGCGCTCAAGCGCGGCGATACCGCCACCGCTGCGGCGAACTACCGGCAACTGGCAGACCTGGGCTACAGCGAAGCACAAGTCGGCCTGGCCGATATCCAGGTCGACAGCCGTGACCCGGCGCAGATGAAACAGGCCGAGGCGACTTACCGCGCCGCGGCCAGCGTTTCGCCGCGCGCCCAGGCACGCCTCGGTCGCCTGCTGGTGGCCAAGCCCGGTTCCACCGAAGCCGAGCAGCACGAAGCCGAAACCCTGCTGAAAAAAGCCGCCGCCGCAGGCGAAGGCAACACGCTGATTCCGCTGGCGATGCTGTACCTGCAATACCCGCACAGCTTTCCCAACGTGAATGCCCAGCAGCAGATCAGCCAATGGCGTGCCGAGAACAAGCCGGAAGCCGGCTTGGCGCAAGTGCTGCTCTATCGCACCCAGGGCACCTACGACCAGCATCTGGATGACGTGGAGAAGATCTGCAAGGCCGCGCTCAACACCAGTGACATCTGCTACGTCGAACTGGCCACGGTCTACCAGAAACAGGCCAAGCCAGAGCAACAGGCCGAGCTGATCAAGCAGATGCAAGCGGCTCACGCTCACGGCAGCGTTTCGGCGCAGCGCGTCGACAGCGTCGCCCGTGTGCTCGCCGATGCGACCCTGGGCAAGACCGACGAGAAGACCGCGCAATCGCTGCTCGAACCGATCGCCCCGGGCTACCCTGCGTCGTGGGTCACCCTCGCGCAGTTGATCTACGACTTCCCGGAACTCGGCGACGTCGACCAGATGATGAAGTACCTGGACAACGGCCGCGCCGCCGACCAGCCCCGCGCCGAGCTGTTGCTGGGCAAGCTCTACTACGAAGGCAAGATGGTCCCGGCCGACGCCAAGGTTGCCGAAGAACACTTCCAGAAAGCCGTCGGCCGCGAAGTCGCCGCCGATTACTACCTCGGCCAGATCTACCGCCGTGGCTACCTGGGCAAGGTCTATCCGCAGAAGGCCCTCGACCATCTGTTGACCGCTGCGCGCAACGGCCAGAACAGCGCCGACTTCGCCATCGCCCAACTGTTTTCCCAAGGCAAGGGCACCAAGCCAGATCCGCTGAACGCCTACGTCTTCAGCCAACTGGCCCTGGCCCAGAACACGCCGCAGGCCACCGAGCTTGCGCAAACAATCCAAACGCAATTGCCGCCCGACCGGCTGGCCGAAGCCCAACGCCTGTTGAAACAAGAACAGGCCGTGCGCGGTGCCCTGAGCCCGAACACGCCGGAACTGCATACCCTGCAAGAAGAAGTCAGCGAGGAAACCCAATGAAGTTGAATCCATTCATGAAGGCCGGCATCGGCCTGACATTCGCGCTGATCTGGTCTTGCCCGACGCTTGCTGCGATGACTGAAGAAACCAAGAACTTCGGCCTGGACATGAAGATCACCGGCCAGTCCGAAGACGACCGAGACCTCGGCACCCAGCGCGGCGGCGACGTCAACGGCGTCGGCCTCGACCTGCGCCCGTGGGTGTATGGCGAAAGCGGCGCGTGGAGCGCTTACGCCATGGGTCAGGCGGTGACGTCCACCGACATCATCGAGACCGACACACTGCAAGAGTCCGAAGGCACCGAGAACACCAGCAACAATGACCGCCAGACCAAGAAGAACTACCTGGCGATGCGCGAATTCTGGGTCGGCTACAGCGGTTTCACGCCCTACCCCGGCGAGATCCTGAAACTCGGTCGTCAGCGTCTGCACAACGACGACGGTCAATGGCGCGATACCAACATCGAAGCCCTGAACTGGACCTTCGACACCACCTTGTTGCGCGCCAACGCGGGTGTCGCCGAGCGCTTCAGCGAGTACCGCACTGACCTGAAAGAACTGTCCCCCAAGGACAAGGATCGCCTGCACGCCTACGCCGATGCCGAATACCAATGGACACCGGGTCACTGGGCCGGCATTCGCGGTCACCACACTCACGATGACGGCAAGCTCGACTATCCGGAACCGGGCGTACCTTCCGATTCGCTGGACAAAAAACAGAATGGCGACATCAGCTGGCTGGGCTTGCAGGCCAACAGCGATGCCTACAACTGGCGCAACACCAATACCTTCAACTACTGGGGCAGCATCACCGGCATGAGTGGCGACCGCGACACAGTCAACCCGCTGAACGCTGATGGCACCGCTCCCGCACAACCCAAGAGCAGCGGCGATGTCGATGGCTGGGCCACCGACCTGGGCGTGCGCCTGCGCCTCGATCCGCATTGGCAAGTCGGTGCGGCCTACGCCCGGGCCAGCGCCGATTACGAACAGAACGGCCTGGAAAGCAACCGCTCGAACTACACCGGTACACGTTCACGCGTGCACCGTTTCGGCGAAGCCTTCCGTGGCGAAATGAACAACATGCAATCGGCCACGCTGTTCGGTTCGTGGATGCTCAACGACGAATACGACGCCAGCCTGATCTACCACAAATTCTGGCGCGTCGACGGCAACAAGCCGATCACCAGCGACGGCATCGACGCTGTGCAGAACAACACCGACGACGTGACCGGCGCCGTGTTGTCCAGCACCTCCCTGCCGCTGAACGATGGCGAAAAAGACCTCGGTCAGGAAATGGACCTGGTGGTCACCAAGTACTTCAAGCAAGGCCTGTTGCCGGCGGCGCTGAGCCAGAAAATCGATGAACCTTCGGCCCTGGTGCGGTTCCGTGGCGGTGTGTTCAAGCCAGGCGATGCGTACGGCAAGGAAGTCGATTCGTACATGCATCGCGCGTTCATCGACGTGGTCTGGAAATTCTGATGCAGAGCGCGAAGGGAGTCCCCGACATGAACAGTGCCAAGAAAGGTTCCTTGACCTTGCTGGCCGGCGCGATGCTACTGGCAAGTGCGGCTGCCTTCGCGACTGTGGAGCCCGCTGCGCCCGCCAAGCCGGCCACTGTTGCCAAGGAACTGCAACAAGCCAAGACCTACACCGTCAGCAGCGCACCGACCGCGCCGCTGGAACTGGCCAAGCCGAAACTGCCGGACGTTTCCGGCTACACAGCCGAAGCCATCGCGGCAAAAATCGTGCGCAGCAAGGTCGGCAAAGTCAGCGTGCGCCGGATGATGCAGGAAGACGCACTGAAGGACTTCATCGGCGGGGACAACAAGATGGCCGAATGGGTGGTGCGTCAGCACGGCATCCCGCAGGCGATCTTCGTCGACGACGGCTACATGAACCTCAAGGACGTGGCGAAGAAACTGCCGAAGTACGTCATCGAAACGTCACCGGGCGTGTACCTCGCCAGGCTGCCGATCGTGGTCGGTCGTCACGGCATCCTCGAAATCGACAAGCAGACCCAGGAACTGCGCTTGTCCCAGGAGGCTGGTGCGTTCCTGGTCAACGACGGCCAGTTGTTCGTGCGTGACACCAAAATCACTGGCTGGCGGGAGAAGGACAACGGTCCGGCGACGTTCAATTCGCCGAAGGAATTCCGTCCGTTCCTGCTGGCCTGGGGTGGTACCGAGACCTACATCGCCAACAGCAAGATTGCCAGCTTCGGCTACGCCAACAGTAAGTCCTACGGCGTGAGTATTTCCCAGTACACGCCGAACATGGCCAAGGTGCTCAAGCGTCCTGAGCCGACCGGCTGGATCGTCGGTTCCGAGTTCTCGGACATGTGGTACGGCTTCTACTGCTATGAGACCCGCGACTTCGTGGTCAAGGGCAACACCTACAAAGACAACATCGTCTACGGCATCGACCCGCACGACCGTTCCCACGGTCTGATCATTGCCGACAACACGGTGTACGGGACCAAGAAGAAGCACGGGATCATTATTTCCCGTGAGGTCAACGACAGCTTCATCTTCAACAACCGCAGCTACGACAACAAGTTGTCGGGCCTGGTGATCGACCGTAACAGCGTGAACAACCTGATTGCCCACAACGAGATCTACCAGAACCACACCGACGGCATCACCCTCTACGAGAGTGCCGACAACCTGCTGTGGGGCAATCGTGTGTTGAGCAACCGGCGCCACGGCATCCGCATTCGTAACAGCGTGAACATTCGCCTGTACGAAAACGTCGCCATGGCCAACGGCCTCACCGGCGTCTACGGCCACATCAAGGACCTGAGCAACACCGACCGTGACATCAAGCTCGACCCGTTCGACGCCCAGGTGTCGCTGATCGTGGTCGGCGGTGAGCTGGCGGCCAACGGCAGCGGCCCACTGTCCATCGACTCGCCGCTGAGTGTCGAGTTGTATCGCGTGTCCATGCTCGCACCGACCAAGTCCAGCGGCATCAGCTTCACCGGCATCCTTGGCGAGCGCCAGGATGAAATTCTCGACCTGCTGGTGCGCCAGCAGAAAGCCGTGCTGATCGACCCCGTCGAACGCCAGACCGAAATGCGGGACTGAGGATAATCTTATGCACCCACACTTGATCAAATTACTCAGCCTGTCGGCCCTGACCGCCGGCATTCTCGCGGCCAGCACTGGCGCGCGTGCCGATGAAGTTCAAGCGCCCAAGTTCAGCGCTGAACCGTGCTGCAGCCTGTGCCCGGCCGCCCATGACGCGAAGAACTACACCACCCGTTATCAGCAGAACTTCACCACGCTGGTGCAGGCCCAGGGCGACTGGCTGTTCCGTACGCAGGAAGACTTGCGCACCGAATTCGACACCACGCCCGCCGGCTACAAACGCATGAAGCAACTGCACGATGCGTTCAAGAGCAAAGGCGTGGAACTGGTTGTCGTGTACCAGCCGACCCGTGGCCTGGTGAACCGCAACAAGCTCAACCCGGCGGAGAAGGCCAGCTTCGACTTCGACAAGGCGCTGCGGAACTACAAGTCCATGCTCGGCCGTTTCGCGCAGATGGGCTACGTCGTTCCGGACCTGTCGCCGCTGACCAACGAGTCGTTGCCGGACACCCTGCCCGCCCACGATTTCTACTTCCGTGGCGACCAGCACTGGACGCCGTACGGTGCCCAGCGCACGGCGAAAATCGTCGCCGAGAAGGTCAAGCAATTGCCTGAATTCGCCGACATTCCCAAGCGCGAATTCGAGACCAAAAAGTCGGGGCGCATGGGCAAGACCGGAACGTTGCACAACATGGCCGGTCAACTCTGTGGCACCAGCTACGCGATCCAGTACATGGATCAGTTCACCACCGAGCCGAAGGGCGAAGCGGGCGATGGCGATCTGTTCGGTGATTCCGGCAACCCGCAAATCACCCTCGTGGGTACCTCCCACAGTGGCAAGAACTACAACTTCGCCGGTTTCCTCGAAGAGGCCATCGGCGCCGACATCCTCAACGTGGCGTTCCCCGGCGGCGGCCTGGAAGGTTCGATGTTGCAGTACCTGGGCAGCGACGAGTTCCAGAAGAACCCGCCGAAGATTCTCATCTGGGAATTCTCGCCGCTGTACCGCCTCGACCAGGAAACCATCTACCGCCAGATGATGGCGCTGCTGGACAACGGTTGCGAAGGCAAGGATGCACAGATGTCCGGCAGCGCCACGCTCAAGCCGGGCAAAAACGAGTTGATGGTCAACAGCAAGAACATGGACCTGCGCAACAGCAGCCACCAGGTCGACATCCGCTTCGCCGATACGTCGGTGAAAACCCTGCAAGCCACCCTCTGGTACATGAACGGTCGCCACGAGGACATCAAGATCGACAAACCGGAAACCTCCGAGACTGACGGGCGTTTCGCTTTCGAGTTGCGCACGGACGAAGACTGGGCCTCGCAGAACCTGCTGGCCGTTGAAGTCCAGGGCCCCGAAGCCGGTGCCGCGCCTCAGAAAGTCGAAGCGAAAATTTGCAAACGCAACGTATTCCCGGGCGCCGAGCAGCGTACTGCTTCGGTCGGGCAATGAGGTCTGCCATGCGCAATCCGAAATTATCAACACTGTTGGCACCGACGCTCCTGAGCGTGGCGATGTTCGCCGGGGCCACGCAAGCGGCGGCGCCACTGCGTCCACCCCAGGGCTACTTTGCGCCTGTGGATAAATTCAAGACGGGCGACAAGAGCGAAGGCTGCGATGCAATGCCGACGCCTTACACCGGCTCGTTGCAATTTCGCAGCAAGTACGAAGGTTCGGACAAGGCCCGCGCGACCCTCAACGTGCAGTCGGAAAAAGCCTTCCGCGACAGCACCGCCGACATCACCAAGATCGAGCGCGGCACCAGCAAGCGCGTGATGCAGTTCATGCGTGACGGTCGCCCGGAACAACTGGAATGCACGCTGAGCTGGCTGACAGCCTGGGCCCAGGCCGACGCGCTGATGTCCAAGGACTTCAACCACACCGGCAAGTCGATGCGCAAATGGGCCCTGGGCAGCATGGCTTCGGCGTATATCCGCCTGAAGTTTTCCGACTCCCACCCGCTGGCCACCCATCAACAGCAAGCGCAGTTGATCGAAGCCTGGTTCAGCAAGATGGCCGACCAGGTGGTCAGCGACTGGGACAACCTGCCGCTCGAGCAGACCAACAACCACTCGTACTGGGCCGCCTGGTCGGTGATGGCCACTTCCGTCGCCACCAACCGCCGCGACCTGTTCGACTGGGCGGTGAAGGAATACAAGGTCGGCGCCAATCAGGTCGACGCCGACGGCTACCTGCCCAACGAACTCAAGCGTCAGCAACGAGCCCTGGCCTACCACAACTACGCCCTGCCGCCGCTGGCGATGATCGCCAGTTTCGCCCAGGTCAACGGGGTGGACTTGCGTCAGGAAAACAATGGCGCACTCAAACGCCTGGGTGACCGGGTGCTGTCCGGGGTGAAAGACCCGGATGAGTTCGAGAAAAAGAACGGCAAGGAACAGGACATGACCGACCTCAAAGAGGACATGAAATTCGCCTGGCTCGAACCGTATTGCTCGCTCTACACCTGCTCGCCCGAGGTGCTGGCGAAGAAACACAAGATGCAACCGTTCAAGACCTTCCGCCTCGGCGGTGACCTGACCAAGGTCTACGACCCGGCCAATGAAAAGGGCAAGGGTTCCTAGACCAGACACAACCCCCTGTAGGAGCTGCCGAAGGCTGCGATCTTTTGATCTTGATCTTGATCTTTAAAAGCAAGATCAAAAGATCGCAGCCTGCGGCAGCTCCTACAGAGTCAGCGTCAGGTGTGAGTTTTTTGTGTGTTGCCCTCCAGGTTTTCTTGGGGGGTTTGGGGGGGCCGTTGGCCCTTGACTGTTGGTTCAAACAAGGAGAGATCGGGATGGTTTTTTCGTCCACCGTGTTCCTGTTTTTGTTCTTGCCGATCTTCCTCGGCTTGTACTACCTGAGCGGGCAACGCTATCGCAATCTGCTGCTGCTGATTGCCAGTTACGTGTTCTACGCCTGGTGGCGTGTGGACTTCCTCGCACTGTTCGCCGGCGTCACGCTGTGGAACTACTGGATCGGCCTGAAAGTCGGTGCCGCCGGGGTCAAGACCAAACCGGCGCAGCGCTGGCTGCTGCTCGGCGTGGCTGTCGACCTGTGTATCCTCGGCTACTTCAAGTACGCCAACTTCGGCGTCGACAGCATCAACGCGATGATGACGTCGGTGGGCCTGGAGCCTTTCATCCTGACCCACGTGCTGCTGCCGATCGGGATCTCGTTCTACGTCTTCGAGTCCATCAGCTACATCATCGACGTCTACCGTGGCGACACTCCGGCGACCCGCAACCTGATCGACTTCGCGGCGTTCGTGGCGATCTTCCCGCACTTGATCGCCGGTCCCGTGTTGCGTTTTCGCGACCTGGCCGACCAGTTCAACAACCGCACCCACACCCTCGACAAGTTCTCCGAGGGCTGCACGCGGTTCATGCAGGGTTTCATCAAGAAAGTCTTCATCGCCGACACCCTCGCGGTGGTGGCCGACCATTGCTTCGCCCTGCAAAACCCGACCACGGGCGATGCCTGGCTCGGCGCCCTGGCGTACACCGCACAGCTGTATTTCGACTTCTCCGGCTACAGCGACATGGCCATCGGCCTGGGCTTGATGATGGGTTTCCGCTTCATGGAAAACTTCAAGCAGCCGTATGTCAGCCAGTCGATCACCGAGTTCTGGCGGCGCTGGCACATCAGCCTGTCGACCTGGCTGCGTGACTATCTGTACATCACCCTGGGCGGCAACCGCAAAGGCACGCTGATGACCTATCGCAACCTGTTTCTGACCATGCTGCTCGGTGGTCTGTGGCACGGCGCGAACATCACCTACATCGTCTGGGGTGCATGGCACGGCATGTGGCTGGCGATTGAAAAAGCCATCGGCCTGAATACTTCGCCACGCAGCTTCAACCCGATCCGCTGGGTGCTGACCTTCCTGCTGGTGGTGATGGGCTGGGTGATCTTCCGTGCGGAAAACCTGCATGTCGCCGGGCGCATGTACGGCGCGATGTTCAGCTTCAGCGACTGGTCGCTGTCGGAACTCAACCAGGCCAGCCTCACCGGCCTGCAAGTGGCGACGCTGATCGTGGCCTACGTGACCCTGGCGTTTTTCGGCCTGCGCGACTTCTACACCAATCAGCCTCCGGTGAAGACCAAGCCAGCTGTGAACGTCGACACCGACGGCCCGGCCGCTGCGACACCGGGAACCATCAAGGCCGTGCCTGGGGATAACCCGGCGAGCATCCACCAGCCTGGCTACACCGTCGGCGTCGAAGCCCAGGTGCAACCGGCCTACTGGACCGCTGACTGGTCGCGCTACGTGATGCGTGCGCTGGTGCTGCTGCTGTTCATCGCCTCGATTCTCAAACTCTCGGCGCAAAGCTTCTCGCCGTTCCTTTACTTCCAGTTCTGAGGGATCTGACCATGACCCGCTCATTACGCATCTTCTACATCGCGCTGTTCCTGGTGACCCTGCTGGTGCTCGGTCTGTGGTCGGTGCGCAGTTTCTTCGGCTTCAGCACCAACGCCGATGCGACGGTGCTCAACGGTCGCTGGACCAAGGCCGTGGAAACCCACTACGACGACGAGTTCCCGATCAAGCGCCTGGGCACCAATCTATGGGCCGCGCTGGATTTCAAACTGTTCAACGAAGGTCGTCCGGGCGTGGTGCTCGGTCGCGACCAGTGGTTGTACAGCGATGAAGAATTCCACCCGGTGGTCAACGAAGAGCTGAACCTGCAAGGCAACTACGCGCTGGTCGAAGGCGTGCGCCAGACCTTGAAAGAGAAAGGCGTGCAACTGGTGATGGCGGTGGTGCCGGCCAAGGTGCGCCTGTACCCGGAACACCTGGGTGAGGTGAAACCGGCGAGCATCCACGCCAACCTCTACAAGGACTTCCACCAGCGCCTGGCCGCCGACCGGATTCCGGCCCCCGACCTGCTCGGCCCGCTGCAACAGGCCAAGCAGAACGGCCAGCAAGTGTTCCTGCGCACCGACACCCACTGGACCCCGGAAGGCGCCGAGATCGCGGCCAATCGTTTGGCCAGGACCATCGCCGACAAGTACCCGCTGAGCGGTGAACCGCAGCGCTTCGTCACCCAACCGGCCGAAACCGTCACCCACAAGGGCGACCTGCGTCTGTTCCTGCCACTGGATCCGCTGTTCGAAAACCTGATGCCCAAGCAAGAAACCTTGCACAAGCGCAATACGGTCGCCGCTGAAGATCAGCCCGCCGGCGACGACGCCCTGTTCGCCAACACCGAAGTACCGGTGGCCCTGATCGGCACCAGCTACAGCGCCAACCCCAACTGGAATTTTGTGGGAGCACTCAAGCAGGCGTTGCACAGCGACGTGGTCAATTACGCCGAAGACGGTCACGGCCCGATTCTGCCGATGCTCAGCTACCTGAAAAGCGATGCCTTCAAGAACAGCCCGCCACAGGTGCTGATCTGGGAGTTCCCTGAACGATATCTGCCTGTGAACAACGAAATCGGCGACGCCGACCCGCAGTGGGTCGCAGAGCTTAAACAAGCCGGCGCCCGCCAACAAAACGTAGCTGCAAACACTAAATCCGAGACGCCCGACCGGGCGCAAAACTGAAAGAGAGGTACACCATGACTTTCACTACTACTCCTCGTCGTCTCGCCAAACGCCTTGCCCTGGTTGCCGGCCTCAGCGTGCTGTCGGTACAGGCTTTCGCCGCTGGCGACGCCGCCCTGTACGGCCCGACCGCGCCGAAAGGCTCGACCTTCGTGCGTATCTACAACGCCAGCAACGCCGAAGTCAGCGCCACCGTCGGCAGCACCAACCTGAGCGATGTCGCGCCACTGTCGAGCAGTGACTTCAGCTTCATGCCGGGCGGCGACTACAGCGCCAAGGTCGGTAGCCAGAGCCTGCCGGTGAAACTGGCCGGCGACCACTATTACACCCTGGTCAACAACGCCAGCGGCGCACCGCAACTGATCGAAGAACCGCCGTTCAAGAACAAGCAGAAGTCCCTGGTCCGCGTACAGAACCTCAGCGACAAGGCGCTGACCCTGAAAACCGCCGATGGCAAGACCGACGTGGTCCCGAACGTTGCACCCAAGGGTCGCGGCGAGCGTGAAATCAACCCGGTGAAAGTCAGCCTGGCGCTCTATGACGGCAGCACCAAAGTCGGCGACGTGAAACCGGTCGCCCTGGAACGCGGTGAAGCCGCGGTGCTGTACGTCACCGGCAGCGGCAGCAGCCTGTCGCCGGTCTGGGTGAAACGCCCGGTATCGACGCGCTAATGAATTCGCCACAGAGGTAACGCCAACCTCTGTAGGAGCTGCCGCAGGCTGCGATCTTTTGATTTGCTTCAAAGATCAAGATCAAAAGATCGCAGCCTGCGGCAGCTCCTACACAGGCAGCGTCACCTCCGGGCACGGAACAAAAACAAGAGTGAAACGACAGAACGCAGTAGCTCTAACCAATCGATATTCAAGGAGTAACAACATGATTCCGGTGATCTTGTCAGGTGGTAGTGGCTCACGTCTTTGGCCGCTTTCCCGCAAACAATTCCCTAAACAGTTCCTGGCCCTGACCGGCGAACACACCCTGTTCCAGCAAACCCTGGAACGCCTGGTGTTCGAAGGCATGGACACGCCCATCGTGGTCTGCAACAAGGACCACCGCTTCATCGTCAACGAGCAATTAGCGGCGCGCAAACTCGAATCCCAGCGCATCCTGATGGAGCCGTTCGGTCGCAACACCGCACCGGCCGTGGCCCTGACCGCGATGATGCTGGTCAATGAAGGTCGCGACGAACTGATGCTGGTATTGCCGGCCGACCACGTCCTGGAAGACCAGAAAGCCCTGCAACGCGCCCTGGCCCTGGCCACAGTCGCCGCCGAAAACGGTGAAATGGTGCTGTTCGGCGTGCCGGCCACCAAGCCGGAAACCGGTTATGGCTACATCAAGTCGACCAACGACTCGCTGCTGCCCGAAGGCGTCAGCCGCGTTTCGCACTTCGTGGAAAAACCCGACGTGAAGCGCGCCACCGAGTTCGTCCAGTCCGGCGGTTACTTCTGGAACAGCGGCATGTTCCTGTTCCGCGCCAGCCGCTTCCTGGAAGAGCTGAAAAAGCACGATCCGGACATCTACGACACCTGCCTGCTGACCCTGGAACGCAGCCAACAGGACGCCGACACCATCACCTTCGACGAAGCCACCTTCGCCTGCTGCCCGGACAATTCCATCGACTACTCGGTGATGGAAAAAACCCAACGCGCCTGCGTCGTGCCGCTGACCGCCGGCTGGAGCGATGTCGGTTGCTGGTCGTCGTTGTGGGAAGTGAATGCAAAAGACGCCAACGGCAACGTCACCAAAGGCGACGTGGTGATCCAGGACAGCAAAAACTGCATGATCCACGGCAACGGCAAACTGGTGTCGGTGATCGGCCTGGAAAACATCGTCGTGGTCGAAACCAAGGACGCCATGATGATCGCCCACAAGGACAAGGTCCAAGGCGTGAAACAGATGGTCAACACCCTCAACGAACAGGGCCGCAGCGAAACCCAGAACCACTGCGAAGTCTACCGTCCGTGGGGCTCCTACGACTCGGTGGACATGGGCGGCCGCTTCCAGGTCAAGCACATCTCGGTCAAACCGGGCGCGTGCCTGTCGCTGCAGATGCACCACCACCGTGCTGAACACTGGATCGTGGTCAGTGGCACGGCGGAAGTGACCTGTGACGAGAATGTGTTCCTGCTGACCGAGAACCAGTCGACCTATATTCCGATTGCTTCGGTGCATCGCCTGCGTAATCCGGGGAAGATTCCGTTGGAGATCATTGAGGTGCAATCGGGGAGTTATCTGGGTGAGGATGATATCGAGCGGTTTGAGGATATCTACGGGCGGTCTACGCCGGTTGAGCGTGGGGTTGCGGTGAAGACGATCGCGCAGTAAGCGTTCAGTAGCACCAGAAGCCCCCGTCCAGTCCGCTGCGGCCCCTATCCGCAGCGGGTTGGGCGGGGCTTACTTATTGTCTCGACAGGCAGCCTTTTACAGAGGCCGCGCATCTCCCCATCCAAGGGCCATAGCTTGCGAGCGAGGGTTTATCGCCTGTGTCCTGATTTTTTTTAGATTTACAGTTTCTTCGATTTGATTCAACGCATTCATCGTCAAGTAAGTTCCGGCACCACGAAGGCTCAAGGTATCTTTCGCTATCCCTTCTTCGTCGATGGCGCGACGCAATTGCTCTCCACTCAGCTGAGAGCCCGGATCAATCACGGTATAATCAACCGTCAATTCTGCGTCCTCGTTTTCTAAAGGAAATGTCAGGGTCATCATCGTGAAGCCATATACCTTTCGTTGCGCAGGTTCCTTATCACGGTCCGATTTATTAATGAGCGCAAACAGCCGTGTGTGTGGTTTTTTCCCCGACATCAAATCCATAACTCGCATTATCCCTTCCCGCGCCAGCGAGTCTGACAGCTCCCCTGAAATATACTCGCCAGCCTTGAAATTCCATTTCTGTTTCCCAGCGTCCTTGGCTTTCGTAACGATGGGGGAATTAGCCAGAGCAGCATATTTTTCCCTGTAACTCCCCAGTACATCCTTCATTTCGTCTGTATCCATGACGCCAGGCTCTTTTCGCCTGCGCTGATCCTCTCTGGTACCCACCCCTATTTCTACAACTTCAAAATCGTCTCTCCCCTTATATAAGCCTGACGCCCCATCCAGGACTTTTACCGTCTTTTTTGGAAGCTGAGTCTTAAAGAAAAACAAATTAAAAGTATTAACCTCTATTTCCAGCGTTTTAAGAGCCCCCGACTTAACTTTGCCTGCGGCTTTAGACGGCAGCAGCTCCAGACCATCTGCATCTCTGTAACTGATCGGGTTATTTCTAACCATGCTATACAGATTAAGCCCATCGACAGGCCCCGCAGGATCCGGATTCAACCACCGCTGCCACTCCGCCACGTAATACCTGAACCCATAGTAATAAAGCCCCGTCGCATCCCGTTCTTTCCCCGAGTAGCGCACGGTTTTATAACTGACCTGCACCGCCTCGCCATCTGCCCACGCCGTGCCGCCGAACGGGTAGTAGCGTTCCTGGCTGATGACCTTGGCGTCCTGATCCAACTCCACTGTGGATGAACCCAAATGATCGCTCAAGCTGTAGCGGTATTGGTCATTGTCCATGTCTTTCGGCGGCGCGGACTCCCAATGCAACACCCGCACACTGCTGCGCCCGGCCTCGACGTTGATCACCTGCAACACTTCGCCCGTGCCGCTGTATTTGCGCAGTTCCAGGTTTGGCAGATAGCGGGTTTCAGCGATCAATGTCCGGGCATGGGCCAGGGTCTCGCGGACTTTGCGCAGGCGCATCCCGTCGGCACCGTAGACATAACGTTCGCGGTCATCGACACCCGAATCGCGCACCACCGGCCGCACTTCGCCCAACTGGTTGCGCAGGTCCCAGGCCAATACCTGCCCCGGTTGTAACTTGAGCAAGTTACCGTTGCCGTCGAAGCCTCGGCGGAAGTCCTCCTCGCCCGGTTCCACGCCCTCCAGCACCGGCAAACAGCGATTGCTGTGCGTCGCCGACACCAGCCGATGAGCATGGTTTTGCGGACCTTTGTGGGTCAGTTCCAGCAGACTGCCACCCAAGTTGTAGTGATAGGTCTGGCGATAGTTCGCTCGGGGGGCGGGATCATCGAACGTCGAAAACTGTGGGCCTTTATTGGCGCCGCCCGCTTCCCAGCCGAGGGCTTCGATCAGTTGCGACAGGCTGTCGTAGAAGTAGCAATTGAGCGGTTCGATCCGTTGGTTGGCGAAGTAGCGAATCGGCAGCGCGGCATCCTCGATGCTCAGCACATTGCCCACCGGGTCGTAGGCGTAGTTCAGGTCTTGCAGGGCTTCGTTGCCGCGCTGGGCACTGAGGCGAGTCAATCGGCCATTTTGCGCGTCGTATTCCAGCGTGGTGATTACGCCGTTGCCGGCGACTTCCCGTTCGGTCTGGCCGTGGGCGTTGTAGGTGATGGCGCTGACCAGCGTTTTCGGGGTGGGTGTGCCGTTGAGTTGCAAGCGAACCTCGCGCAACTGGCCATCGAGGGTCTGGCTGAACAACTGACGGTGCCCCTTGGCATCGGTTTGATGGGAAACCTCGCCCAATGCATTGATCTGTGAACGGGTGGTGGCGCCCTCGCCCGGTTCCAGCAGCAATTCACGATCCGCTACCGACCCGGGCCAATCCGGCAACGTCAGGTCGTTCAGAAAATGCCGCGTCTGCTCCAGCGCCGTGCCGTGCAGTCCGAACTCGGTATATCGCTGCGAGCCCGCCGGGTCATCGTGGCGGATCAGTTGGCCGCATTGGTTGCGCTCGGCAGCAGCCTGATCGTTCGCGCCGTAACACAAGCGTTCCGTGCAAAGCGCTTCGCCGTCCACGGCTTGCTCGAACACCGATTCCGGGCGCAGCTGAGCGTCGTATTGCATCCAGCGCTGAGAGCCCCGGCCATCCCAGTGGTGGATCGGTTGCCCCGCCTCACCCAACAGCGCCACCCGCCACCCGGCATCAACGCTGCTCGTACTCAATACTGCGCCGGACAGGGCATGAGTCGTTTGCAGATTGGCCGGAGCCGAAGCGTCCAGAAACAGCCGCGGGTCCCACTGCGCAATCGCTCGCCCCGCCCCATCATGGACCGTGCGGTTGACCCGTGTCTGAGGGAGCACGCCGTCGTTGTCACGCCAGTAATCCGCGGCACGCACTGCCAGCCCCCGAGGGTCTATCGCGCTCAGGCTCGGGGTGTGGCGGTGGATTGAAGGGGTTGATGACACAATATGCGCTCCGGAATCACTCCCCTCATCTAAGCCTGTTGATCAAGGGTCCGGCTACTGTCAGAAATTACAGGACAGATGGACGGTCACGAGGCTGCAAATGCAAAACCGGGTTATGGGTGCATCACCAAAAAAACGAGTTTTGCTTACAACCACCAAAATTACCCATTGCTTCGGTGCTTCACCTTCGTAGCCTTGGGGAGATCCCGCTGGAGATCATTGAGGTGCAGTCGGGGGAGTTATCTGGGTGAGGACGATATCGAGCGGATTGAAGATATCTACGGGCGGTCTACGCCGGTTGAGCGCAGGGTTGCGGTGAAGACTATCGCGCAGTAAGCGATTGGTAAAAATAGCCCCCATTCAGTCCACTGCGTTTCCTATCCGCAGTGGGGTGGATTGGGTTTTTTCCAAATTGAATGCCTTCTGAGCCACGGTTTTCAACGGAAAAACTAAACTCCAACTGACGCGCTTCTTGGCTTGTATCGACTCCAACCTATCCGGTCTGTACGCCAAGGGGCATCCACAAGCTTTCCCTCTTGATAAAATAGTACTTTATCTGCTAATTTTTCACGATTACGATATAAATAACGCAACTCTGATGACGTTATGGACTGTTGGCTTTTCGTCACAACACTATTCATATCCAGACCATCAAGCATAAAATGCACAACGGCTGAATCCTCTGATTTCAGCATCGTCGACAATCCCGCCTTACTTGCGCGACTATTCAAATCAAATCTCAACTCCCCATTTTCATCATCAACGTACCTCTGAAACGTCGAAGACACAGAATATTTACCTCCGGCAAGCTCTGCCGCAAACCTTTCAGAAAACCCTCTATAAACTTCTCTCGAAAAAAATGTAGCATGACTTGATTTAATTTTTTCATAAAACTTATTTTCAACCTCGGCGACTTTTCCTTTTGCCTTTACATAATTCCCCAACCAAAAACCATACCCCTTGCTTATACGAGAGGCCACTAACGCATGCTGATCCTCATTTATAACTGAAAGAGTATGCCTCAACCACTCCGTGCCTTCCGGGTCGGTTAATTTCATATAGAACTCAGCCTTGGTATAATCACCGCGTATTTTATGCAAACCACCGATCAACTCTTCAGTGTCCTTTCTGGTGAAGTGCATCGCTAATACATCACCACGATCAGTCAGTTTTGCGTACCAGCTCAAATAACGATTTTCAACTATCTTGTACATCCCAAAAATCAGATCACCCTGCTCAGGCTTGAAAAATCTATTGAAGTCACTTTGTCTTCCATCGGCATCCTTAAGGTTGATTGGATTATTTCGGACCATGGAATAAATATTTAATCCATCAACGTTACCGGCAGGGTCCGGATTCACCCACCGCTGCCACCACGACACGTAGTACCGGAATCCATAGTAGTAAAGGCCCGTTACATCCCGCTCCTTCCCCGAATAACGCACCGTTTTATAACTGGCTTCAACCTCTCCCCTGCCAGCAAACCATGCCGTGGTGCCATACGGGTGATAGCGCTCCTGGCTGATCACCTCGCCCGCACCATCGAGCTCCAGAGCGCAGGACCCCAGGTGATCGTTCAGGCTGTAACGGTATTGATCATTGGCGCTGTCCTTCGGCGGTTCCGACTCCCAATGCAACACCCGCACACTGCTGCGCCCGGCCTGCACGCTGATCACCTGCAACACTTCGCCCGTGCCGCTGTGGCGGCGTAGTTCCAGGTTGGACAGGTAGCGCACTTCGCAAATCAGCGTTCGTGCATTGGTTTGCATCGAACGAACCTTGCGTACCCGCATGCCGTCGGCACCGTAGATGTAGCACTCGCAATCATCTTCACCGATTTCACGTTGCACCGGCCGCACTTCGCGCAATTGATTGCGCAGGTCCCAACTCAACGCCTGCCCCGCTTGCAGGCTCAGCAAATTGCCGTTGCCGTCAAAACCCCGGTGAAAATCCTCTTCGCCCGGTTCCACGCCTTCAATTACCGGCAGACAGCGGTTGTTGTGCGCCGCCGCGACCAGTCGATGACCATGGCTTTGCGGACCATTGTGGATCAGCTCCAGCAGATTGCCGCCTGGATCGTAGCGATATTGCTGGCGGTAATTGGCGCAAGGCGCGGGGTCGTCGAAGGGCGAAAACTGCGGGCCGCGGTTGACGCTACCCGCCTCCCAACCGGTGGCTTCGACCAGTTGATAAAAGCTGTCGTAGCAATAGTGGCTGATCGGTTCGATGCGCTGGTTGGCGAAGTAGCGAATCGGCAGGGCGGCGTCGTTGATGCTCAGGACATTGCCCACCGGGTCGTATCCGTAGTGCAGATCTTGCAGGGATTCGTTGCCGCGCTTGGCATTCAGACGAGTCAACCGGCCATTCTGCGTATCGTATTCCAGCGAGGTGATCGCACCATTGCCGGCGATTTCCCGTTCGGTTTGCCCATAGGCGTTGTAGTCGATGCCGTTGATCAAGGTTTGCGGCATCAGCTCGCCATTGAGTTGCAGGCGAACCTCACGCAACTGGCCATCGAGGGTTTGGCTGAACAACTGGCGATGACCTTTGGCGTCGGTCTGGTGGATCGATTCGCCCAGTGCGTTAAAGTGTGAGCGCAAGGTTGCCCCCTCACCCGGTTCCAACAATCGTGCGCAATCCGCTAATTGCTCAGGCCAGTCGGGCATCGCAAGATCGTTGAGAAAATGCCGAACCTGCTGCAGCTCCCCACCGAGCAGCCCAAACTCGGCGAATACCTGCGAGCCCGCCGGATCATCATGACGAATCAGTTGCCCACATTGGTTGTGATCGGCGAACGCTTGATCACTCGCGCCGTAACTCAAGCGCTCCGCGCAAATCGCTTCGCCGTCCTGCGGCTGCTCGAACACCGATAACGGGCGCAACTGTGTGTCGTACTCCATCCACCGCTGAAAGCCCCGGCCATCCCAGCTGTGAACCACTTGACCTGCCTCGCCAAACAGCCCGACGCGCAGGCCCGCATCCACGCTGCTGGTGGCCAACACTGTGTCGGACAAAGTATAAATGCTGACCAGATTCGCCGGTGCCGAAGCGTCCGGAAACAGCCGCGGGTCCCACTGCGCAATCGCTCGCCCTGCCCAATCATGGACCGTGCGATTGACCCGTGTCTGAGGGGGGACGCCGTCGATGTCACGCCAGTAACCCACAGCACGCACCGTCAGCCCCCGAGGGTCAATCGCGGTCAGGCTCGGGGTGTGGCGGTGGATTGAAGCGGTTGCTGGCACAGTATGCGCTCCGGAATCACTCCCCCTGATATAAGCCTGTCTATCAAGAGCCCGGCTACTGTCAGAAATTACAGTTCAGACCGACGGCCTCAAACACCTTCGCCACGCCCTGCCCATCGCCAACCCCACTCGCGCTTAGGTAGGATGCTCCTCTCTATTCCCGAGATTTACGTCATGTTCATCGGCGTCCTGCTGGTCATCACCTGGCTGATCCTGTTGCTGCGCTATCCGGCCAAGGCCTTGCCCGTATCCGTGGCCGCCGCCGTGGGGCTGGGGATCGTCGCGACCTGGGTCATCTGGATGGACCACCGCGAACTCAAGCAATTGCAACGCCTGGAGTTGCGCATCAGTTACGCGCCGCAGCAGTGTCCCGCCGACCGGCCACTGCAATTGACGATGAACAATGGCAATGACGTGCCGCTGACGGAACTGCGCTGGCGGGTTGCGGCCTATGCTCCGGGCGATACGGTGAACCTGGCCGACAACCAATACACCGCCCCGCGTTATCGCGGCCCCGGCGAATTGCAGGCTGGTGGCAACTGGGAAGATTGCTTGCCGCTGCCGCCGTTGCGCCCTGGCTACCGGCCGGAAACCCTGGAGTTTCGCGCCGAACGATTGCAGGGTAGTTTTTCCGACTGATCCCTCCCCCATTTTTTGCACAAGGAATGCGCCATGCCCGTTGCGTTGATTACCGGTTGCTCCAGCGGCATTGGCCGTGCCCTTGCCGATGCGTTCAAGGTCGCCGGCTATGAAGTCTGGGCCAGTGCCCGCAGGGCCGAAGATGTCGCGGCACTCACCGCTGCGGGTTTCACCGCCGTGCAACTGGATGTCAACGATGCCGTGGCACTCGAAACCTTGAGCGAGCGAATCAACCAGCAAACCGGCGGCCTCGATGTGCTGATCAACAATGCGGGTTATGGCGCCATGGGGCCGTTGCTCGATGGCGGCGTACCGGCCATGCAGCGCCAGTTCGAGACCAATGTGTTCGCCATCGTCGGCGTTACCCGCGCCTTGTTCCCGGTGCTGCGTCGGGCCAAGGGGCTGGTGGTGAATATCGGTAGCGTGTCCGGTGTACTGGTCACGCCATTCGCCGGCGCCTACTGCGCTTCGAAAGCTGCCGTGCATGCCTTGAGTGATGCCTTGCGCATGGAACTGGCGCCGTTCGGCGTGCGGGTCATGGAGGTCCAGCCGGGGGCCATCGCTTCCAGCTTCGCCAAGAATGCCGGGCATGAAGCCGAGCAACTGATCAGTGAACAATCGCCGTGGTTTCCGCTGCGTGAAGGCATACGCGCCCGGGCCAGGGCTTCCCAGGACAGGCCGACCCCGGCCAGTGAGTTTGCCGCCGGATTGCTCAAGGCCGTGCAGCAAGCCAAACCGCCACGGCTGATCCGCCTGGGCAATGGCAGCCGCGCGTTGCCGCTGATGGCCAGTTTGTTGCCCAAGGGTTTGCTCGAATCCGGGCTGATGAAGCGGTTCGGGTTGCGTGGGCAGCTCTGACACCGCGTCATCGTTCTTCGCGGGCAAGCCCGCTCCCACAGGATTAGCGCTATTTCAGAATCTGCGTATGACCTGTGGGAGCGGGCTTTCCCGCGAAGGCGTCAGAACAGACACCACAGAATTTCAGGAAGCAACATGACCGACTACACCGAATACTTCGACGAAGTGATCCAGGCCCACGTGGCCATCGAACAATGGCTGGCCGAGGAGCGCGACACGTCCGATCTCGAAAAACTGCTGACGCGTTTTTCGGCGCAGTTTTCCATGGTCTCGCCGCTGGGTCGGGTGCTGGATTTTGACGCGCTGAATGACCTATTCACGCTGGCGGGCGGCAAAAAACTCGGGTTCAGGATCGAGCTCAGCGAGTTGCGTGGCATTGCGTTATACGAGGGTGGCGCCACCGTGAGCTACCGCGAGCAACAGACCGATGCGACCGGGCTGCACTCGGATCGTCGTTCCACGGTTGTGTTCGAGAAGGTAGATGACAGGATTCTTTGGCGACATCTACAGGAAACTTTCTGCTGAACACGACGACGATCAACTGTAGGAGCGAGCCTGCTCGCGATGGACGTCAACGATAACGCGCGCATTCTGAATACACGCGGCGCGCTCTGGTTCATCGCGAGCAGGCTCGCTCCTACAAGGTTTAAGCACCCTCGCCTTGCTTCACCACCACCGTACAAGTAATCCCCGCCGCCAACACCACCCCCTCCGGCACTTCATCAATGTGAATGCGCACCGGTACTCGTTGCGCCAGGCGTACCCAGTTGAAGGTCGGGTTGACGTCGGCGATCAGTTCGCGGCTCTCCGGGTTGTCGCGGTCGTAGATGCCGCGCGAGATGCTTTCCACGTGGCCCTTGAGCACTTCGCCGCTCATCAGTTGCATGTCGGCCTTATCACCGACGCGTACGTGGGGCAGCTTGGTTTCTTCGAAGAAGCCGTAGACCCAGAACGAGTTCATGTCGACCACGGCCATTTTCGCCTCGCCAATGCGCGCGTAGTCGCCGCGATGCACGTTGAGGTTGGTCACATAGCCGTCTACCGCGGCGCGCACTTCGGTGCGCTTGAGGTTGAGTTCGGCGGCTTCCAGTTGCGCCTGGGCCTGCTGGTAATCAGCCAGGGCCGAGTCGGCGAGGTTACTGGCGTCGTCGCGGTTTTCCCGGGAGATCACCAGGTTGTCCATATCGGCGCGACGATGGGCGTTGACCTTGCGCATCTCCCAGGTCGCCTTGCGCGATGCCACCAGACTCTGCGCTTGCTTGACCGCCAGGCGGTAGTGCTCGGGGTCGATCTGCATCAGCAAATCGCCTTTTTTCACCAGCTGGTTGTCGCGCACCGGCACGTCCACCACTTCGCCGGTGACGTCGGCGGCGACGTTGATGATATCGGCGCGCACGCGGCCGTCGCGGGTCCACGGCGTGTTCATGTAGTGCTCCCACAGGGAGCGGCCGATCCACAGCGCGAGGGCCAGCACCAGCAGGGTCGCGAGCAGGCTGAAAAACTTTTTCATCGGGGCATTCTCAGTAATAGAGAGTCAACGGTAGACAGTCAGCGCCATGGCGCCGAACAGACAGGTAAACAGACTCAGGCGCAGCAGCGCCGGGTGCCAGAAGAAGCGGTACAGGTCGAACCCGGACAGGAACCGGTCCAGCGCCCAGGCCAGGGCCGCCGCGATGAAAAACATCAGGGTCATGGTCGGCATGTACACGCCGTGGAAAGCGATTTCACGATGCATGTTCTAGTCCTTTTGGCTGGCTGCTTGTGAAGGCCGCGAGCGGTGATTGCGGATCGAGCAGCGAGGTGCGGATGAAGTGCAGGTAGCTCTTCACCCGGCGCAACGCCGAGGTATCGAAATGCGGTGCGAAAGGTTCGTCGGTTGACTGCACACGGCTGATCGCGTGATCGACCGCGATCAGCGCGCGTTCGAGGTTGCTGTTGTTCGGTTGCAAGAACAGCCGCACCAGTGCACGCCCCATCACCCGGATCGCCTGGCGCCACGGCTGGGATTCGGCATAGGCCGGATGCACCGGTAGAATCGCCTGCTCCTTGCGCAACTCGATGATCGCGTGGCCGACTTCCAGCACCACGAACATCCAGCGCAACAAGTCCCGCTGCACCTGCGGTTGGCCCGCTGCGAAGCCGTAGGCCTGATGCACCAGGTCGCGGGTGCGGCTTTCGAAACTCGACGCCAGGCCCTTGAGCTTGCCGCTGATGGCGTACACCACCTGACCACGCAGGTCCTGCTCCAGGCGACGCCACAACCAGCGGCTGTTGGGCGGCAGAATGATCGCCCCGGCCGCTGCGCACACCAGCATGCCAAGCACCATGGCGATGTAGTCGTTGATGAAGGTGTAGGGGTTGTAGACCGTGAGGTTGTCCGGCACTGAACCGGTGCTGAAGAAGATCAGCAAGCCCAGGCCGACGCCGACGAATTGCGGCCGCGAGGTCAGGAACGAGCCGAGTACGATCACTGGCGCGAGCATCACGCACAGCAACGGAAATCCATCGATCCACGGGAAAATGAAAAACATCTCGACGAAGCCGATCAATGCCCCGAGCAATGTCCCGCACGCCATCTGAAAGGCCATGCGCTTGGGGTTCGGGGTAGCGGCGGACAGGCCCACGGTCGCGGCGGCAATCAGGGTCATGGTCGCGCCGCTCGGCCAGGCGGTTGCCACCCAATAGCTGCCCAATACCACCAGAATGAACGCCGCGCGTATCCCCGATGCTGCCGCTGCCATCCAGTTGGTTTGCGGGGTGAACGGCTCGTCCCAACGCTCTCGTTCGTGACTGTGATCAGCCAGTGACGCGTGGGTCTGGGCATAACTGTGCAAGTCGTCGACAAAGCGATAGAGCAGTTCGTAGGCGGTGTGGAAATCCAGTTGCCCGGCATCGCTTGGATTGCTCTGCTGGAACGTCGCCCGCAAGCTGCGCACCCGCGCCGGTAAACCTTCCTTGTAGACGCTCAGCACCGTGACCAGGCGCGCTGCATCGGCGCTGGTCAGGGCGCGACCGCTGAATCCGTCGAGCAGCTCGGCGAGGTCCTGCAAGCCGGGTTTGATCGCCTCCACCACCTGGTCCGCCGCGCTGCTGCGCAGGCGTTCGAGCAACTGGTGCAAGGCGTTGAAGCGCGTGGTAATGCCCATGAATTCGCTGTTCAGGCGACTGAGCCGGCCATTGCGTCGACGCATGTGCGGGTCTTCGAAAACAGTGACGCTACGCAAGCCTTCCAGACCCACGGCTTCGGCGATGAAACGCACGTTGCCAGCCTCGAACGCCTCGCGCTGACTGCGACCGCGCAAGCCGTCGGTGACGAACAGGGCGAATACGCCGAAGCGCTGGTACAAGGCATTGCGCATCGCCGCGCTGGCCGATTGCGGCAGGATCGCCGCACTGACCAGGGTCGAACAGAGAATGCCCAACGAGATCTCCAGCACTCGCCAGACCGCCGCCATGAACGCGCCATCCGGATGGGCCAGCGCGGGCAAGCCGACCATCGCGGCGGTGTACCCGGCGAGGACAAATCCATAGGCGCGGAAGTTGCGGCAGCGCGCGGCACCGGCCGTGCAGATACCGACCCAGATCGCCAGCGAACCGAGGAACAGCTCAGTGTTCTGCGCAAACAGGGCGATCAGCGCGACCATCACCGCCGACCCGGCGAGGGTGCCGAGAAACCGATAGAAACTCTTGGCGAACACCTGACCGCTCTGCGGCTGCATGACGATGAACACGGTGATCATCGCCGTGCGCGGTTGCGGCAGTTCCAGGCGCATGGCCAGCCAAAGCGTCAGGAATGCCGCGAACAGCACCTTGAAGATGTAGACCCAGGTCACGCCGTCGCTGCGTGCCCAGTCGAAGAAACCCCGGCGCCATTCAAGGGAGTACAGCCAGCGCAAGGGTGCGGGCAAGGGAGTCATGAAATCCTGCTCAATATATTCCAGTGAAAACCGGAACCTGTGGGAGCGAGCTTGCTCGCGATAGCGGTGTGTCAGGCGACATGATTGCTGACTGACACGCCCTCATCGCGAGCAAGCTCGCTCCCACAGGTTTTGTGTTCAACGCAAAAGGCTCGGGGTTTTAGGCGCCTGGGTCTGTTCAGCGTTCGGCACGTCGTTGCCGGCACCCAAACCACCGCCCAACGCCGTCACCAATTCGGCATGGGCACTCAATCGCGCCGCCTGGACCTGCTGCTGCACTTGCTGCTGCTTGAACAGCAGAGTCTGGGCGTTGAGCACGTTGAGGTAGTCGGTCAGGCCACGCTGGTAGGCGATCATCGCGATGTCGTAGGTCTTCTGCGCGGTGGCCACCGACTCGGCGGCGAACGCCTGCTGCTTGTCCATGGACTCGCGGCGGATCAACTGGTCGGAGATGTTCTTCAGGGCATTGACCAGGGTCTGGTTGTACTTGGCCACGGCCATGTCATACCCGGCCGAAGCTTCGCCCAACTCGGCACGCAAACGCCCGCCATCGAAAATCGGCAACGAAATCGCCGGACCCACGCTGTAGTTGAGCTTCTTGCCGGTCAGGAACTCCAGGGCCCCGCCGCCGGTGGCCATATAGCCGAGGCTGCCGACCAGGTCGACGTTGGGATAAAACCCGGCATGGGCGACATCGATGCCCCGCGCCTGCGCTGCCACTTGCCAGCGACTGGCGACCACGTCCGGGCGCTGGCCGAGCAATTGCGCCGGCAGCGACGACGGCAATTTCAGTGGCGCCCCCAGCGACAGCGTTGGCCGCTGCAGCTGCGCGCCGTCACCCGGCCCCTTGCCGGCGAGGGCGGCGAGCTGGTTGCGACTCAAGGCGATTTCTTCGTCGAGGGCATCGAGCTGGCGATGGGTTTCCGGCAACGGCGTCTCGGCCTGGCTGACTTCGAAATGGGTGCCGATGCCGCCCTTCAAACGCTTCTGCGCCAGCTCAAGGATCTGCTGTTGCTGCCTCAAGGTCGCATCAACGATGTCCCGTTGCGCGTAATGCAGCGAGAGTTCGATGTAGACGCGTACGATGTTGTCCTGCAACTCGAGCTCGGCCTGTCGCGCTTCGGCGACGGTCATGTGCGCCATGTCCACGGCGCGCTCGGTGGCATTGCTTTCACGGCCCCAGAGGTCGAGGGCATAACTGAAACCCAGCGCGGCGTTGTTGTCCCAGGTGGTGCTGTTGGCCAGCTCGCCGGGGCCATAGAACTGGTCGGTAGGCCAGTTGTGGCGCTTGAGGGTGGACTCGCCATTGATCTGCAGCGACTCGGCTGCTTCGGCCACACCAGCCATGGACCTGGCCTGACGTACCCGGGCGGCGGCCATCGCCAGGCTCGGGCTGCCTTGCAGGGCGAGGTCGATCCAGCGGTTCAGTTGCGGGTCGCCATAGGCTTGCCACCATTGCGCGGTGGGCCAATTCGCATCTTGTGCGGCGCTCTGGATTGCTGCGTCGGTGGCCAATGAATTGGCCTCCAGCGCCTTGCCCTGCGGGGCAATACCTCCGGTTCCGATGCAGCCGCTGATTGCCAGGGTTAAAGCCAAAACACTGAGCGGCTTAAGCGCTCTGCTGATGCGACGCGGCACTGCTGCGATTTCCTGAGATGGAGAGATGTTCTGTGCGTAGGAGCTGCCGAAGGCTGCGATCTTTTGATCTTGCTCTTAAAAACAAACATCAAAAGATCGCAGCCTTCGGCAGCTCCTACAGAGGTGGGCGCAATTCTATGGGGCGGCCTGAATGGCGATAAGCTGGGTTTCTTGTGAATCTTTGTTACCGTTAACGAGATAATCCGTAAGTCGATCTTTAGTCGCCTGTAAATAAACAGAAACTTCGTGTCACAATTTGTCATTCGACGAGAGAGCACCCCATGGACACTTTGCAAAACATGCGCGCCTTCAGTTACGTGGCCGAAGCCGGCAGCTTCACCGCCGCCGCCGTGCAACTGGACACCACCACGGCCAACGTCTCGCGCGCGGTCTCCAACCTGGAAGCCCACCTGCAAACCCGCCTGCTCAACCGAACGACCCGCCGCATCGCCCTGACCGAAGCCGGCAAGCGTTACCTGTTGCGCTGCGAACAGATCCTGGCCTACGTCGAAGAAGCCGAAGCCGAGGCCAGCGACGCCCACGCACGCCCGGCCGGGCAACTGAAAGTGCACACCATGACCGGCATCGGCCAGCATTTCGTGATCGACGCCATTGCCCGCTACCGCAAGACCCACCCGGACGTAACCTTCGACCTGACCATGGCCAACCGCGTGCCGGACCTGCTCGACGAGGGTTACGACGTGTCCATCGTCCTCGCCCGCGAACTGCCGGATTCGGGTTTCGTCTCCCAGCGCCTGGGCATCACCTACAGCATCGTTTGCGCCTCGCCGGCCTACGTCAAAGCCAACGGCTGCGCACAGAAACCCAGCGACCTGCTCAACCACGCCTGCCTGCGCCTGGTCAGCCCGGTGATCCCGCTGGAAAAATGGGCCTTCGACGGTCCTGACGGCCAGGAAATGGTCACCATCAACAGCTCGCCGTTTCTGGTGAACTCCGCCGACGCGATGAAATCCGCGATCATCAGCGGCATGGGCGTTGGCGTCCTGCCGCTGTACGCCGCCATTGAAGGCCTGCGCAACGGCACGCTGGTGCGGGTGATGCCCAAATACCGCTCGCAGGAGCTGAACCTGTATGCGATCTACCCTTCGCGCCAGTACCTGGATGCGAAGATCAAGACCTGGGTCGAGTATTTGCGCGGATCGTTGCCGGAGTTGCTGGCAGCGCATCAAGCGGAACTGGCGGCTTATGAATTGAGCGGGAGTCTGGGCGGAGTTCGGCTGGCGAATTAAGCCAAATCCCTACCCTGTAGGAGCTGCCGCAGGCTGCGATCTTTTGACTTTGACTTTTCTAGATCAAAAGATCGCAGCCTGCGGCAGCTCCTACAGAGGGAGTGCGTTTAGGTTTACACCTGTTTCACCCCAAAGCCAGATCGGCCCAGAGGCCACCAAGACCAAGCCAAACTGACAGCGCCGTCAGTTAGCCGTCACCCTCCTGACCGCCAAACAGGTTTATAAAGGAAACTACCCTTCGACCAAAAAACCAGCCCCGGCGCCCCACTCGCATGCGAACCCAGAAAAAACCCGCCCTGCTCGTCGCCCTTCTGATCGTCCTGGCAGCGCTGGGCCTGTGGTACGCCACCCAACCGGTCAAGACCAAACTCGCCACCCCCACCGCCATCCCGGTGCGCGTGGTCGCCGTCGCCGAAAAAGACGTGCCACGCTACGTCAGCGGCATCGGTTCGGTGCTGTCCCTGCACAGCGTCGTGGTCCGCCCGCAAATCGACGGCATCCTCACCAAAATCATGGTCAAGGAAGGCCAACTGGTGAAAAAAGACGACCTGCTGGCCACCATCGACGACCGCTCGATCCGCGCCAACCTCGACCAGGCCCGGGCACAGCTGGGCGAAAGCCAGGCGCAGCTGCAAGTGGCACTGGTCAACCTTAAACGCTACAAACTGCTGAGCGTTGACGATGGCGTTTCCAAGCAGACCTACGACCAGCAACAGGCGCTGGTGAACCAACTCAAAGCCACTGCCCAAGGCAATCAGGCATCAATCGACGCAGCTCAGGTACAACTTTCCTACACACAGATTCGCTCCCCAGTGACCGGTCGCGTCGGCATTCGCACCGTGGATGAAGGCAACTTCCTGCGCATGACCGACACCCAAGGCCTGTTCACCGTGACCCAGATCGACCCGATCGCCGTGGAGTTCTCACTGCCGCAGCAAATGCTGCCGACCTTGCAGGGCCTGATCAACGACCCACAGCACGCCCGGGTCAAGGCCTACATCGGAGCTGACACCGACGGCGAAACCGGCAACCTGCTCGGCGAAGGTCACCTGACCCTGATCGACAACCAGATCAATGCCAACACTGGCACCATCCGCGCCAAGGCCGAGTTCGACAATCCGGGGCAGAAGCTGTGGCCGGGTCTGCTGGTGACGGTAAAGATTCAGACAGCCCTGGATAAAGATGCGCTAGTGGTGCCGCCGACGGTCGTACAACGCGGCCTCGACCAACACTTCGTGTACCGGGTCAATGGCGACAAGGTCGAAGCCGTGCAGGTGCAAATGGTCTATCAAGGCAGCGGCCAGGACATCATCAAGGGTGTGAAACCGGGGGATGTACTGGTCAGCGATGGTCAGTCGCGGCTCAAACCGGGGTCGACGGTGCAGGTGATGACCGAGCCGCCGCAAGTGGTGCAATCGGAGGCGGCACAATGAAGGGTCACGGTTCGGTATCCGCCTGGTGCATCGGCCACCCGGTGGCCACGGTCCTGCTGACGTTCGCCCTGGTGCTGCTGGGCGTCATCGCGTTTCCGCGCCTGCCGGTAGCGCCGTTGCCGGAGGCAGAATTCCCGACCATCCAGGTGGCCGCGCAATTGCCCGGCGCCAGCCCGGAAACCATGGCGTCCTCGGTGGCCACGCCCCTTGAAGTGCAATTCAGTGCCATTCCCGGCGTGACCCAGATGACCTCGAGCAGTGCACTGGGCTCGACCAACCTGACCCTGCAATTCACCCTCGACAAGAGCATCGACACCGCCGCCCAGGAAGTGCAGGCGGCGATCAATACGGCCGCGGGCAAGCTGCCCAAGGACATGCCGAACCTGCCGACCTGGCGCAAGGTCAACCCGGCCGACAGCCCGGTACTGATCCTCAGCGTCAACTCCTCGCTAATGCCCGGTCCGGAGCTCAGCGACCTGACGGAAACCCTGTTGTCCCGTCAGCTGAGTCAGGTCGACGGTGTAGGCCAGGTCGCCATCACCGGTCAGCAGCGTCCGGCGATCCGCGTCCAGGTTTCGGCAGACAAACTCGCCGCCATCGGCCTGACCCTCGCCGACATCCGCCTGGCGATCCAGCAGACCAGCCTCAACCTGGCCAAGGGTGCGCTGTACGGGGAGTCGAACATCTCGACCCTGTCCACCAACGACCAGTTGTTTCACCCGGAGGACTACAGCCAGCTGATTGTTTCCTACAAGGACGGCGCGCCGGTTCATCTGCGCGATGTCGCCAAAGTCGTCAACGGTTCGGAAGATGCCTACGTCCAGGCCTGGGCGGGCTCGCAACCGGGGGTGAACCTGGTGATCTTCCGCCAACCGGGGGCCAACATCGTCGAAACCGTGGACCGCATCCAGGCCGCCTTGCCGGCGCTGGAAGCGATGCTCCCGGCCTCGGTGCAGGTCAAGGTGCTGATCGACCGGACCCAGACCATTCGCGCGTCCCTGCATGAAGTGGAAATCACCCTGCTGATCGCGATCATGCTGGTGGTGGCAGTGATGGCCCTGTTCCTGCGCCAGTTGTCGGCGACCCTGATCGTGTCGGCGGTGCTGGGGGTTTCGCTGGTCGCCAGTTTTGCGCTGATGTACGTCATGGGCTTCAGCCTGAATAACCTGACGCTGGTGGCGATCGTGGTGGCCGTGGGCTTTGTGGTCGACGATGCGATCGTGGTGGTGGAAAACATTCACCGGCACCTGGAGGCCGGCGACAGCATGCGCGAAGCGGCGATCAAGGGCGCGGGCGAGATTGGTTTCACCGTGGTCTCGATCAGCTTTTCGCTGGTGGCAGCGTTCATTCCGTTGCTGTTCATGGGGGGCGTGGTCGGGCGACTGTTCAAGGAGTTCGCCCTGACCGCCACCTCGACCATCTTGATTTCGGTGGTGGTGTCGCTGACCCTGGCGCCAACCCTGGCCGCGCTGTTCATGCGCGCGCCGGTGCATCATGCCCACGACAAGCCGGGCTTTGGTGAGCGTCTGTTGGCCTGGTACGAAAAAGGCCTGCGCCGCGCCCTCGCCCATCAGAAAACGATGATCGGCGTGTTCGCTTTGTCGCTGGGTCTGGCCGTCGCCGGTTACATCTTCATTCCTAAAGGCTTCTTCCCGATCCAGGACACCGGCTTCGTCCTCGGCACCACCGAAGCCGCTGCTGACATTTCCTACGGCGACATGGTGAAAAAACACCTCGCCATGGCGGAAATCGTCGCCGCCGACCCTGCCGTGGAAACGTTCTCGCACTCGGTCGGTGTCTCCGGCAGCAACCAGACCATCGCCAACGGCCGGTTCTGGATCACCCTGAAAAAACGCAGCGACCGCGATGTTTCGGCCAGTCAGTTCATTGACCGGATTCGTCCGCAACTGATGAAAGTGCCGGGCATCGTCCTCTACCTGCGCGCCGGCCAGGACATCAACCTCAGTTCCGGCCCGAGCCGTGCCCAGTATCAATATGTGCTCAAGAGCAACGATGGTCCGACCCTGAGCACCTGGACCCAGCGCCTGACGGAAAAACTGCGCGCCAACCCGGCCTTCCGCGATATTTCCAACGATTTGCAACTGGGCGGCAGCATCACCCACATCAGTATCGATCGCAGCGCCGCGGCGCGTTTCGGCCTGACCGCCAGCGACGTCGACGAAGCCCTGTACGATGCCTTCGGCCAGCGCCAGATCAATGAATTCCAGACCCAGGTCAACCAGTACAACGTGATCCTGGAGCTGGACACCCAGCAACGCGGCAAGGCCGAAAGCCTCAACTATTTCTACCTGCGCTCGCCCCTGAGCGGGGAAATGGTACCGCTGTCGGCCCTGGCCAGGTTCGATGCGCCCACCATCGGCCCACTGTCCATCGCCCATGACGGCATGTTCCCGGCCGCCAACCTGTCGTTCAACCTGGCGCCCGGCGTAGCGTTGGGCGATGCGGTGATCATGCTCGACCAGGCCAAGGCCGACATCGGCATGCCAACCGCCATCAGCGGTAATTTCCAGGGCGCGGCCCAGGCGTTCCAGAGTTCGCTGGCCAGCCAGCCGTGGCTGATCCTGGCGGCGCTGGTAGCGGTGTACATCATTCTCGGCGTGCTCTACGAGAGCTTCGTGCACCCGCTGACGATCATTTCGACCTTGCCTTCGGCGGGCCTCGGCGCAGTGATCATGCTGTGGATCTGCGGTCAGGACTTTTCGATCATGGCCTTGATCGGCCTGGTGCTGCTGATCGGTATCGTCAAGAAAAACGGCATCCTGATGATCGACTTCGCCCTCGAAGCGCAGCGCAATGGCGGACTGTCGCCTGAGGAAGCGATCTTCAAGGCCTGCATCACGCGGTTCCGGCCGATCATCATGACCACCCTCGCCGCCCTGCTCGGCGCCCTGCCGCTGATGCTCGGCTATGGCACCGGCGCCGAGCTGCGCCAACCCCTGGGGATCGCGGTAGTCGGCGGCTTGCTGGTGAGCCAGGCGCTGACGCTGTTCACCACGCCGGTCATATACTTGTGGCTGGAGCGGTTATTTCATAGACCCAAACCTTCGCCAGTACCGGCGCTGGCGACCATAGACTGAGGCGGGGTCATGCGCGTCCTGATTATCGAAGACGAAGAAAAAACCGCGGACTATCTGCACCGCGGCCTGACGGAACAGGGTTACACCGTGGACCTGGCACGGGATGGGGTCGAAGGCCTGCATCTGGCGCTGGAGAGCGACTACGCGGTGATCGTCCTCGACGTGATGTTGCCGGGCCTCGATGGCTTTGGCGTGTTGCGCGCGTTGCGTGCACGCAAGCAGACCCCGGTGATCATGCTCACCGCCCGCGAGCGTGTGGAAGATCGCATCAGGGGCCTGCGCGACGGCGCCGATGATTACCTGGGTAAACCCTTTTCCTTCCTTGAGCTGGTGGCGCGCCTGCAAGCGCTGACCCGACGCAGCGGCGGTCACGAACCGGTGCAAGTGAGCATTGCCGACCTGTGGATAGATTTGATCAGCCGCAAGGCGACCCGCGCCGGCACACGGCTGGACCTGACCGCCAAGGAGTTCGCGCTGCTCAGCGTATTGGCCCGGCGCCAGGGTGAAATCCTCTCGAAAACCGCCATTGCCGAGATGGTCTGGGACATCAATTTCGACAGCGACGCCAACGTCGTCGAAGTCGCGATCAAACGCCTGCGGGCCAAGCTCGACGGCCCGTTCGAAGAGAAACTGCTGCACACCATTCGCGGCATGGGTTATGTGCTGGAGAGCCGCGGTGTCCAGTAACAGCATCGCCTTGCGCCTGAGCGGGATGTTCACGCTGGTGGCGCTGCTGGTGTTCCTGTTGATCGGCTGGGCGTTGTACCAGCAGGTCGACAAAGGCCTGGGCCTGTTGCCCGAAGCCGAGCTGGACGCGCGCTACAGCGTGCTCGAATCCACGGTCGGCCGTTACGGCACGCCTGAGCATTGGGTGAAGATCAACAACAAGCTCAACCTGCTGAGCGAAGAAGACAAGCGCATCAGCTTCTGGATCATCAGCGGCGATCCCCATTACGAATACGGTAACCTGACCCCGCAGATCCGCACCTTTGCCCAAGGGCCACTGGGCATGCGCGACATGCATCTGCCGGATCACCCCTATCCACTGAAAGTGCTGCTCAGCGAATTCCCGGCCAAGGACCAGCGCCCACCGCTGCGCTTCATGATCGCCATCGACACCGAGACGTTTTTCCAGACCCAGCATCAACTGTTGATTGCGCTGATCAGCCTGGCGATTGTCGGCGTGCTGCTGGCCTCGGCACTGGGTTACTGGGTGGCGCGGATCGGCCTCAAGCCGCTGATCAAACTGTCCCAGGAAGCCCAGCGGCTGGCCCCGCCGTTGCGCTCGGGGCGCTTGCGATTGTCACCGTTGCCGCCGGAACTCGATCAGTTCGTCAGCTCGTTCAACTCGACTCTGGAACGGGTCGAGCAGGCTTACTCACGGCTTGAATCGTTCAATGCCGACGTCGCCCATGAACTGCGCTCGCCACTGACCAACCTGATCGGCCAGACCCAGGTCGCCTTGACCCGCGGACGCTCCGCCGAGCATTACTTCGAAGTGCTGCAATCGAATCTCGAAGAGCTTGAGCGGCTACGTTCGATCATCAACGACATGCTGTTCCTGGCCAGTGCCGATCAGGGCAGCAAGGCAACCAGACTGACGTCCACGTCGCTGGCCGATGAGGTGGCCACGACCCTGGAATACCTGGACTTCATTCTCGAGGACGCCCAGGTCCAGGTAGAGGTCAGTGGTGACGCGCAGGTGAGCATCGAGATCGCCCATCTGCGCCGGGCGTTGATCAATCTGCTGAACAACGCGGTGCAGCACACTGCGCCCGGTCAGGTGATTGAAGTGCACATTGAGGTCGCAGAACATCAGGTCAGCATCGGCGTCGCCAACCCCGGCTCACCGATTGCCCGTGAACACCTGCCACGACTGTTCGAGCGTTTCTACCGGGTAGATGCCTCGCGCAGCAACAGCGGCCACAACCATGGCCTTGGGCTGGCCATCGTCAAGGCGATTGCGTTGATGCATGGCGGCGATGTGTTCGTGCGCAGTGACCACGGGATGAATACCTTTGGCATACACCTTCCTGTCTGAAGAACAAAAAGATCGCAGCCTGCGGCAGCTCCTACATTGGAATGCATTCCCCCTGTAGGAGCTGCCGCAGGCTGGGATCTTTGCTCTTGCTGTAACAGTCCTTTCATGAATCCGCTCTTTTTCCCCTCGCCCAAGATCCTTATCTTTGCCCGCACCAAACAGCACTTGCCAAGCAAGAAGGTTTTAAAGATGTCCAACAGTATGGGTATTGCCAGCGCTTTCGTTTTGTCCTCTTTGTTCCTGTCGCCATTAGCGATGGCGGAAGAATCGCAGACTTTCGTCGCACATAACGCCGCACGCGCTGCAGCGTTCCAAGAGCATCAGATCGAGATGACGGCCAAGGCTGCGCAAGACACCCAAGCCCCGCAAGCCTCGACCACACAGGCCCTGCCACAGGTCGAGAAGGACAGCTGATCTGCACCGCTTACTCCTGCTTCCCACGACACTTTTCATCGGCTCTTCCCTTTGAAAAGTTGTCTGCAAAGCCGCTGCTTTCAGCGGCTTTTTTTATCGCGGCGAGTCAACTTTCATTGCGATTTTCGCAACGACAAACGCTGACGCCCACATCATTGATCAATCGTTAGAGCAACAAGCACGATTCCCCCGGCTGCGACGCTAATGCAACTACGCTTACAGCGTCCCTTTAGCAGACGTCAGCCCTATGACCGCAAGCCGAACCCCACATTTTCAAGGCCCGTCCGGGCGACCCGAGATCATGGTGATCTTTGGCAGCACCCTGACGGTCATCTCGATCCTGTGCATCGTCACTTTTCTGCTGATCCGCGAACACGCCAACGCCCAGCAGACCGCCACACGCAGCGCGACCACCATTGCGCAACTGATCGATGCCGATGTCCTGCGTACGGTCGAGCTCTATGATCTGACCTTGCAGGGCCTGATCGCCGCCGCCCAACGGGACGACCTGAAACAGGTTTCGCCGCAGATTCGTCATCTGGCGCTGTTCGACCGCTCCACCACCGCGCGCTACAAGGGCGACATCCTGCTGCTGGACAAGCACGGCGACGTGCTCGCCGACTCATCGTTGATCGAACCGAAACCGGGTAACTTCGCTGACCGCGATTATTTCCTGGCCCATGTCTTCAATCGTGACACCGGCATGTTTATCAGCCGACCGTTCAAGCCGCGCTGCGACTGCGATGACAGCGACCAATGGCGCATCAGTTTCAGCCGGCGCATTTCCTCGCCCACGGGTGAGTTTCTGGGGGTCGCGGTCGCCTCGATGCGCATGAGCTACTTCGACCAGTTGTTCAACAGCCTCGACATCGGCACCGGCAGCACCTTGGGCATCATCGACAATGACGGGATCCTCCTGGCGCAGAAGCCGTACCGGGAACCGAACTCCATCGGCAAAAGCTTCTCCAGCCGCCCCAACGTCGTACGCATGCTGCAGGAGCGCAATGGCACCTTCGAAAGCGTGTCGAGCGTCGACCATCAACGGCGCTTGTACACCTTTACCCGGGTCGGCAACCTGCCGCTGACTGTCATCGTGGCGCTTTCTGTGGATGAGGTGTTCGCCACCTGGAACCGTACGGCCTATGTGATCAGCGGTGCTACCGGGGTTTTGTGCATCGGTTTGCTGTGGTTGACCTGGCTGCTCTGCCGCGAGTTGCGCCTGCGCCAGAGTGCCGAGCAGGAATTGTCGCAACTGGCAGCCACCGATGCCTTGACCGGCGTGGCCAACCGCCGCTCCCTTGATCAGACCCTGCGCCATGAATGGTTTCGCGCGCAGCGCAGTGGCAAGCCGTTGTCGTTGCTGATGATCGATGCCGATCACTTCAAGGCCTTCAATGACCGGCACGGGCATCAGGCCGGCGACGAAGCGTTACGGGCATTGGCCGAGGTCATCAATGCCAATGTCCACCGCCCCACAGACCTGGTGGCGCGCTACGGGGGCGAAGAGTTTTCGGTGATCCTGGCCGAAACAGGCAGTGACGGTGCACGGCAGATTGCCGAACATATTCGTGAGGCTGTGCAAAAACTGCCACTGGTCGATGCCGGTGAGCAACCGATGAGCGTGAGCATCGGTATTGCCACCTGGACGGCGGCCAGCGAAATCACCCTGGAACAGTTGCTGTTCAGTGCGGACAAGGCGCTGTATCAGGCCAAGGAGAGGGGGCGTAACCGGGTGGTTTGTGCCGAATAGGATTTTCATTGGATGGGAGGACGCCATCGCGAGCAAGCTCGCTCCCACAGGGGAATGCAATCAACTGTGGGAGCGAGCTTGCTCGCGATGAGGCCAGCCCAGGCACTACAAACTTCGGACATAAAAAAAGGCCACCCGAAGGTAGCCTTTAAAAAACTAGAGAGGTTTTTTGCTTACACGGCCGCAACCGGGCGCATGTAAGAGATCGGTGCAGTGCTGGCGTCTTCGAACGTCACGACTTCCCAGGCATCTGTCTGCTCAATCAACTTGCGCAGCAGCTGGTTGTTCAGTGCGTGGCCGGACTTGAAGCCCTTGAACTCACCAATCAGGCTATTGCCCAGCAGGTAGAGGTCACCAATTGCATCGAGGATCTTGTGCTTCACGAATTCGTCTTCATAACGAAGACCGTCTTCGTTCAGTACGCCATCGGCGTCGACCACAATAGCGTTTTCAACACTGCCGCCGAGTGCGAGGTTGTGCTTGCGCAGGTACTCGATGTCACTCATGAAACCAAAGGTACGGGCGCGGCTGACTTCTTTTACGAACGAAGTGCTGGAAAAATCCACGCTTGCACTTTGGGTGCGGTCACGGAAAACCGGGTGATCGAAATCGATCTCGAAGCTCACTTTGAACCCTTCGAAAGGGACGAAAGTAGCGCGCTTGTCGCCATCTTCCACTGTCACTTCACGCAGGATGCGGATGAACTTCTTGGCGGCGTCCTGTTCTTCCAGGCCAGCCGATTGAATCAGGAATACGAAAGGTCCGGCGCTACCATCCATGATCGGGACTTCGGACGCGGAGAGCTCGACGTAGGCGTTATCGATGCCCAGGCCTGCCATGGCCGAGAGCAAGTGCTCTACCGTGTCCACTTTGACGTCACCGTTAACGAGCGTGGTCGACATAGTGGTTTCACCGACGTTTTCCGCGCGGGCAGGAATCTGCACCACGGGATCGAGGTCGGCGCGACAAAACACAATGCCGGTGTCGACAGGCGCTGGCTTGAGGGTCAGATAGACCTTCTCCCCGGAGTGCAGGCCGACACCTGTGGCACGGATAATATTCTTCAGGGTGCGTTGTTTAATCATGGCATGGGCCGCTTCAGCGCAAATTGCGAACTGGTATCAACAAAGGCTGGCGATGATAGCAGACCACGCCTTTGCTGAACACCAATCACCTTCATAGCCCTGATACATTTCATCAATCGGCCTGACGACGCAGGAAAGCCGGGATGTCCAGGTAGTCCAGGTCATCTTGCGGATTCATCTTCGCAGCAGTCGCAGCACCGGCCTGGGCCTGGTTGCGCATGACGGTCGGACGGTCCAGGTCACGGTAGTTCACCGCTGGAGCTTCCTGACGAACAGGGGCCTGTTGTTGTGGCTGTGCAGCCATCGAAGTGTGAACGGTATTGTCGATGACCTTCACAGGCTTCTCGATTTTAGCGCCCAGGCCGGTTGCAACGACAGTCACGTGCAGCTCGTCGCGCATGTCCGGATCGATAACGGTACCGACCTTGACCATCGCGTGCTCGGAAGCAAACGCCTCGATGATGCTACCCACGTCGGAGTATTCGCCGAGGGACAGATCCGGACCGGCGGTGATGTTTACCAGGATTCCGCGAGCGCCTTGCAGGTTCACGTCTTCCAGCAGCGGGTTGCGAATGGCCGCTTCGGTGGCCTCGCGTGCACGGTTCGGACCGCTGGCGCAGCCAGTGCCCATCATCGCCATGCCCATTTCGCTCATCACGGTACGCACGTCGGCGAAGTCGACGTTGATCATGCCCGGACGCTTGATGATGTCGGAGATACCGCGAACGGCACCGGCCAATACATCGTCAGCCTTGGCGAAAGCCGACAGCAGGCTGGCGTCTTTACCGAGGATGGTCAGCAGCTTCTCGTTGGGAATGGTGATCAACGAGTCGACGCTTTCGGAGAGCATGCGGATGCCTTCGTCGGCGATCTGCATACGCTTGCGGCCTTCGAACGGGAACGGACGGGTCACCACCGCAACGGTGAGGATGCCCATTTCCTTGGCCACTTCGGCGATGATCGGCGCAGCACCGGTACCGGTACCGCCGCCCATGCCAGTGGTGATGAACACCATGTTGGTGCCCTGCAGGACTTCGGCAATGCGCTCACGGTCTTCCAGAGCGGCTTGACGGCCGACTTCAGGGTTGGCGCCAGCGCCCAGGCCCTTGGTCACACCGGTGCCCAGTTGCAGGATGGTACGCGCGCCGATGTTTTTCAGCGCTTGAGCATCGGTGTTGGCGCAGATGAACTCGACGCCTTCGATGTTGCTCTTGACCATGTGGTTGACAGCGTTGCCGCCGCCACCGCCGACACCGATAACTTTGATTACCGGGCTTGCGGGGATGTTGTCTACGAGTTCGAACATTTTCCCTCTCCTTTACATTCTCTAGTTTTTTCGCCTACTGCGTGCTTCGGTGTAACGGTGTTGCGGTAAATCTTCAGAAATTGCCCTGGACCCACTTCTTCAGGCGGTCCAGCAGCGGAGCCTGTGGCTCTTCGTTGCTGTAGCTGTCGCGGCTGCCGATGCCCGAGAACGAGATGCCATCGGACTGCTTCTGCAGGCCGTACATCAACAGGCCGACGCCGGTGGAATAGATCGGATTGCGGACCACGTCATCCAGACCTTTCACGCCATGCGGCACGCCCAGGCGCACCGGCATGTGGAAGATCTCCTCGGCCAGTTCAGTGGCACCTTCCATCTTCGCGGTACCGCCGGTCAGCACGATGCCGGCCGGGATCAGGTCTTCGTAGCCGCTGCGGCGCAGTTCGGCCTGGATCAGCGTGAACAGTTCGTCGTAGCGCGGCTCAACCACTTCGGCCAGGGCCTGGCGGGACAGTTCGCGTGGCGGACGGTCGCCAACGCTTGGCACCTTGATGGTTTCACCGGCACCGGCCAGCTTGGCCAGGGCGCAGGCGTAGCGAATCTTGATTTCTTCGGCGTACTGGGTCGGAGTGCGCAACGCCATGGCGATGTCGTTGGTCACCTGGTCGCCGGCAATCGGGATGACCGCGGTGTGACGGATCGCACCTTCGGTGAAGATCGCGATGTCGGTGGTACCGCCACCGATGTCCACCAGGCACACGCCCAGCTCTTTCTCGTCATCGGTCAGTACCGAATACGCGGAAGCCAGTTGCTCGAGAATGATGTCGTCGATTTCCAGGCCGCAGCGACGCACGCATTTTTCAATGTTCTGTGCGGCATTGACGGCGCAGGTGACCACGTGGACCTTGGCTTCCAGACGCACGCCGGACATGCCCAGCGGCTCGCGGACGCCTTCCTGGTTATCGATCACGTAGTCTTGCGGCAAGGTGTGCAGCACACGCTGGTCAGCCGGGATCGCCACGGCCTGGGCAGCGTCAAGCACGCGCTCGAGGTCGGCCGAGCTGACTTCGCGATCACGAATCGCCACGATGCCGTGGGAGTTCAGGCTGCGGATGTGATTGCCGGCCACGCCGACGAATGCCGAGTGAATGCGGCAACCGGCCATCAGCTGCGCTTCTTCGATGGCGCGCTGGATCGATTGCACGGTGGATTCGATATTCACCACCACGCCTTTTTTCAGGCCACGGGACGGATGGGTACCGATCCCGACGATTTCCAGCGTGCCGTCGTCCGCGACCTCGCCTACCAGCGCCACCACCTTGGAGGTGCCGATATCGAGACCGACGATCATTTTGCCGCTTTGCACGTTTGCCATGGGTCCTGCCTCTTCTTAATTCTTCGCGACAGCGGGTTGGGCTGCCGTGGGCGCTACAGGTTCCCGCCAGCCAACAGCGAGGCCGTTGGCGTAGCGCAGATCGATGCGCGCAATGTTCGTAATCTGTTCTTTGAGCGTCTTGTCATAGATGGCGATGAAGCGGCGCATCTTTTCCACCAGGTTGCCGCGTCCGAGCAGCAGTTCGATCCCCGGGCCGGCACTGCCGGGTCCGGTGGTCAGGAACCAGCTGCCGCGTTCACGCAACTCCAGGCGCGCAATCGAGAAGCCCAGAGGCCGGAGCATCTGACTCAACACCTGGTACTGCTGCATCACCTGCTGCTGGGCCCGCTGTGGGCCGAACAGTTGAGGCAAGTGTTCGTAGTTCGCCAGCTCGCGCGGGGTGAAGGCCTGGCCCTGGTTGTTCAACAGCGACTCGTCGCCCCAACGGGCCACCGGCAGTTGTTCTTCCAGGCGGATCACCACTTGATCCGGCCACACCCGACGCACTTCGGCATGGGCAATCCATGGCATCGTTTCAAGCTCGGTGCGCATGCTCTCCAGGTCGATGGTGAAGAAGCTCGACGCCACGTACGGGGCGATCCGCTGCTGCACCGCTTGCTGGCTGATGTAACTCAGGTCGCCCTGCACGTTGATCTTGGTGATCGGCCGGTCGGCATACGGCAACAAGCGTGTCGCGCCTTCGTAAGTACCGAACCCCAAGGCCACCAGCAGCACCGGCCAGAACAACGCTTTGAGAAAACCGAAGTTGGCTTTCGGCAGGCGCGCGGACATCGGCTCTTTGGCCACCATTCGGCTGGCACCCCGTGGCACCGGCTTGCGGCCGGGTGCGGGAGGCTGATGTCTGAGCTGAGCGCCTTGCATGGCCTTAACCTCTCGTCGACTCTTGGTGACCGGCAGCATTGCCGGCAACGCTCTCGGCCAGAATGGCCAGGACCAGTTGCTGGAAATCCAGACCGGCGGCACGGGCCGCCATCGGCACCAGGCTGTGATCGGTCATGCCCGGTGCGGTGTTGACTTCCAGGAACCAGAACTGCCCTTCGGCGTCCTGCATCACGTCTGCCCTGCCCCAACCGGCGATACCCAGCGCTTCACAGGCTTTCGCCGTGAGGTCCATGAGTTCCTGTTCCTTCACGCGGTCCAGACCGCACGGAATGCGGTACTGGGTATCGTTGGCGATGTACTTGGCGTCGTAGTCGTAGAAGCTGTGCGTCGTGCCCAGGGCAATCGGAGGCAACACCTGGTCACGCAGGGTGGCGATGGTGAACTCCGGACCGTGAATCCATTGCTCGACCAACACTTGCGAATCGTAGGTACTGGCCGCTTTCCATGCGTCGATCAATTCGGACGCGGAACTCACTTTGGCCATACCGATACTTGAACCTTCATGGGCCGGTTTGACGATCAAAGGGAAGCCCAGTTCCGTCGCTGCCGAAATACAATCGGCCTCGCTGCAAAGGACTGCGTGACGTGGCGTCGGAATGCCCAGGCTGTGCCAGACCTGCTTGGTGCGCAGTTTGTCCATGGCCAGGGCCGACGCCAGGATGCCGCTGCCGGTGTACGGAATGCCCAGGCATTCGAGCAAGCCCTGCATGCTGCCGTCTTCACCGCCACGACCGTGGAGGATGATGAAGGCACGGTCGATCTTTTCGCTCTGCAGACGCTGCAGCAGGTCATCGCCCACGTCGAGGCCGAACGCGTCGACACCGGCGCTTAGCAGCGCGTCGAGAACCGCATTGCCCGACTTCAGGGACACCTCGCGTTCGGCACTCTTGCCGCCGAACAGCACGGCGACGCGGCCGAAGTCTTTCGGTGCGATCGTGGAGACCAGGTTGGCGTAGGCAGCAGTCATTTCAACTTCCCCTTCTCCGGTGCGGCAACGGCACCGGCGAACAACTCGCTTTTCAACAGTTTCGGTGCAAGACCGCCAATATCACCGGCGCCCTGGCACAGCAGGATGTCGCCGGCACGCAGCAGCGGCTTGACCACTGGCGCGAGGTCGACACCACGCTCGATGTAGATCGGGTCGAGCTGGCCACGCTGACGGATGCTGTTGCACAGTTTGCGGCTGTCGGCTCCCGGAATCGGCTCTTCGCCGGCCGGATAGACTTCCATCAGCAGCAGTACGTTGGCGTCGGCCAGCACATTGACGAAATCGTCGTACAGGTCACGGGTGCGGCTGTAACGGTGCGGCTGGTAGACCATCACCAGGCGGCGCTCCGGCCAGCCACCGCGTACGGCCTTGATCACGGCCGCGACTTCGGTCGGATGGTGACCGTAGTCATCGACCAGCATCACGTTGCCGCCGTCCACCGGCAGTTCGCCGTAGACCTGGAAGCGTCGGCCGACACCCTGGAAGCCGGACAGGCCCTGGACGATGGCTTCATCGCTGACGCCTTCGTCGGTAGCGATGCAGATGGTTGCCAGCGAGTTCAATACGTTGTGGTTGCCCGGCATGTTTACCGACACATCCAGCGGCTCGCGGTCAGGGCGCAGCACGGTGAAGAAAGTCTGCATGCCCTGCTGGCGCACATTGATGGCGCGCACGTCGCAGTCTTCGCCGAAGCCGTAGGTCACGGTCGGACGCTTGACCTGCGGGAGGATTTCACGCACCACTGGATCGTCCAGGCACACCACTGCCAGACCGTAGAACGGCAGGTTGTGCAGGAACTCGACGAAGGTTTTCTTCAGCTTGTTGAAGTCACCGTCGTAGGTCGCCATGTGATCGGCGTCGATGTTGGTGACCACGGCCACCAGCGGCTGCAAGTGCAGGAAGCTGGCGTCGCTTTCGTCGGCCTCGGCGATCAGGTAGCGGCTGGTGCCAAGCTGGGCATTGGTGCCCGCAGCATTCAGGCGGCCACCGATGACGAACGTCGGGTCCAGGCCACCGGCGGCGAACACCGAGGCGATCAGGCTGGTGGTGGTGGTTTTGCCGTGGGTACCGGCAACGGCGATACCGTGGCGATAACGCATCAGCTCGGCCAGCATCTCGGCACGCGGCACCACCGGAATTCGGCGTTCCAGTGCGGTCGCGACTTCCGGGTTGGAGGTGTTCACGGCACTCGACACCACCAGCACGTCGGCGGCAGCGGCGTTCTCGGCACGGTGGCCGATGAAGATCTGCGCGCCGAAGGACTCCAGGCGTTCGGTGACCGGCGAAGCCTTCAGGTCTGAACCGGATACGGCATATCCCAGGTTCAGCAACACTTCGGCGATCCCGCACATGCCCACACCGCCGATACCGACGAAGTGGATGCGACGGATGCGGCGCATTTCCGGTTGTGGCATGGCTTTCTGACTCTCAACCATGGGCCACCTCCAGGCAGCTATCGACGACGTTACGGGTGGCATCGGGTTTGGCGAGGCGGCGTGCCGCGGTAGCCATTTCGTTGAGTCGTTGTGGTTGCATCAGGACCTCTGTCAGGCGTGCGGCAAGATCCGCTGCGCCAGTCGTTCTTTGTGGCATCAGGAAGGCTGCGCCTTCACGGGCCAAATATTCGGCGTTGCGGGTCTGGTGATCGTCGATGGCGTGGGGCAAAGGCACCAGCATCGAGGGCAGACCGGCGGCGGCCAGTTCACTGATGGTCAGCGCGCCTGCGCGACAGACCACCAGGTCGGCCCAGCTGTAGGCTTGGGCCATGTCTTTGATGAAGGGCTGCACCTGCGCCTCGACGCCAGCCGCGCGATAGCGCTCTGCAGTCACTTCATCGTGGTTTTTGCCGGCCTGATGGAACACTTCCGGGCGCAAATCGGCAGCGACTTGCGACAGGGCTTCAGGCAGCAACTTGTTCAACGGTTCTGCGCCCAGGCTTCCGCCCAGGATCAGCAAACGCGCCTTGCGACCGGCCAGGGCAGGTCGCGATGTCTCGAGGAACAGCTCGGTGCGCACCGGGTTACCGGTGGTCCGGCGGCTGTTCGACAGGGTAAAGGTGTCGGGGAACGCTTCACAGACTCGGGCGGCCAACGGCACCAGCAACCGATTGGCGGTACCGGCCACGGCGTTCTGTTCATGAACGATCACCGGCACGCCGGCCAGTTTGGCTGCGACACCACCAGGGCCGGTCACAAAGCCACCAAAGCCCACGACGCAGACCGGTTGCAGACGGCGAATGATCGCCCGTGCCTGCCAGACCGACTTGAACAACATGAACGGTGCCTTGAGCAGCGACAGCTTGCCCTTGCCCCGCAGACCGCTGGCGTTGATCCGGTGCAGCTCGATACCGGCGGCCGGCACCAGATCGTTCTCGATGCCACGCGGGGTGCCAAGCCAGTGCACGGTATAGCCGCGCGCCTGGAATTCGCGGGCACAGGCCAGCGCCGGGAACACGTGGCCACCGGTGCCGCCGGCCATGATCATCACGTTAGCGCCCATGGTGCGGCTCCTCGGCGAAGTCGCTCTCATGGAACTCCATCTCCTCGCTGCCCAGGTGGGTACGACTCTCCCACTCGATGCGCAGCAACAAGCCGAGACAGGCGCAGCAGATCACCAACGAACTGCCGCCGTAACTGAGGAATGGCAGGGTCAGGCCCTTGGTCGGCAACAGGCCGACGTTCACACCGATGTTGATCAGGAACTGGCCGATCCACAGGAACGACAGACCGTAGGCAACATAGGCGGCGAAGAACTGCTTGGCCTTCTCGGCCCACAATCCGATGTACATACCGCGAATACACACGAAGACGAACAGTGCCACGGTGCACAACGAGCCCACTGCGCCCAGCTCTTCGGCCAGGACCGAGAACACGAAGTCAGTGTGGGCTTCCGGCAGGTAGAACTGTTTCTGCACGCTGTTGCCCAGGCCAACGCCCAGCCATTCGCCGCGACCGAAAGCGATCAATGCCTGGGACAACTGATAACCGGCACCGAACTGGTCGGCCCACGGATCGGCGAAGTTGGTCAGACGCGCCATTCGATAGGGCTGCATTTGAATCAACAGCACCACCGCGCCGACGGCCAGCACCACCATCAGGGAAAAACGGAACAGCCCCACGCCGCCAAGGAACAACATCGCCGCCGCAGCGCCCATCATCACGACGGTGGCACCGAAGTCCGGCTCCATCAGCAGCAGGCCCGCCATCGGCAGCAGTACGATGAACGGCTTGAAGAAGCCCATCCAGCTTTCGCGCACTTCTTTCTGGCGGCGCACTAGGTAACCGGCGAGGTAGATCACCACGAACACCTTGGCGATCTCGGAAGGCTGGACGTTGAAGAAACTGAAGCCGATCCAGCGCATCGAGCCGTTAACCTCACGGCCGATCCCTGGAATGATCACCATCACCAGCAAGCCGAACGCCCCCAGCAGCATCAGCCAGCCGAGGCGTTGCCAAGTAGCAATCGGGATCATCATGGTAACGATGCAGGCACCCAGGCCCAGCACCACATAAATAAGGTGGCGGATCATGTAATACAGCGCGCTGCCCGACTGCACGGCCGCCACTTCGGTCGATGCCGAGGCAATCATGATCAGTCCCAGGCCGAGCAGCGTCAGGCAACCGGCGAGCATCGGGAAGTCGAGGTCGATACCGCGGCCGGTGATGAGCGGCGATGGATACGGCTTGATGATGCCTTTGAGGCTCATGCCAGATCCTCCACGGCTTGGACGAACTGGTGACCACGGTCTTCGTAGTTCTTGAACATGTCGAAGCTGGCGCAGGCTGGCGACAGCAGCACCACGTCGCCCGGCTGGGCGGCGGCGCGACATTGCTCGACGGCTTCGACCAGGGAAGCGACGCGGATCAGCGGAACGGCGTCGCCAATGGCCTCGCCGATCTTGTCGGAGTCTCGGCCCATCAGCACCACGGCGCGGCAGTTGGCCGCCACCGGATCGCGCAGGTCCTTGAACTCGGCACCCTTGCCGTCACCGCCGGCGATCAGCACGACCTTGCCGTCGATGTCCGCGCCCAGGCCTTCGATGGCCGCCAGTGCAGCACCGACGTTGGTGGCCTTGGAATCGTTGTAGTAGCCCACGCCGTCGAGGTCGCGGACCCATTGGCAGCGATGCTCGAGACCGGCGAAGGTGCGCAAGCTCGACAACATCGCATCGAACGGCAAGCCGACCGCATGGCCCAGGGCCAGGGCCGCCAGGGCGTTGGACTGGTTGTGGGCACCACGAATCTTCAATTCGCGCACCGGCATCAGGTTCTGGAATTCGAAGGCCAGGTATTTCTCGCCGTCTTCTTCACGGATGCCGAAGGCTTTGAAATCCGGTTTGCTCAGGCCGAAGGTCCAGCACGGCTGGCCCTCGCCGATCAACGGACGGCTCAGGGCATCCTGGCGATTGACCACGAACTGCCGGGCACCACGGAAGATCCGGTGCTTGGCCAGGTGATAGGCCGGCAGACCGCTGTAACGGTCCATGTGGTCTTCGCTGACGTTGAGCACGGTCGCCACTTCGGCGTTGAGTTGATCGGTGGTTTCCAGCTGGAAACTCGACAATTCCATCACGTACAGCTCGACGTCGTCGCGCAGCAGGTCCAGCGCCGGTGTACCGAGGTTGCCGCCGACGGCCACACGCTTGCCCGCCGCCGCCGCCATTTCGCCGACCAGGGTGGTGACGGTGCTTTTCGCGTTGGAACCGCTGATGGCCACGATCGGCGCCTTCGCGTTACGCGCGAACAGCTCGATGTCACCGGACAATTTCACGCCACGTGCGGCGGCGGCCTGCAGGGCCGGGGTCGCCAGCGCCAGGCCGGGGCTCACGTAGAGCTCGTCGGCGCGGCACAGGAATTCGACGTCCAGCTCGCCACAACGCACTTCCACGTGCGGATAGTCACGCTTGAGCGTGGCCAGTTCCGGTGGGTTTTCCCGCGTATCGGCCACGGCAAACGCCACGCCCCGGTTCGCCAGGAAGCGAACCAGGGACATGCCGCTCTTGCCGAGGCCGACAACGATGCGGAAGTGGTCAGAAGCGATCAGAGACACGAGTTTCTACCTCAGCTTCAGAGTGGCAAGGCCGATCAGCACGAGAATCACGGTGATGATCCAGAAACGGACGATCACACGCGGCTCGGGCCAACCCTTGAGTTCAAAGTGGTGGTGAATCGGCGCCATGCGGAATACGCGGCGACCGGTCAGCTTAAAGGAGGCAACCTGAATGACCACTGACAGGGTTTCCATCACGAACACGCCGCCCATGATGAACAGGACGATTTCCTGACGGACGATCACCGCGATGGTGCCCAGGGCCGCGCCCAGCGCCAGTGCGCCGACGTCGCCCATGAAAACTTGTGCCGGATAGGTGTTGAACCAGAGGAAGCCCAGGCCGGCGCCGATCAGTGCGCCGCAGAACACGATCAGTTCGCCCGCGCCCGGTACATAAGGAATCAGCAGGTATTCGGCGAATTTCACGTTACCCGACAGGTAGCAGAAAATGCCCAGGCCACCGCCCACCATCACCGTCGGCATGATCGCCAGGCCGTCGAGGCCGTCGGTCAGGTTGACCGCGTTGCTCGAACCGACGATCACGAAATAGGTCAGGACGATGAAGCCTGCGCCCAGCGGAATGCTGTAGTCCTTGAGCATCGGCAGGATCAGCGTGGTTTCCACCGGCGTGGCGGCAGTCATATAAAGGAAGATCGCCGCGCCCAGGCCGAACACCGACTGCCAGAAGTATTTCCAGCGGCTCGGCAGGCCACGGGAGTTTTTCTCGATCACCTTGCGGTAGTCGTCGACCCAGCCGATGGCGCCGAACAGTAAGGTCACCAGCAGTACGACCCAGACGTAACGGTTGGTCAGGTCAGCCCAAAGCAGGGTACTGACACCGATGGACGACAGGATCAGCGCGCCGCCCATGGTCGGTGTACCCGACTTGGACAGGTGCGACTGCGGGCCGTCATTGCGAACGGATTGACCGATCTGACGGTTCTGCAAAGTGCGGATCATCCACGGGCCATAGCACAGCGACAAGACCAGCGCGGTCAGTACACCGAGAATCCCGCGCAGGGTCAGGTACTGGAAGACCGCGAAGCCTTTGTAGAACTGTTGCAGATACTCCGCTAGCAGCAGCAGCATTAATGTTTCTCCAGACTGGACCCGCACAAGGCGGCGACGACGTTTTCCATCGCAGCGCTGCGCGACCCCTTGATCAAAATGGTGGTGTTTGTGTCTTGCTCGGCGCCCAGGGCGTTGATCAGTTCAGCCTGCGTGCTGAAGTGAAAAGCCTCTGGACCGAATGCGTTCACGGCGTGAGCCATCATTGGCCCGACGGCGTACAGCGCAGAAACCTTGCCACGGGCGTACTCGCCCACGTCGCGGTGCCCCTGCTCCGCCCATTCGCCCAACTCGCCGATATCCCCGAGCACCAGGACGGTGCGACCGGAAAAGCCGGCCAGTATATCAACGGCAGCGCACATGGAGGTGGGGTTGGCGTTGTAAGTGTCATCGATCACGCGCATGCCATTGCTGGCCAATTGCGCGACGGTGCGACCCTTGACCGGTTGCACCGCGCCAAGGCCGGTGGCAATACCGAACAGCGACACACCCAGGGCATGGGCGGCAGCGGCGGCGGCCATGGCATTGGCGACGTTATGGGTGCCGAGCAGGTTCAGTTGAACGCGCTCTACACCTTCAGGGCTGTGCAGATTGAACGCCGGACAGCCACGGGCATCGGTGGTCAGGTCACTGGCGTAGAAATCGGCACTGGTGTTGCTCAATGCAAACGTCAGCACTTTGCGAGCACCGGCACGCGTCTTCCAGATACCGAATGCCTTGTCGTCGAGATTGAGCACTGCGACGCCATCGGCCTCCAGCCCTTCGATGATCTCGCCTTTGGCTTCGACGATTTTTTCCGGGCCACCGAACTCGCCTACATGGGCGGTCCCGGCATTGTTGAGAATGGCCACGTGCGGCTTGGTCAGGCCAACGGTGTAGGCAATTTCACCGAGGCGCGATGCACCGAGCTCGATCACTGCCGCCGTATGCTCCGGCGCCAGTTCGAGCAAGGTCAGCGGCACACCGAGATCGTTGTTCAGGTTGCCACGGGTCGCCAGTACCGGGCCACGGGTGCGCAGGATGCTCGCCAGCATTTCCTTGACCGTGGTCTTGCCGCTCGAGCCGGTGACAGCCGCGACCGGATGGGTGTAGGCGGCGCGATTGAGCGCACCCAACTGCCCGAGGGCCTGGCGAGTATCGCTGACCAGTAACTGCGGGAGCGTGCTGTCGGCGACTTCGCGCTCGACCAACGCGGCCACGGCACCCTTGGCAGCGACTTCATTCAGATAATCATGACCATCGAAGCGCGGACCGGTCAGGGCAATAAACAGCTGACCCGGCTTGATGGCGCGGCTGTCGATGCTGACGCCGTCGAAACCGGCATCGGTCGACACCAGGCGAGCATTCAGCGCGCCGGTCAGTTCGCTCAGTTGCAAGGCCTTAAGCATGGGCCACCTCCCATGCGGTCAAGGCGTGATCGGCCTCGACCAGATCGGAAAAGGCATGACGCTCGCCATTGATTTCCTGATAGTCCTCGTGACCTTTACCGGCCAGGACAATCACGTCATCCACCGAAGCACTGGCGATCAGCCGGGCAATCGCCTGACCGCGACCGGCAACGAACTCCACTTTATCCACAGCCGTGAAACCGGCGCGGATGTCATCGAAAATCACCGATGGATCTTCAGTGCGCGGGTTGTCGTCGGTCACCAGCACGCCATCGGCCAGGCGCTCGACCACTTCGGCCATCAACGGGCGCTTGCCGCGATCGCGGTCACCGCCACAGCCGAACAGGCAGAGCAATCGGCCCCTGGCGTGTGGGCGCAGGGCCGTCAGGACTTTTTCCAGGGCATCCGGGGTGTGGGCGTAATCGACCACCACCAACGGTTGAGTGCCGCCACCGAGGCGCTGCATGCGACCGGCCGGGCCTTCGAGTTTCGGCAGTACCTTGAGAATTTCGTCCAGTGCGTAATCCAGGCCAAGCAAGGCGCCAACCGCTGCGAGCACATTGCTCAGGTTGAAACGGCCGAGCAAGGTGCTGCGCAAATGGTGTTCACCCTGCGGCGTGACCAGCGTGGCACGCACGCCTTCGTCGTCGAACTGCGCTTCACGGCAATAGAGGTAGGCACTGCTGTCGAGCAGGCTGTAGGTGATCAACCGCGATTCACGTTTTTCAGCAGCCAGTTGCCGACCAAAGTCGTCGTCGAGGTTAACCACCCGGCATTTCAGATCGTTCCAGGCGAACAGCCTGGCCTTGGCTTCACCGTAGGCCTGCATGGTGCCGTGGTAATCCAGATGATCGCGAGACAGGTTGGTCATCACCGCCACGTCGAAGGCCAGTGCCGTCACGCGGCCCTGGTCCAGACCATGGGAAGAAACCTCCATCGCCACGGCTTTGGCACCGGCCTTTTTCAGGTCGCCCAACGTTGCCTGCATGGCAATCGGGTTCGGCGTGGTGTGCAGGCCGCTTTCCAATGCACCGTAGAAACCGCAACCGAGGGTGCCGACGATGCCGCAGTGCTGGCCAAGCAGATCCAGCGCCTGGGCGACCAGTTGAGTGACACTGGTCTTGCCGTTGGTGCCGGTCACGCCGATCAGGTTCAGATGATGGCTTGGCTCGCCATAAAAACGTCCGGCGATGTCCGACAACTGAGCGGCCAGCCCTTTGACCGGAATCAATGGAACCTCGGTGATTGGCAGCACAGTGGCGCCTTCCACTTCATAGGCCACCGCAGCCGCGCCGCGTTGCAAGGCGTCGGCAATGTGCGCACGCCCATCGAACTTCCCGCCCGGCACGGCGAGGAACAGATCGCCCGCGCGCACGTTGCGGCTGTCCAGGGCGAGCTCGCGAATCAGTAGATCGTGGCCGGCGTGAGGGAAAATCTTGTTCAGGCTCAGAGACATCAGCCGCGCCCTCCATTGGCTTTCAGCGGAACGACCGGTGTTGCGTTCGCTTGTTGAGTAGGTGGCAGGTTGTCCGGCGTGATGTTCATCAGGCGCAGGGTGCCCGACATCACACGGCTGAACACCGGCGCGGATACCAGGCCACCGAAGTAGCCGGCCTTGGTCGGTTCATCGATGACGACCACGATGGCGTAGCGTGGATCGCTCATCGGGCCGAAACCGGCGAACAGCGAACGGTAGGAGTTCTCGGCGTAACCCTTGGTGCCGACCGAGGTTTTACGCGCAGTACCGGACTTGCCGCCCACGTGATACGCCGGCACCTGCGCACGGAACACACCGCGCGGGGCCTCGATCACTTGCTGCAGCATGCCTTGCATGGTTTTCGCCACGGCCTCCGGCAGCACCTGGGTGGTTTGCGGTGCCTTGTCGGTCTTGATCAGGGTCAGCGGCGCGAGGCGGCCGTTGTTGGCCAGGGCCGAAAAGGCGTGAACCAACTGGATCGCGGTCACGGAAATACCGTAGCCATAGGACAGCGTGGCGGTTTCCGCCTTGCGCCACTCGCGGTAGTTCGGCAGGTTGCCGACGCGCTCACCCGGGAAGCCCAGGCCGGTGTCCTGGCCGAGGCCGACTTTCTGCGCCAGACGGAAAATGGTTTCGCCGCCGATATCGAACGCGACCTTGCTCATGCCGACGTTACTGGAGTTGATCAGGATGCCGGTCAGGTCGAGCACCGGGCCTTCAGTCTTGGAGACGTCCTTGATGGTGTATTTGCCAATCTGCAAGGAGCCCGGATACACCTCGACGGTGTCGCTCGGTTTCCAGCGACCGGTTTCGATGGCGGCGCTCATCGAGATCGCTTTCATGGTCGAACCCGGCTCGAACACGTCGATCATCGCGCGGTTACGCATCATCGCCGGTTGCAGGTTGCGACGGTTGTTCGGGTTGTAAGTTGGCTGGTTGACCATCGCGAGAATCTCGCCGGTCTTCACATCCATGATCACCAGGCTGCCGGCCTTGGCGCCGTTCTCGATGATCGCGTTGCGCAATTCGCGGTTGGCCAGGTATTGCAGGCGCAGGTCAATGGACAACGCCAAGGGCTTGCCGGCCTTGGCGTTTTTGGTGACCTGGACATCCTTGATCAGCCGGCCGCGCCGGTCCTTGATCACCTGACGCTTGCCGGGAACCCCGGCCAGCCATTCGTCGTAGGCCAGTTCGACGCCTTCACGACCGTGATCGTCGATATCGGTAAACCCGACCATATGGGCGGTGACTTCGCCGGCAGGATAAAAGCGCCGGAACTCTTCGATGCCATAAACACCCGGCACTTTCAGATCGAGCACAGCCTGGCCCTGCTCCGGGGTCAGCCCGCGCACCAGATAAATGAATTCCTTGTTGGCCTGGGCTTCGAGTCGCTCGGCCAGGGCTTTCGGGTCCTGCCCCAAGGCAGCCGCCAGCGCCGGCCACTTTTCTTTGGCCGTTTGCATTTCCTTGGCATTGGCCCAAAGGGTGGTGACCGGAGTACTCACGGCCAAAGGCTCGCCGTTACGGTCGGTGATCAGGCCACGGTGAGCCGGAATCGGAATATGACGAACACTGCGGGCATCGCCCTGACCTTTAAGGAAGGCACGGTCGACCACTTGCAAATCGATGATGCGCCAGGCAATCGCAGCCACCATGATGCCGAGCAAACCCAGCACCACGCGGAACCGCCAAGGAAAGAGTGCACCTTCGAGTTTCATCATGGCGCCACCATCTTCACGTCAGCGGCACCGGGGATGTGCATTTTCAATTGTTCGGTGGCCAGCACTTCGATACGGCTGTGGGCGGTCCAGGTACTCTGCTCCAGAATCAACCGCCCCCACTCCGCCTGCGCCTTGTCGCGCACGCTCAATTCGTTGTACAGCGAATTCAATAGCTGACGGTTCCAGTGCGCGCTGTAGGACACGCCGATGGCCGAAACGAGCACGCCGACAAACAGCAGCAGCATGAAAAAGCTTCCGCCGGGCAATGGCTTGGCGAAAAGCTTGCTCACCGCAGCTTCTCCGCCACACGCATGACAGCGCTTCGCGAACGTGGGTTGGCCTTGAGTTCGGCGTCGGAGGCCGTCTGCGCTTTGCCATGGACTTTGATTTTCGGTTCGAAGGCGACATGCCGAACCGGCAGGTTGCGCGGCAGGTTGTCGGCTTCGCCTTTCACCAGCTTGCGCATGAACAGTTTGACGATACGGTCTTCCAGCGAGTGGAAGCTGATCACCACCAGGCGACCGCCCACTTCCAGGCACTCCAGCGCGGCTTCGAGGCCGGTTTCCAGATCACCCAGTTCGTTGTTGACGTGAATGCGCAGGCCCTGGAATGCACGGGTGGCGGGGTTCTTGCCCTTTTCCCATGCCGGGTTGGCGACCTTCAGGACTTCTGCCAGGTCACCGGTGCGCTCGAATGGCTTGATGTCGCGGCGCTCGACCACGGCACGGGCCATGCGGCCGGAGAAACGCTCTTCGCCGTATTCCTTGAACACCCGGGCGATTTCTTCCACGGGCGCGGTGTTGACGAATTCGGCAGCGCTGATGCCACGGGACGGATCCATGCGCATGTCCAGCGGGCCGTCGTTGAGGAAGCTGAAACCGCGTTCAGGGTCGTCAAGCTGTGGCGAAGACACGCCCAGATCCAGCAGGACGCCGCTGACCTTGCCGGCCAGACCGCGTTCGGCGACTTCCGAACCCAGCTCGGCAAAGCTGCGCTGTACAACGACAAAGCGGCCGTCTTCGGCCGCTAGCGTCTGCCCGGTGGCAATCGCTTGTGGATCCTTGTCGAATCCGAGCAAGCGACCATCGGGACCGAGCTGGCTGAGGATCAACCGGCTGTGCCCGCCGCGCCCGAACGTACCGTCCAGATAGCAGCCATCAGGACGTACGGCGAGAGCCTCGACGGCTTCGTCAAGCAGTACGGTGATGTGGTTAAAGCCGCTATCAATAGTCACAGGATCAAATCACGCAGTTCATCAGGCATCGCGCCCGGTTGTTGAATAGCAGCCAGGTCAGCGGCAGAAACCGCGTTCCAGGCATCCTCGTCCCACAATTGGAACTTGTTCAATTGGCCTACCAACATCGCGCGCTTATCCAACTTGGCATATTCACGAAGACGCGGTGGAACCAGAAAACGACCACTGCCATCGAGCTCGAGATCGACGGCATTACCAATCAGTAAACGTTGCAGGCGGCGGTTCTCTTCGCGAAGCGAAGGCAGTGCGCGCAGTTTGGTTTCAATAATTTCCCACTCATCGAGGGGGTAAACACACAAACAAGGATCAACGGCATCAATTGTTACGATCAATTGACCGGAACTACGCGAATCGAGCTCGTCACGGTACCGGCTCGGCATGGCGAGACGGCCCTTTGCATCGAGACTGATAGCGTTGGCTCCGCGAAACACGTCAGCGTTTCTCCAAATTCTAGCGTTTTGAGCTCAAAAAACCCACTTCATGCCACTTTCCGCCACTTGCGCACACTATAGGAATGCGCCCACCACACCGTCAAGGCGCGGAGTAAAGGAAAACCCTTACAGAACTGAGATTTAGGAGCATTAACGGAGGGGCAACGAGAATCCGGCACATGAAACTGCCCGATAACTTGAATCAGCACAGGAGGCTGCGTTCGGAAGTTAATGTAATTTATTAAGAGTAAGATTTTTTTGGTATTACAAAAGAGGTTCTGCGGATGAATGTGCAAGGAGGGAAACCGGTGCTGCGTGGAGTTTATGCGATTCCTACAAGCGCGGGCTAATCGATATCACAAAACCGCTTCTCCCAACGTTTGTGCAAGGAGGGAAATTGCTATCACCATCCCCCTTGCTCAATGATTTAAGCAGAGGGGAGAAAAAGGTGGAGAGTCGATCTGTAAGCCGGGTTCTGTCTTGAACAGTCATTCGTCTACGATGGCCATCACTGGACATCTTTAGCAACCTACCCGGTCCCAGCGCGGGCCACGCCTTGGGACCCTATTTGGTCTTGCTCCAAGTGGGGTTTACCTAGCCACGAACTGTTGCCAGACGTGCGGTGCGCTCTTACCGCACCTTTTCACCCTTACCGGCGCCGAAGCGCTTAGGCGGTTATTTTCTGTGGCACTTTCCGTAGGCTCACGCCTCCCAGGCATTACCTGGCACTTCGCCCTATGGAGCCCGGACTTTCCTCCCCCCCCTAATTTTCATAGAGGGCAGCGACTGTCCGATCGACTCTCCGCCGCGAAGGTTACCGGCAGAGCGCCCGAAGAACAAGCGTTAAGCGCCGGTGCGCACGCCTGCGCGTCGGGTTTTACTCGTCCTTCTGCTTATCCAGCGCGATCTGATACAGCACATTCTTTCGTTCGCCAGTGATTTGCGCTGCCAACGCCGCCGCACGCTTGAGCGGCATTTCTTCGAGCAACAGATTGAGGATGCGCATCGCCTCGCTGCTGACCGCGCCCTCCTCCTCGGGGGCAGACCAGCCCGCCACCAACACGACGCACTCGCCACGCTGCTGATTGCTGTCCGACTCGACGAACTCGCGCAGCTCGGCCAGAGGCAGCCCCTTGAGGGTTTCAAAGGTCTTGGTCAGCTCACGGGCAAGCAGTGCCAGGCGCTCGGGGCCGAACACCAGTTCCATGTCTTGCAGGCATTCGAGTATGCGATGCGGGGCCTCATAGAAGATCAATGTGCGAGGCTCTTCCTTTACCTGCTCGAGGCGCGCTCGCCGCCCCACTGCCTTGGCCGGCAGAAACCCCTCGAAAATGAAACGATCGGATGGCAGCCCCGCCGCCGACAACGCCGCAATCAAGGCGCAGGCACCCGGAACCGGCACCACATTGATGCCTGCCGCGCGAGCCTGTCGCACCAGGTGATAACCCGGATCGGAAATCAGCGGCGTCCCGGCGTCAGAGATCAATGCCACGTTGTCACCGGCCAGCAGACGCGTAATAAAGCGACTACCTTCATCCCGTTCGTTGTGCTCATGGCAGGCGGCCAGTGGCGTCGAAATGCCGAAGTGTTGCATCAGGCGCTGGGAATGACGGGTGTCTTCCGCGGCGATCAAGGCCACTTCACGCAGAATCTTCAGCGCCCGCGCACTGATGTCATCCAGGTTGCCGATGGGCGTCGCCACCACATAAAGCGAGCCAGCAGCGGAATTCAAAGGACCTGGAGCAGTCAAAGCGCACACCTCATGATCGGTAAAAGTCGCCATTGTAGCGCGTAGCGAGACTCACGATACCCACAAGCAAACGAGGTATCGGCGACTGTTTGTGCGCTGGCGCAACATTTACACCAGCTAAATTGATCGATTCACGCCAGTAACATCGCGCCCCGGCCAGTGCTTGGGTACAATTCCACGCTAATTTGATCGAGTATCAGGAACGCTTACATGATCGCTTGCCTGCGGCTGTTATCTGCCCTCTGCCTCGCTGCCTTGCTGGCGGCTTGCGCCAGCTCGCCCTCGTCCAGCCTTGGCGAACTTCCACGGACACCGGACGCCAGTATCGAGCAGTTGCTTGAGAAGGCCGCCCAAAGCAAATCACCGGAAGATGCCGCCCTGCTGCGCTTGAGCGCTGCCGACCTGGCCTATCGTCAGGGCAATGCCGGCCAGTCCGCGCAAATCCTGCAACAGGTCCCGGTCGAGCAGCTCAAGCCAGGGCCACAGATTTTCGCCAACACCCTGGCGGCTGAACTGGCCATGACCCGCAATCAGCCCAAGGCAGCACTGACTGCCCTGAGCCACCCAAGCATGCAATACCTGAGCGAGCTGCCCGTCGAGCAACAGGTCCGCACCGGAACTGTTCACGCCCGTGCCCTGGAAGCCGATGGCCAGACCCTCGCCGCCGCTCGCGAGCGCATCTTCATTGCCCCGATGCTTAAAGGTGAAGCCGCGAGCAAAAACCACGAAGCGATCTGGACCCTGATCGCCTCGCTGCCGACCGAGCAGTTGCAGCCGAGCTCCAACGACGATCTCGGCGGCTGGATGGCCCTGGCCCTGGCCGTGAAATCTGCCGGCACCCTGGAGCAGCAACAGGCCGCCATCGACAACTGGCGCGCGCAGAACCCGAAACACCCGGCTGCCCTTCAATTGCCGCAGCCACTGACCCAACTCAAGGAACTGGCCAGCCAGCCCCTGAACAAGATTGCCCTGCTGCTGCCTCAGGATGGCCAGTTGGCCTCGGTTGGCAAAGCATTGCGCGACGGTTTCATGGCTGCCCACTACCAGGCACAACAGGCCGGACAGAAACCACCCGCCATCGAGTTTTATGACAGCTCGCGCCTGACGTCCATGGATGAGTTCTACCGCAAGGCCCAGGCCGATGGCGTGCAACTGGTCGTCGGCCCGCTGGAGAAGCCGCTGGTCAAACAGCTGAGCACTCGCCCGCAACTCCCGATCACCACCCTGGCGCTGAACTACAGCGAAGGCGATCAAGGCCCGGCGCAGTTGTTCCAGTTCGGCCTTGCAGCTGAAGACGAAGCCCGCGAAGTGTCGCGCCGCGCTCGTGCCGACGGCCTGCATCGCGCAGCCATCATGGTGCCGAAAGGCGAATGGGGCGACCGCGTGCTCAAGGCGTTCAGCCAGGACTGGCAAGCCAATGGCGGCACCATCGTCGCCACCGAACGCGTCGACCAACCGGTCCAGCTGGCCCAGCAGATTGCCGACATGTTCCAGTTGCGCCAGAGCGAAGGTCGCGCCAAGAGCCTGCAAAGCACTGTCGGCTCGCAAGTAGCGGCCCAGCCGTCGCGTCGCCAGGACATCGAGTTCATCTTCCTCGCCGCAACGCCGCAACAGGCCCAACAGATCAAACCGACCCTGAACTTCCAGTACGCAGGCGATGTACCGGTCTACGCCACCTCTCACGTGTTCAGCGCCAGCGGCGACGTCAACCAGTACAACGACATGAACGGCATTCGCTTCTGCGAAACACCCTGGTTGCTGGACGCCAACGACCCACTGCGCCGCCAGGTCACCGCCCAGTGGCCACAAGCCGCCGGTAGCCTGGGACGTCTGTACGCCATGGGCGTGGACGCCTATCGACTGGCGCCGCGCCTGGGCCAGCTGAAGTCTCTGCCGGACAGCCGCATCGACGGTGAGTCGGGCAGCCTCGGCATGACTCAAAGCCAGCGGGTCGTGCGCCAGTTGCCATGGGCCCAGTTCGCCAATGGCCAGATCCAGCGCCTGCCGGACACCGCGCGCTGATGCCTGACAGGTCACGCCAGCAAAGCGGTATGGATGCCGAGCGCCACGCGCTCGAGCATCTTCAACAACAGGGTCTGCGCCTGCTGGCGCAGAACTGGTTGTGCAAACGCGGCGAGCTTGATCTGGTCATGCTAGATGGCGATACAGTAGTATTCGTTGAAGTCCGCTACCGAAAAGACACTCAATGGGGTGGCGCGCTCGATAGCATCGATGAGCGCAAACGGCAAAAGCTGATTTTCGCCGCGCAATATTTTCTTCAGCGCGAGTCGCGCTGGGCCAATTCCCCTTGCCGCTTCGACGTGATTGCCATCGACAGCCACCTCGATCAGCTGAACTGGCTACAGAATGCCTTCGACGGCTGATCACCGGCATCACGAACCGGACACTACCACCCAACACTTTTGCTCTTTGCTTTGCGGGCTGCACATTCACGTGCCGAACAGCCGCGCTAATTAAGGTCACACAGATGGACATGCAATCCCGAATTCGCCAGCTTTTTCAGGCCAGTATCGACACCAAGCAACAGGCGATGGAAGTTCTTGCACCGCACATCGAGCAAGCCAGCCAGGTCATGGTCAACGCCCTGCTCAACGAAGGCAAAATGCTTTCCTGCGGCAACGGCGGCTCCGCCGGCGACGCCCAGCACTTTTCGTCCGAGCTGCTCAATCGCTTTGAGCGCGAGCGCCCGAGCCTGCCGGCCATTGCCTTGACGACCGACAGCTCGACGATCACCTCGATCGCCAACGACTACAGCTACAACGAAATCTTCTCCAAGCAGATCCGCGCACTGGGCCAACCGGGCGATGTGTTGCTGGCTATCTCCACCAGCGGCAACTCGGCCAACATAATTCAAGCGATCCAGGCCGCACATGATCGCGAAATGATTGTCGTAGCATTGACGGGACGTGACGGCGGCGGCATGGCGTCGCTGCTGTTGCCCGAGGACGTGGAGATTCGCGTACCGGCCAACGTCACCGCTCGTATTCAAGAAGTCCACCTGCTGGCGATCCATTGCCTTTGCGACTTGATCGACAGCCAATTGTTCGGGAGTGAAGAATGACCCCTAATCGCCTTGGCCTACTGGCCTTGACTCTGTGCCTCGGCATCAGCGGTTGCACCTCGGTGGTGACCGCCAGCCGTGAAGCCCCCATTGAAGATGACCGCGGCACTCGCACACTGGGCAGCAAGATCGACGACTCCCTGATCGACACCAAGGTTGGCGTGAACATCGCCAAGGCCGACCCGGCCCTGGACAAGGACTCGCACATCGTCGTCACCAGCTACAACGGCGTCGTGCTGCTCGCCGGGCAAACGCCACGCGCAGACCTCAAGGCCAAGGCCGAACAGGCCGCCGCCGCGGTCCAGCGCGTGAAGCAGGTGCACAACGAGCTGCAAATCATGGCCCCCTCCTCGCTGCTGGCGCGCCAGAATGACACCTGGCTGACCACCAAGATCAAGACCCAGATGCTCGCTGACGCGAACATCCCTGGTTCGCGCATCAAGGTCGTCACTGAAAACGGCATCGTCTACTTGCTGGGCCTGCTGACCAAACAGGAAGCTGCGCAGGCGACCAACCTGGTGCAAGGCGTTTCCGGCGTGCAGAAGATTGTGAAGCTGTTCGAGTACATCGACTGACCTGCACGCGGCGTAGGAGCTGCCGAAGGCTGCGATCTTTTGATCTTGATCTTCCAAAAAACAAGATCAAAAGATCGCAGCCTTCGGCAGCTCCTACGTTTGAAGGTGGTGAAGTAATAAAAAAGGCGATCCATCCGGATCGCCTTTTTTATTACTTCACCACCTTCAAACTGGGGCGACCGCTGGGGCGCGGTGGCTCGCTGTCCGGTGGCGGAAGGTCGTCATCCGGTTCGATGTCGTCGTCCTCGCCCATCGGCGATTCCAGATCAAACACCATGCCCTGGCCGTTCTCCCGGGCGTAGATACCCAGGATCGATGCGATAGGCACGTACAAGGTGTGCGGCACACCACCGAAGCGCCCCTCGAAACTGACCGCCTCGTTATCCATGTGCAGGTGGCGAACGGCTTGTGGCGATACGTTCAGGACGATCTGCCCGTCACTGGCAAAGCCTTGAGGCACCTGCACCGACGGATACTCGGAATTGACCAGCATATGCGGGGTGCAATCGTTGTCCACAATCCACTCATAGAGCGCGCGGACCAGATAAGGTCGACTGGAGTTCATAGCGGCTCCTTAAGCCTTAGCGCATGTCGCGTTCGACACCAGACAGACTCGCCTGGAAAGCCTCACGCGCAAACTGGCGCTCCATATAATCAAGCAGCGGCTTGGCCGGCCGCGGCAGTTCTATACCCAGAATCGGCAATCGCCAGAGTATTGGCAATAGGCAGCAGTCGACCAGGCTTTGTTCCTCACTGAGGAAAAACGGCTTGTCGGCAAACAGTGGCGACACACCCGTCAGGCTTTCGCGCAACTCTTTGCGAGCCACGGCACGGGCCGCCTCCTTGGTCCGCGAATCCAGAATCAGGTCCACCAGACCACACCAGTCTCGCTGAATGCGGTGTATCAGCAGGCGACTGTTGGCACGCGCCACGGGATAAACCGGCAGTAGCGGCGGGTGCGGGTAACGCTCATCCAGATATTCCATCACCACAGTCGACTCCCACAACGCCAGGTCGCGATCGACCAGGGTGGGCAAGCTGCCATAAGGGTTCACTTCAATCAGTTTAGGTGGCTGGCGTCCAGCTTCCACGTAAATGATCTCGGCGCTGACACCCTTCTCTGCCAGTACGATGCGCACTCGGTGGGAATAGTGGTCGGCGGGGTCGGAGTAACAGGCCAACCGATTGGTCACGCCCATGGCGATCCTCCTCGCTTGTAGAAATTATCGAAAGCGGAAAAACGAGCGCGCCCAGAGGGCGCCTCCCGTAACGACTGGATCACCAGTTCGCTACCTATTCAGAGGCGCCCTTGGGCGCGCGCGATTAACAGCAATAGCTTGAAGCTTTATCAGTGCACGTCTTTCCAGTATTCGCGCTTGAGCAGGTAAGCGAATACGAAGAAGAACGCCAGGTACAACAATACGTACGTACCGATGCGCTGATGTTGCAGCTTAACCGGGTTAGCCGAGTAAGCCAGGAAGGTTACCAGATTCTTGACCTTCTCATCGAACTGCTCTTCAGTCAGAGCACCGCTTTTCGGCACAATGGTCAACTGATCGCACGCTTCATGAGTCAACGGGTTGGTGGTCAGCGGATCATATTGCCGCTTGCCGCCTTCGACGGTCGGAACCTGTTTGCATCCCACGACCTGGCGACCTTGCAGGCCGGCCAGGACGTTAGGCATGCCCACGTTCGGGAAGACCTTGTTGTTCACACCCCATGGGCGCGCAGGATCCTCGTAGAACGACTTCAGGTAACTGTAGAGCCAGTCGGTGCCGCGAACACGGGCAACCAGGGTCAGGTCCGGAGGTGCGGCACCAAACCAGGCCTTGGCATCCGCAGGCTGCATGCCGATGCTCATGTGGTCGCCGATCTTGGCACCCGTGAAGACCAGCTTCTCCAGCATCAACTCATGGGGAATGCCCAGGTCGTCGGCAACACGCTCATAGCGCTGGAACTTGGCACTGTGGCAACCCATGCAGTAGTTGGCGAACGTACGCGCGCCGTCCTGCATGGCTGCCTTGTCGGAAACGTCAATGTCGACTTTTTCCAGCTCAGGACCACCGTGTTCGGCTGCGAAAGCAAAAACCGGCAGCGCAGCAAGCATCAATACAGCAAATAGTTTTTTCATCAGCCAGTCACCCTTTCCGGAACCGGTTTGGTCTTCTCGAGCCTGGTGTAGAACGGCATCAGAATGAAGTAGGCGAAGTACAGGAAGGTACATACCTGCGACAGCAACGTACGCTCAGGGGTTGGGGCGAGAACACCCAGCACGCCCAGGATCACGAACGAGATGCAGAACACCCAGAGCCAGATCTTGCTCAGCCAGCCCTTGTAGCGCATCGACTTGACCGGGCTGCGGTCCAGCCACGGCAGGACGAACAGCACGGCAATGGCCGCGCCCATGGCGATGACACCAAAGAGCTTGTCCGGAACCGCACGCAAAATGGCGTAGAACGGGGTGAAGTACCAGACCGGAGCGATGTGCTCTGGGGTCTTGAAGGCGTTCGCCACTTCAAAGTTCGGCTTCTCGAGGAAGTAGCCACCCATTTCCGGGAAGAAGAACACGATCGAGCAGAAGATGAACAGGAACACCACCACGCCGACGATATCTTTCACGGTGTAGTACGGATGGAAGGCGATGCCGTCCAGCGGTATGCCGTTTTCGTCCTTGTGCTTCTTGATGTCCACGCCGTCCGGGTTGTTCGAACCGACTTCGTGCAACGCCAGGATGTGCAGCACCACCAAACCGAGGATGACGATCGGCAGGGCAACCACGTGCAAGGCGAAGAAGCGGTTCAGGGTAATGCCGGAAATCAGGTAGTCACCACGAATCCACTGGGTCAGGTCGTTGCCGATGACCGGGATCGCACCGAACAGCGAGATGATCACCTGGGCACCCCAGTAGGACATCTGGCCCCACGGCAGCAGGTAACCCATGAAGGCTTCGGCCATCAGCGCCAGGTAGATCAGCATGCCGAAGACCCACACCAGTTCGCGCGGCTTCTGGTACGAACCGTAGAGCAGGCCACGGAACATGTGCAGATAGACCACGATGAAGAACGCCGAAGCGCCGGTGGAGTGCAGCAGACGCAGGATCGAACCGTACTCGACGTCGCGCATGATGTACTCGACGGAAGCGAACGCTTCTTCCGCCGACGGGGTGTAGCTCATGGTCAGCCAGACACCGGTAACGATCTGGTTGACCAGAACGAGCAATGCCAGGGAGCCAAAGAAGTAGAAGAAGTTGAAGTTTTTCGGAGCGTAATACTTGCTGAGATGGTCTTCCCACATCTTGGTCGCGGGAAAGCGCGCATCAACCCAATCCATGAACTTGCTCATCACGCTTTCTCCGTATCGACGCCAATGACAATGATCTCATCGGTCTCATAGGAATGCGGGGGAACTGGCAGGTTCAAAGGCGCAGGTTGCGACTTGTAGACGCGGCCAGCCAGATCGTAATGGGAGCCGTGGCACGGGCAGAAATATCCACCTACCCATTTCGGACCAAGATCCGCAGGTGCCACTTCCGGACGGAAAGTAGGCGAACAACCCAAGTGTGTGCAAATGCCGATCAGCAGCAGAACTTCTGGCTTGATCGAACGTGTTTCCGGGTTGACATAGGCCGGTTGCGTCGATTGCTTGGAATCAGGATCGGCGAGATCGCCTTCGATCTTTTTCAGATTCCCCAGGATTTCCGGCGTACGGCGGACGATGAACACCGGCTGACCGCGCCACTCAGCAATCATCTGCTGACCTGGCTCGATTTTGCTGACATTCACTTTCACCGGTGCACCAGCGGCTTTCGCCTTGGCACTGGGAAACCATGACCCCACGAACGGGACCGCAGCCCCCACCGCTCCTGCAGCACCCACCACGGATGTGGCTGCTACCAAGAAGCGACGCCGGCCTGTATTCACGCCGTCATTGCTCATTCAGTCCTCTCCCATCAGCTTTGTGGCCTGTTAAATCAGGCATCTACTAAGTAAAACTATGTACTTATAAAAATTTTGCCGAATGGTAATGAAAAGCCCCAATTCTGACAAGGTAATTACCGGAGCCCACCACCCTCAAGCCTTGGAGTATAGGGCGTCTACGGATGTGGCAAGTTGTCACAGCGCAATTCTTTGATAAATCGCAGGCATAAAAAAACGCCCAGCTCCGTGAGGAAACTGGGCGTTCTTTTTTGAACGTGAAAGCGAATTAACGCTTCGAGTACTGCGGACGCTTACGCGCTTTACGCAGACCGACTTTCTTACGTTCAACTTCACGAGCATCGCGGGTTACGAAGCCGGCTTTACGCAGGGCGCTGCGCAGAGTCTCGTCGTAATCCATCAGAGCGCGGGTGATGCCGTGGCGGATTGCGCCAGCTTGACCACTCACACCACCGCCGATCACGGTGACGTAGATGTCGAACTTCTCGACAGTCTCAGTCAATTCCAGCGGCTGACGAACTACCATGCGGGCAGTTTCGCGGCCGAAGAAATTATCCAGCGAACGGTTGTTGATGGAGATGTTACCAGTACCCGGACGCAGGAAAACGCGTGCGGTTGCGGTCTTGCGACGGCCAGTGCCGTAATTTTGAGTCGCCGACATAATGAACTATTCCGTTAAATCTTCAGTTCTTGGGGCTGCTGAGCAGTATGAGGGTGTGCAGCGCCCGCATAGACTTTCAGCTTACGGTACATGTCGCGACCCAGCGGGTTCTTAGGCAGCATGCCTTTGACCGCGGTCTCGATCACGCGCTCAGGGGCCTTGGCGATCAGCTTTTCAAAGTTGATCGACTTGATGCCGCCCGGGAAACCGGAGTGGGAGTAGTACATTTTGTCAGTGGTTTTAGCACCGGTAACACGGATCTGCTCAGCGTTGATTACGACGATGTAGTCGCCGGTGTCAACGTGAGGAGTGTACTCAGGCTTGTGCTTGCCACGCAGACGGCTCGCGATTTCGGTGGCCAGACGACCCAGGGTCTGACCAGCAGCGTCGACGACAAACCAGTCGCGCTTTACTGTTTCCGGTTTAGCAGTAAAAGTTTTCATTCTTTATAGCCTCAGGGGCCGCCCTGTAAATTAGACGGCGGATCTTACTGAATAGTGCGTACTTTGACAAGTCAAAGGCAGCCGGATACAGACGCTTTCGGGGGCTCGGGTCGGCGCGTCCGTTCAACGGCAAGATTCTTCGGCGGCGGCGCATCACTTCCACTGCAGAAAGAGGTGCGCAATTATGCAGATTGCGAAAAATAATTCAACCTGCTTTTATGATTGTTTTGCCCAAGGAGCATCCCGATGGACTATCGCCAGCTAGGCCGAACCAATCTGAACGTGAGTGCTCTCTGCCTCGGAACCATGACCTGGGGCGAGCAAAACAGCGAGGCAGACGCCTTCGCCCAGATTGAACGAGCCAAGAGCGCCGGGATCAACTTCATCGACACCGCCGAGATGTACCCGGTGCCGCCCAAGGCCGAAACCTACGCCACCACCGAACGCTACATCGGCAATTACTTCAAGAGCCGCGGCGATCGCGCCGACTGGATCCTGGCCAGCAAGATCGCCGGCCCCGGCAATACCATCGATTACATCCGCGACAAGAACCTTCGGCACAATCGGCAGCACATCACCGAAGCCGTGGACGCCAGCCTCAAGCGCCTGCAAACCGACTATATCGACCTGTACCAGCTGCACTGGCCGGAGCGCAGCACCAACTTCTTCGGGCAACTGGGCTACAAGCACCAGACCGAAGCCAACCTGACCCCGCTGGAGGACACCCTTGAAGCGCTGGACGAACAGGTCCGCGCCGGCAAGATCCGCCACATCGGCCTGTCCAACGAGACGCCGTGGGGCACCATGCGCTTCCTGGCCCTGGCCGAAGCCCGTGGCTGGCCGCGCGCCGTATCGATCCAGAACCCGTACAACCTGCTCAATCGCAGCTTCGAAGTCGGCCTGGCGGAAATCGCCATCCGCGAGCAGTGCGGCCTGCTCGCCTATTCGCCGCTGGCGTTCGGTTTCCTGTCAGGCAAGTACGAAGGTGGCGCCCGTCCGCCAAAAGCTCGCCTGAGCCTCTACAGCCGCTTCAGCCGCTATTTCAACCCACAGTCGGAAGCGGCCTGCAGCCGGTACGTGGCCCTGGCTCGCGAACACGGCCTGGACCCGGCGCAAATGGCCCTGGCGTTCGTGACGCAGCAGCCGTTCGTGACCAGCAACATCATTGGCGCGACCACCATGGAGCAACTGGAGAGCAACATCGCCAGTTTCGACTTGAAGCTGTCGGAGGAAGTGCTGGAAGGGATCGAGGCGATTCACAAGGATCATCCGAATCCTGCGCCATAATTTAAAAAGATCGCAGCCTGCGGCAGCTCCTACATGGGATTGGCGTAAACCCTGTAGGAGCTGCCGCAGGCTGCGATCTTTTCAGCCATCAAAAATAAATCAAAGCGACCGCGCAATGATCTCCTTCATGATCTCGTTCGTCCCGGCATAGATCCGCTGCACGCGCGCATCGGCCCATGCCCGCGCGATCGGGTATTCCCACATGAATCCGTAGCCACCGTGCAACTGCACACACTCATCCAGCACCTTGCACTGCAGGTCGGTGCCCCAGTACTTGGCCATCGCCGCCGTCGGCACGTCGAGCTTGCCTTGCAGGTGCAGTTCCAGACAGCGGTCGACGAAGACACGGCCGATCTGGATTTCCGTAGCCATCTCCGCCAGTTTGAACCGGGTATTCTGGAAGTCCGCGATCGACTTGCCGAACGCCTTGCGCTCGCGGGTGTAGTCCAGCGTCCATTGCAGCGCCGCTTCGGCCGATGCCAGCCCGCCAACGGCCACCGTGAGGCGCTCCTGAGGCAACTCCTGCATCAGGTAGGCAAAGCCCATCCCGGCCTGGCCCAGCAGGTTTTCCTTGGGCACACGCACGTCCTGGAAGAACAGCTCCGAGGTGTCCTGGGCTTTCATCCCGACCTTCTCCAGGCGCTTGCCCTTGTCGAAGCCCGGCGTATCGGCCTCCACCAGAAACAGGCTGGTGCCCTTCGCGCCGGCCTTCGGATCGGTCTTGGCGACGACGATCACCAGATCAGCCAGGTAGCCGTTGGTGATGAAAGTCTTGGAGCCGTTGATCACGTACTCGTCACCATCAAGCACGGCCGTGGTTTTCACGCCCTGCAGATCGGAACCGGCGCCCGGTTCGGTCATGGCGATCGCGGTCACCATCTCGCCGGACACCAGTTTCGGCAGGTACTTCTGCTTCAGCGCCTCACTGCCGTAATGCAGGATGTACGGCGCCACGATGTCCGAGTGCAGGGAGAAACCGATGCCGGTCAGGCCAAGCCGCCCCACTTCTTCGATCACCACCGCGCTGTAGAGAAAGTCCGCCCCCAGGCCGCCGTACTCTTCCGGCAGGTGTGAGCAGAGCATTCCCGCCTCCCCTGCCTTGTTCCAGAGCTTGCGGTCGATATAGCCTTGTTTTTCCCATTGCCCATGGAAGGGCACCGCCTCCTTTTCGAGAAACGTCCGCACGCTGTCGCGGAAAAGCTCGTGCTCGGAACTGAACAAGGTTCTGGGGATCATGCGGCACCTTTTCTTTGTTTTTAGAAGGAGTTGACCTTCAGAGACTATGCCTCGCTTCCGATACAGGACACTGGACACATCCGACAAAAAATAAGACGATCCAGCCGTCTGGTGACCACTTCCCCCTATAAAAATAAAGTTGAATTATGTCTAACCAAGCCTCCACGCCCCTGCGGCGCGTCAGCATCCTGGCCATCGACCGGGTTTTCGCTTCCACCCTCATGCAAGCCAAGGATTTCTTCCACCTCGCCAGCCTGCGCTACGGCAAACAGCTGGGCCAGGGCCTGACACCGGCGTTCGAAACCCGCCTGGTCAGTCCCGATGGCAAACCGGTCAGCACCTTCAGCGATGTGATGATTCCGGTGGACGGCGGGCTGGAAAACGCCGACATCATCATTCTTCCCGCGTTCTGGGACGATTTCGAAAGCCTGTGCAAACGCTACCCGCAAGTCCTGCCCTGGTTACGCCAACAGCATGCGCGCGGCGCCGTGCTGTGCGGCGAGGCCACCGGTGTATTCTGGCTGGCCGAAGCCGGGCTGCTCAACGGCAAGGAAGCGACCACCTACTGGCGCTTCTTCAATGCCTTCGCCGAACGCTTCCCACAGGTCCAGCTCAATCAGGACAAACACCTTACCGACGCCGATAACCTGTACTGCGCCGGCGGCACCACCTCGGCGTGCGACCTGTACATTTACCTGATCGAGCGCTTCTGTGGCGCCAATGTGTCCCAGGCCGTAGCGCGGGACATTCTGTATGAGGTGCAGCGCAGCTACTCGCCGGGACGCATCGGTTTTGGCGGACAAAAACTGCACCAGGACGTGATCATTCTGCAGATCCAGCACTGGCTCGAAGAACACTTCGCCGACAAGTTCCGTTTCGAAGACGTCGCCCGCGAACACGGCATGAGCATCCGCAATTTCATGCGCCGCTTCCAGACCGCCACCGGCGACAAGCCACTGCATTACCTGCAACGCCTGCGCATCGAAACCGCCAAGGGCTTGTTGTCCGCCAGCCGCAAGAGCATCAAGACCATCAGTTATGAGGTGGGCTATGACGATGCGAGCTTCTTTGCGCGGCTGTTCCGCCAGCACACGGAGCTGTCGCCGAACCAGTATCGGCAGCAGTTCCAGCAAGCTGCCTGAGCCTCAAGGCATTCGCAAAACACTGTAGGAGCTGCCGCAGGCTGCGGCAGCTCCTACAGGGTGGATCTTCAGCGCATAAAAAAGGGCCTGCAAATGCAGGCCCTTTTATTTTACGAATCCTCTTACGGCTTGTGTGCCCGGGACAGGAATTCGTGGGATTGCATTTCCAGCAGACGACTCAGGGTACGCTGGAACTCGAAGTTCAAGCGCCCGCCGGTGTACAGGTCCTTGAGTTCGACTTCGGCAGAAATGATCAGCTTCACGTTACGGTCGTAGAACTCGTCGACCATGTTGATGAAGCGCCGGGCGATGTCATCGGTGGTGACGCTCATCTGCTCGACATCGCTGAGCAACACGGCGTGGAAGATCTTGCCCAGTTCGATGTAGTCGTTCTGGCTGCGCGGGCCGTCGCACAGTTCACGGAAGTTGAACCAGGCCACGTCATCGCAGGTGCGCAGGGCACGAATCTCACGATTTTCGATCATCAGCACGTCATTTTCGACCGCTGCCGTGCATTCCGGTGTCAGCGCACGGAAGCTCTTGCGCAGGCTTTCGTTGGCGGCTTCGTCGAGCGGATAGTGGAACAGCTCGGCTTGTTCGAGGTGACGCAGACGATAGTCGACGCCGCTGTCAACGTTGACGATCTCGGTATTCTGCTTGATCAGCGCAATGGCCGGCAGGAAGCGCGCGCGTTGCAGACCGTCCTTGTACAGGCCGTCCGGCACGATGTTCGACGTCGCGACCAGGGTCACGCCGTTCTTGAACAGTTCTTCCATCAGGGTGCCGAGGATCATGGCGTCGGTGATGTCGGAAACGAAGAATTCATCGAAGCAGATGACCCGGGCTTCGGTGGCGAAGCGCTTGGCGATGATGGTCAGCGGGTTTTTTTCGCCGCCCAGGGTTTTCATCTCTTCGTGCACGCGCTTCATGAAGCGGTGGAAGTGCGTACGGGACTTTTCCTTGAAGGGCAGTGCTTCGAAGAAGGTGTCCACCAGGTAAGTCTTGCCGCGACCTACGCCGCCCCAGAAATACAGGCCCTTGACCGGGGTCTGATCCTTCTTGCCAAACAACTTGCCCAGCAGGCCCGGCTTGTTTTGCTCGGCCGCGACCAGATCGTCGTACAGGCGCTGCAAATGACGCACGGCAGTTTCCTGCGCGGCGTCATGGAAGAATTCCGGGCGTTTCAGATCAGCTTGATATCGTTCTAGGGGCGTCATAATTCGTTAGCAAGGCAACAAAAACGGGCCGACACTGTAGCGACGGCCCGGAGGAATGGCAATCGGCCCTTGGTCGGGCCGGACCGTTGTTTAGTCCTGAACAGGCGTCAGGGCGATGCGCAAAGCCTCGACGGCAGCATCACGCGCAGCACTGTCGGCAAAGGCCGGGCTGTCGGCAACGCACTCGCCTTCCAGCCAGACACTGAAGTTCAGTTCTTCATTCCGCACGTCCAGTGGCTGACCCGATTGCAGTTGCTTGGTCACCTGACCGGCGGTCTTGCCATCGGCGAAGTGGCGCGACAGCAGCAGTTGTTCACCATCGGCGGCCAGCAGACGGAAGCGGAAACTGCCGTCGTCTTCACGGAAGCTGACAAAACGCGCAGCTTTCGCGGCTTTTTTCTTGATGGTTGTCGCCACCTGGGTCTGGGCAACGAAGGAACGCAGGCCCACCGCTTCACGCAATTCATTGAGGAAGGGGGTCGCGACCGCACGGGCCTTTTTCGCACCGTGCTGCAGGATGTCTTCCAGATCCGCCGGGCGCTCGATCAGTTGGTTGTAGCGCTCACGGGATTCGCCCAGTTCACTGTCCAGCAGTTGGAACAGACGATTCTTCGCCTCCCCCCAACCCAGGCCCTGCAACAGTTCGCTGCGGAACTCGTCGGCCTGCGTCGGGGTGGCGAATGCCTGGAACAGGGTGAACAGGTGCGAGTTATCAGGATCCTTGGCTTCACCCGGCGCGCGGGAGTCGGTGACGATCCGCGAAATCGCGTCCTTCATTTCCTTGGCGCTTGAGAACAGCGGAATGGTGTTGTCGTAGCTCTTCGACATCTTGCGGCCATCCAGGCCCGGCAACGTGGCGACGCTCTCTTCGATCAACGCCTCGGGCATGGTGAAGAACTCTTTGCCCTGGCCAAACAGGTGGTTGAAGCGCTGGCCGATGTCCCGCGCCATTTCCACGTGCTGGATCTGGTCGCGACCGACCGGCACCTTGTGCGCGTTGAACATCAGGATGTCCGCCGCCATCAGCACCGGGTAGCTGTACAGGCCCATGGTGATGCCGGCGTCCGGGTCTTCGCCGGTCTCGACGTTCTTGTCCACGGAAGCCTTGTAGGCGTGGGCGCGATTGAGCAGGCCCTTGGCGGCGACGCAGGTCAGCAGCCAGGTCAGCTCGGGGATTTCCGGGATGTCGGACTGGCGGTAGAAGGTCACGCGGTCGACATCCAGGCCACCGGCCAGCCAGGTCGCGGCGATTTCCAGACGCGAGCGCTGGATGCGCAGCGGGTCATCGCACTTGATCAGGGCGTGGTAGTCGGCCAGGAAGTAGAACGAATCGGCATTGCTGTCACGGCTGGCGACGATCGCCGGGCGGATGGCGCCAGCGTAGTTGCCCAGGTGCGGCGTGCCGGTGGTGGTGATGCCGGTGAGGATACGGGTACGAGTCGTCATGGGTAATCGCTTGTCAGACTGCAATCAATTCGAGAGACGCGGCAGGATCAGATCCTTGAGATCGGTCAGCTTGCCATGAAAAAAGTGTCCGCATTCTGCCACTTTCAGCAGCTCATGGGGACGTTCGAGCTTGTCGGACCATTGGTAAACGACTTGTGGATCTATCACTTCGTCGGTTTCCGGCTGGATCAAGGTCAGCTCGCCGTGCTGCGGCAGCTGATCCTGATCGCCCAGGCGCATGACCGCTGGCGCAACCATGAACAGGTGCTTGAGCTGCTCGCCCTTGACCTCAAGGCGTCCGCCGAGACTTGCTGCAACAAAACCGCCGAAGGAGAAACCGAACAGGGTCAGCGGCAACTCCGGGTGTTTGCTGCGAAACCATTCGGCGACAGCCTGGGCATCATCAACTTCACCGGTGCCCATGTCGTGGGAGCCCTCGCTGGCACCGACGCCACGATAGTTGAAGCGCAGGGTCACCAGTCCGGCGTCGCGCGCGGTGCGCTGCAGGGTCGAAACCACTTTGTTGAGCATGGTGCCGCCCTGTACCGGGTTCGGATGGCAGATCAGCGCCAGGCCGCGAGGCTGCTCGTTGTCCAGGTAAAGGGCTTCCAGTTGACCTACCGGGCCATCAATCACTACAGGGGTTTCGCGCATAAGCAAGGAAGGAACTCCGTGACCTCGAATCGGGTCGACTCGTCTAGCAAATTGTCTGTGGCTGTCTATTGCGAGTGAATCGCGGTATACAGCGCAGGTTCGAGCCGTTAACGTAAAGCAAAGCCGTTTATAGAGGAAGGACTCGTGGAACACTCGCTCTTAGTTTGGTTGCTACCGACTCTTGCCCTGGTTGTGGGTGTCGCCATTGGGTTCCTGATCGCTCGCCTTGCGCCGAATGCCGCGCCTAGCAGCACGCAACGTCAGCTGGACGATATTCAGGAACGTTTCGACAGTTATCAGAACGAAGTGGTGACCCACTTCAACAGCACTGCAACATTGGTCAAGAAACTGACTGCGAGCTATCAGGAAGTGCAGGACCATCTCGCCGAGGGCGCCAACCGCCTGGCCCTGGATGAACAGACTCGCCAACGCCTGCTGGCCTCCCTGCACGCCGATGCGGCGCAGGCACCCCGTGAACGCCTGACGCCACCGCGCGATCAGGAGCCGCCTCGCGACTACGCGCCAAAAGCCCCGAACGCGCCCGGCATGCTCGATGAGCATTACGGCCTGAAGAAGTAATCAGGCTGCAGGTGTGAAAAAGCCCCCGGACGATTGATTGTCCGGGGCTTTTTCGTTTCTGGATTCTTCATTGATGTGAATGGTCTCCTGTAGGAGCTGCCGCAGGCTGCGATCTTTTGATTTTCAGAAGCAAGATCAAAAGATCGCAGCCTGCGGCAGCTCCTACAGCACAAAAAAAACCGCCCGATCTGATGAGGATCGGGCGGTTTATTTACACCTGGGGTTCAATCAGACGATCAAGGGTACTGCTGAACCTGACCTTGCTGCTGACCACCATACTGCTGGCCCGGAATCGCCTTGAGGTTGACCTCTACACGGCGGTTCTGCGCCCGGCCGTTGGCATCGCCGTTGCTGGCAACCGGGCTATCCGGACCCGCGCCACGGGCACTCAGGTTGGTACCGCTAACCCCTTGCGAGGTCAGGTAGGTGGCCACGCTTTGTGCACGACGCTGGGACAGGTCCATGTTGTGTTGGCGGCTGCCGGTGCTGTCGGTATAGCCCACGATTTCGATCTGGTTCTGGTTGAACTCTTTCAGCGAGCCCGCCAGGTTGTTCAGCGGCTGATAGAAACTTGGGGCAATGTTGGCCGAATCGGTAGCGAACGTGATGTTGCCCGGCATGATCAGCTTGATCTGGTCGCCCTGGCGCTGCACTTCAACACCGGTATTGGCCATGCTGGCACGCAGCTTTTTCTCTTGCTGGTCGGCGTAGTAGCCGTAACCGGCGGCCGAAGCACCGACCACTGCCGCACCGATCAGCGCGCCCTTGCCACGGTTATCGTGGTTGATCGCAGCACCCGCCAGCGCACCGGCCAGAGCGCCGAGACCACCATACTTCGCGGTCTTGCTCATGCCTTCGGAGCCGCTGTCCGCCTGCCCCTGAGCCTGGCCTTGACCGCCGTAAGGATTGGGCGAGGCACAACCGGACAAAACGGCCACAGCCGTAGCGACAATAATCAAACGACGCGTGGTGAACATGTATAGCTCCTACTTTTTTGCATTCTGTGGTGCAACGGACCAAGGCATAGCCATTGCGGGTGTTGGATCACTTCGGTGAACAAAAATTCCACTCGTTACAAATCAGGCCCGTACAAAGGGGTTTTCGCGCATTTCATCGCCCAGACGGGTGTCCGGACCGTGTCCGGCGACCACCGTCGCCTCTTCGTCGAGGGTGTACAAACGCTGCTTGATCGAACGCACGATGGTGGCCTGGTCGCCACCCCACAAATCCGTGCGCCCTACCCCACGCTTGAACAACGTGTCACCGGCAATCAGCAGCCTGGCATCGGCAAACCAGAAACTCATCGACCCCGGTGTGTGCCCAGGCGTGTGAAGCGCCACGCCACAGCCGCAGGCCAGTTCTTCATCATCGGCCAGCCAGCGATCCGGGGACGGTACCGGGGTGTAAGGGACACCAAACATCTGGCACTGCATTTCCAGGTTGTCCCACAGAAACTGGTCTTCCTTGTGCAGATGCAAGGTTGCGCCAGTTTTCTCCTTGAGTTGACCGGACGCCAGGAAATGATCGAGGTGCGCGTGGGTGTGAATGATGCTGACCACTTTCAGCCCCAGGGCATCGAGACGCGCCAGGATCAGCTCATGATTGCCACCTGGATCGACGACGATGGCCTTTTTCGTCACCGGATCGCCGATGATCGTGCAGTTGCACTGCAAAGGGCCGACGGGGAAGGTTTCGCGGATGAGGGTGGGATGCTGGGACATCGGGGGCCTGCTCGATAAACGGGGACGAGCGATTTTCGCACAATTGAGTATCCAGCCAATCGCCGCGATGTGTAACGTGAAAAATCCTTAACCCAGCACCCCAAGCTCCTTCGCCCGCGCCACGGCCTGCGTACGCCGCTCGACCCCGAGCTTGCTGTTGATGTGGCTGGCGTGGGTCTTGACCGTGTGTAAGGAAATAAACAGCTGATCGCTGATTTCCTGATTCGAACAGCCCTGGGCAATCAATCGCAGAACCGCCAGTTCCCGCGTGCTGAGTTGCTCCGCCGCCGCGCCGGATTCCGCTCCGGGGCGGGCTGTCAGCGCCGGCAGCTTTTCACTGAGACTCAGGGAAACAGGGGTTGGCGAACACTGTTGAAGCTGCCCACGCAGCCAGTCCGGGTGCTCGGCCAGCAAGCCCTCGAAGGGTTGCAGCACGCCTCCACCAGCGGCGTCCAATGCCTGGACCAGGGCCTTGCGTGCTTCCGGCTCCCGTCCGCTGCCCAGCAACAACGCCACTTTCTGGGTCAGCGCCATGGCACTGAGCATCTGCCGACCGCTTTGCTGGCCATGTTCGAGCAGCGCATTCAATCGCCCTTCAGCCAGCATCGGCTGGCCCTGGATGACTTCCAGCAAGGCTTGTTGCAATTCGATATGCAAGGGCAATTGCGGATGGAACTCCGGTGGTGCCGCCCCGTTCTCGCCGTTATAGGTCTGCCCCAGGCGCGCCAGCCAGGCTTCGGCCAGATCGGTACGCCCCTGGGCCAGCCAGAGCTCGCATTTGACCAGGGTGATCATGGCCAGGTAGTAGATCGGTGGCACGTCCCAGATGTGCATGAGCCGCTCGGCTTCGGCCAACTCGGCAAAGGCTTTGGCGAACTCGCCGCTGCTGCCTTCCAGCCTGGCAATCACGCAGTGGCCGATCAGCACGCTGATGTCACGGCAGGCGCGCGCCTCGCTCAGACCGGCCTGCAAGCGCACCCGCGCCAATTGCGGCTGCATGCGCAGGGCCAGCAAAAACCCTTCGTACAGGGTCAGCCGGGCGCGAACCGCATACAGCCGTTGCGCAGACAAGCTCTGCAGGCGTTGCAGGCCCTGACGGACTTCTTCCAGTGCCCGACAGATTTCTCCGCGCGCTTGCAGCACCCGTGCGCGGTCGTAGTGCGCCAGCGCTTCGAACAATGGATTGCCGACACGTTGCGCCAGTTCCAGCGATTCACGGTTCAGCCCCCGCGCCCGCCATAAATCACCGTCGGCAATGGCCAGGTTGGACAAGGTCGAAAGGCACATCAGGCGCTGGCCGTAACGCTTGGACGGAAGACTTTCCAATGCCTCGCGGCAGTACCGCAGCGTCAGTTCGCGGTTGCCGCGCCCACGGGCAATGATGCCACTCAACGCCAGCCATTGAGCCAGCATGGATTTCTGGGCGGTGGCCGACGGCGCGGGCAGGAAGCGGCTCAAATGGCTGGCCAGCTCTTCAGCAGCATCCAGCTGGCACGCCATGCCCAGTGCCCAGCTATACAGCACAATCAGTCGCGGCGTGCTGATCAGCAAGCTGTCAGGCAAGTCCATTTTCCAGCGCAGCAACATGCCGACATTCTGCTCGGCCAGCAATTGCTCTTCGGAGAGGTTCTGCACCAGGTTCGCCGCGACGTCCAGGTGACCGGCACGCAAGGCTTGCTCCACCGCCTCATCGAGCAGCCCCTGGGCATTGAACCAGCGACAGGCACGCAGGTGCAGGCTCGCGGCCGGCACCATCGACTGGGACGTCGGCCGCGTGCGCAACAGATCGGAAAACAGATGGTGATAACGGTACCAATGACCATGTTCGTCCAGCGGTACCAGGAACACTTGATGGGCCAGCAGGAAGCGCAGGATCTCCCCACTGTCATGGGCGTCGCGAACGGCATCGCACAGTTCGCTGCAGAAACGCTCCTGGGGCGCCGTGTCATAGAGGAACGACTGGACCTCGGCGGGCAGGCAATCGATGACTTCTTCGAGCAGATAATCGCGGATCAACCCCTCCCCGCCATGCAACGATTGCGGCAGCGTGCCATCGGTGCCCGCCTCCGAAGCCGCCAGCAGCCAGAAGCGCAACCCCGCAACCCAGCCTTCGCTGCGCTGGATCAGGTTTTCCAGTGCCTCGCCGCGCAAGGAGCTGCTGTGCCGGTCGAGCAGGCTCAAGGCCTCGTCGTGGGTCAGGCGCAGATCCTGTTCATGTAATTCCAGCAATTGCCGCGACAGCCGAAGCCGCGCCAGGTGCCAGTCGGGACGTTGGCGACTGGTGACCATCACCAGCAAACCATCGGGAAGATGATTGAGGAAAAATTGCAGGCAACGGTCCAGCACCGGCCCCTGAGCCAGGTGGTAATCATCCAGCACCAGCAGCAAGGGCTTAGCCGTGGACAGGTGTACGGCCAGTTCGTCGAGCAAGCCGTCGAGCCATTCTTCGAATGCGAACGGCTGATGGCGCTGACGCATCTTCAACAGCCCGAGGGATTGCCTGCCCAAGTGCGGGAAATAGTCCTGAAGGCCTTCCAGCAGCCGCTCGAGAAAGCGCCCCGGGTCACTGTCTCGCGGGCTCAACCCCAGCCAGAGACTTTGCCAGTGCGCCGGCAACCCCTGACAAAACTCCACCGCCAGCGAACTCTTGCCAAACCCTGCCGGGGCACTGACCAGCAGTAACCTGCCTGCGAGCCCGGCACTCAGACGCTCGCACAAACGTGGGCGCAGCACATGGCCGTCGGGCAACGGCGGACGGAAAAACCGCCCGTCGAGTGTCGCGACAGCAACCGGTGCAGAACCTTGGGGTGTGGACAAATCAGTCATAGCCGGCTCTTGTTTGAATTGCGGGTGGCGGCGTTGCAGATGTCCGCAGACTAGCCGTAAACGGATAGGGAATGAAGGTAATTGCTACAAATGGCTACAAAAAGTCTACAAGCAAAAAAAACGCCCCGAACCAGTCGGGGCGTTTCAGAGGGCGCGGTCTCTACTCAGTTCACCTTAGCGAACACCATCCTGACGCAAGGCGGCCGGGGTGAAGTCGCTGGTGGTGGCCTGGAAACCGAAGTCATAAGCCGACTTCTCTTCGTTCTTCATGCCCAGCGCCAGGTAACGACCCGACTGCAGGTCATACAGGGCTTCGAGGGCATACCACGGCACTTGCTTGTCGTAGTAGTTCTCGGCATGTGCCTCACCTACACGCCACAGTTGGCCGCGACCGTCGTAATGGTCGATGACGGCTGCCTGCCAGGTATCTTCGTCGATGTAGAAGTCACGCTTGGCGTAGATGTGACGCTGGCCTTCCTTCAAGGTGGCAACCACATGCCACACTCGGCGCAGCTCGTAACGCGCCAGATCCTGGTTGATGTGACCGGCCTTGATGATGTCGGTGTACTTGAGGCTCGGGTCGTCGAGCTTGTAGCTATCGGAGGCGATGTACATCTCTTTCTTGCCTTCGAGCTTCCAGTCGTAACGATCCGGCGCACCGTTGTACATGTCCAGGTTGTCGGAAGTACGCAGGCCGTCAGCCGCGGTACCCGGGCCGTCATAGGACACTTGCGGTGCACGGCGCACGCGACGCTGGCCGGCGTTGTAGACCCACGCCGAGCGCGGTTCCTTGACCTGGTCGAGGGTTTCGTGAACCAGCAGCACACCACCGGCCAGACGCGCCGGCGCGGTCACTTTCTGCTTGAAGTAGAACAGGATGTTGCCCGGGTTTTTCGGATCGTAATCCTTCATCTTGTCGCGGAACACGAACTGGTCCTGGAAGTACACCAGACTGAACGAGCCGTTCGGCTGTGGCGTAGCCTGGGTTACCAGGCGGGTCACGCTACCACCGCGATAACGGGTGATGTGGTTCCAGATGACTTCAACGCCGCTTTTCGGAATCGGGAACGGAATGGCGGTTTCAAAGTTCTCCAGGCCGTTGCCGCCAGACACCAGGTTGGTGTTGGTAGCGTTGCGCTTGATGGCGGCGAATACATCATCCGGCACGGTAGCACCGCGATGGGATGGATAGACCGGCATCTTGAAGGTTTCCGGGTAGCGCTTGAACATCGCGTACTGGCCCGGTGCGAGCTTGTCCTTGTACTGGTCGACGTTCTGCGCCGTGATGGTGAACAGCGGTTTTTCGCTGGCGAACGGATTGGACAGGAAACCTTTGCTGTCGACCGTACCGGCGTTTTTCGCCATCGGTTTCCAGGCCGGGATCGAACCGTCGGCGTTACCCGCCATTTCGGCGCCCATCGGGGTCAGGCTCTTGCCCAGCTTGTCGGCCTCGGCCTGGGGAACCGCTGCGATGACGCTGGTCGCCAGCAGCGAAAGACCCAGAACACCGGCGTGGAACAGACTCTTTGTTATTTTCATATGTTTGTTCGTCCTGAAAATTCAGTGCTTAGAAGTTCACGCCGACGCTGAGCGCAACGAAGTCGCGGTCATCCACGGTGGTGTACTTACCGTCGAAGAAGTTGGTGTAGGCCAGGCTCGCGGTGTAGGTGTTCTGGTACTCGGCATCGACACCGAGGCTCACCGCCTTGCGGCCTTCCTCGAAGTTGCCGCCAGGGCCTGGCGAGTAACCGCTCACGTCATGGGACCAGGCAACGTTCGGCTTGAGGTTCACACCGGCAAACACGTCGTTGTATTCCCAGATGGCACGACCGCGGTAGCCCCACGAAGTCGCAGTGGTGAAACCTTCGTCGGTGCAGTTGCGACTGCGGTTGTTGGTAGGCGTACCCGGGCCGGCACCGTTGATGGTGCTGGTGTTGAGCGCCACGCAGGTATCGAGCGCGCCAGAGGCTGGCAACTCACCCGGGCCGTAGACCGGATCGCGGCCATAACGAACATCGGAAGTGCTTTCCAGGCCGCCGACGTGGGTCACGCCCACTTCACCCACCAGGGTCAGACGGCTGGCGCCCATGACCTGATCGAAGAAGTGCGTCAGGGTGGTCTGGAACTGGGTGATTTCCTTGCGACGATACCCGTGCAGGTCCTGACCCGGCACGCCGGTCAGCAGCGATGCGTTGGTCAACGGGTTGTTCGGGTTGTTGTTGCCCAAAGGACGTACACCGGCGAACAGGATGTCGGTGGAGTTGAGCTGCACCGGAGCGTTCGGACGGTAGCTGATCTCACCGCTCCACGCGGTACCGGTAGGCAGGGTGGTGGAGAAGCTCAAGCCATACAGGCGAATGTCCTCCGGGTATTCGATGAAGTACTGCGAATTACCCGCCACCAGCAATGGCGCCAGCGCGGCGAACGGCCCCGGGAGCCCCGCCGCTGTGTTGTAGACCGACTGCGGCGCACCGGTGGCACTGAAGATCGGCGCACGGCTGTGGTAGTTCATGAAATAGGCACCGAATTCGGTGTCCAGTGGATCGAACATGTACTTGAAGGACGCGCCCCACTGGCCGCCGTCGCGGGCATCACGATCGCCGCCACGACGTACCAGAACACCCTCATTGTTGACGTCGACGCCGTTGGCGGCCAAAGGCCCCAGGGCAATGGCCGGAATCTGCGAGCGCTTGGCCAGCACGCGCAGGTTGTCGTTACAGCCGTCGGCAACGATGTCCGGCTGGGAGAAGAACGTGCCGCAGTTATCGACGACGGTCTGGTCCCATTCAATTTGATAGAACGCTTCGGCCGAGAGGTTTTCGGTCAGGCTCTGGGACACATAGAACATGTTGACCGGGATCAGGCCTTCCTTGATCTCGGCACCCGGACGACGGAACGCGGACACGTCGATCGGGTTGATCGAGTTGATGCCACCACCGATGAAGGTACTTTCACCCCAGCTCACCACCTGCTTACCCAGGCGCACGGAGCCTGGTTGCTCGGCAATGGAGTAGTTGTGGTAGACGAAGGCGTCGAGGATCTGGCCGCCGGCGGACTTGGCGCCTTCCTTGCGGCCATCGTCGCTGATGTCCTTGAACGGACGGCTTTCGTCCTTCAGTTCAAAGTCGTACCAGTATTTGCCACGGACGAAAACACCGGTATCGCCGTACTTGAGTTCAAGGTCATGGATGCCCTTGAAGATCTTCGAGAAGGTTTCCCCGCTCTTGAAGTTCAGGTGACCGTCATCAGAAGTCTGGGACAGACCCTTGCCGCCGTTGTTGACACCAATGAGGTTCTTGTTCGGCTGCTCGGTAGACCAACTGGCACCAATCGACAGGGATGAGTCGAACTGACCTTCGATTTCACCGACGTTGAAACTGACGCCGAATGCTGGCCCGGCGAGCGTAGAGGCAAGACTGACAGCCAGGGGCAGCTTCGCCCGGCGCCAGAACTGGTTTACTGATGTCATCGACGCTACTCCATGTGCATTTTATTTTTATGGCATTGAGCACTTCTAAAAACGCTGTGGATAACCGGGAGCCATGGCATCCCAAAGTCATTCCAAAGTTGCATCGCCTCAGTTTGTGCGTGTGCTCCGTTTCTAAAAATCCTTGAGCGGACTATAGCCAGCAGGTAGTAGTGCTTGATCCCTCTAAAGTGTGATTTGCAGTTGCCAGCCACTCTGGAACAGTCCTTTCGCCAGGCCGACACCCGTCGGCACGGCAAGGATGGCTGAAAATTCCGATTTGACAAGCCAAGCGCTTGCTTGGTGGGGCTGGCGTGCCCTTTCGGGCACGCCGGGAGGTGCTTAAAGCGTCGAGAGGAAGGTGCTGTTGGTGGCCTGCCATTCGCTGATGTCGACACGAATGCGCTTCTTGTCGAGTTTGCCGACGCTGGTCTTGGGAATTTCAGTAACAAGAGCGATCTGGCTCGGAATCGCCCACTTGCTCAGGTGCCCCAACTCCACAAAAGGCTTGAGGTGTTCCTTGAGTTCCCGCGCCCCGATGACATGACCTTCACGCAGTACGAGCAGGGCAAACGGCCGTTCTCCCCACTGCGGATCAGGGATCCCCACCACTGCTACTTCACGTACCGCCACATGACGACTGATCAGGTCTTCCAGGTCCAGGGAGGAGATCCACTCGCCACCGGTCTTGATCACATCCTTGATGCGGTCCCGAATGTCGATCACCCCCATGCTGTCCAGGGTCGCCACGTCGCCGGTGTGCAGCCAGCCTCCGGCCCAGAGTTCGGCGCCCTTCTGCGGCTCGTTGAAGTAACCCTCGGTCAGCCAGGGTGCACGCAGCACCAGTTCGCCCTGGGTCTCGCCGTCGGCGGGCAGGAAGTTGCCCTCGGTATCGACGATCGCCGCCTCCACCAGCGGTCCGGGCACGCCGGCCTTGATCCGGTAGGTGGTACGCTCATCTTCGGTGCCGGCCATCAACTCATCGTTCAAGTGCGCGCACGAGACCAGTGGCCCGGTTTCCGACATACCGTAGGCGGCGGTCAACTGAATGCCCTTGGCCTTGGCCGCTTCGTACAGCGTGCGGTTCAGGGCGCTGCCGCCGATGACGATTTTCCAGCCGCCGAAGTCGACGTTCTGCGCGGCCTTGGCATTGAGGACCATCTGCAAAATAGTCGGTACGCAATGGGAGAACGTGACCTTCTCCTTGCGCCACAACTCCACCAGGTACTCCGGGTCATAGCGGCCGGGGTACACCTGTTTGAGTCCGAGCATGGTCGCCACATACGGCAAGCCCCAGGCGTGCACGTGGAACATCGGGGTGATCGGCATGTACACGTCGCTGGTACCCAGCAGGCGCACGCTGTCGATCGCGCCCATGATGGTCGACACGCCCATGGTGTGCAGCACCAGTTGCCGATGGGTGAAGTACACGCCCTTGGGATTGCCGGTGGTACCGGTGGTATAGAACGTGGTCGCAACCGAGTTTTCGTCGAAATCCTGGAAATCGTACTGCGGGCTCGCCGCGGCCAGCAGTTGTTCGTATTCGCCGACAAGGTTCGGCAGGTCCGCGGTTTTTTCCGGCAGGTCAGTCAGCAACAGGGTTTTATCGACCGTGGTCAGATGCCCTTCGATGGCCTTGTAGAGGCCGACGAACTCGCTGTTGACCAACACAAAGCGGTCCTCGGCGTGGTTCATGGTGTAGAGGATCTGTTCCGGCGACAGGCGCACGTTGATGGTGTGGATCACCGCGCCGATCATCGGGATGGCGAACATGCATTCCAGGTAACGATGGCTGTCCCAGTCCATCACACCCACGGCATCCCCGGGCTTGACCCCGGCCGCTGTCAGCACGTTGGCCAGGCGGGCCACCCGTTCGATCAGGGTCGGGTAGCTGTAGCGCAACTTGTCGCGGTAGATGATCTCGCGGGTTTTCTCATAACGGGCACCGGACATCAGCAGCCGCTTGATCAGCAGCGGGTATTGGTAAGCGCCTTCGGCCGGGGGGATAACGCGAGTCTGCAACATAAGAATCCCTTTTTCTGACTGCACGGACGTGACTGAAAGTACGCACTGTAGTGCCCCTGATCGTCAGCCAAATCAGCCAAAGGAATGATTTGCAGAACCCCGCAAATACTAGCATTGCGCCAGCACCAGCTATTTATTACACACTGTAGGAGCTGCCGCAGGCTGCGATCTTTTGATCTTGTTCTTCAGCAACTCCAGAATTGTCAAAGATCAAAAAGATCGCAGCCTGCGGCAGCTCCTACAGGGAATCACGATTGATCAATGCATCTCGGTAAAAGCGAGTTTCACGCCAATCGCAATCAGCACCGCACCCATGGTCCGGTCGAACCAGTGCCCCATGCGCGCGAAACCGGCGCGTACGCGCTGCTGGCTGAACAACATCGCCACCAGGCAGAACCAGGTCGCTGTGGCAGCTGCCAGGTAAACCCCGTAACCGGCCTGCACGGCCAGCGGCGTGTGCGGGTTGATTACCACGGTGAACAACGAGAGGAAGAACAGCGTGGCTTTCGGGTTGAGACCGTTGGTGACGAAACCCGAGGTGAAGGCGCCACGGGCCGTGCGCTCCCCCGCTTCCTTGTGCAGATCGTCCGCCACAGGCTTGGCCGGTTGCGCGCGCAGCGCCTTGTAACCGATGTACAGCAGGTAAGCGGCGGCGGCCCATTTCAAGGCATTGAACAGCACGATCGACTGGGACACGATCAGGCCGATACCCAACAATGAATAACCCACATGCAGGAAAATCGCCGTCCCCACACCCAGCGCGGTCCAGGTGCCCGCGCGGCGACCGTGGGTAACACTTTCACGTACCACCACGGCAAAGTCCGGGCCGGGGCTGGCCACGGCCAGCAAGTGAATCAGGGCAACGGTCAAGAACTCTGTCCAGTACATGTGGGGCTCCTTTAGGGGTAGTCCAATCAATAAAAAGTCCGAGACATCCATCACACCTGTGGCGAGGGGGCTCGCTCCCGTTCGACTGCGCAGCAGTCGCAAAACCGGGGCCGCTTCGCGCCCCAACGGGGGCAAGCCCACTCGCCACAGTTATTTCATCTGGTAGGCTCGGCAGATTACGCCTTCAGTTCAATGCACAAAAGGTACAGTTGATGACGAACACTCGCCGCGCCGTTTTCCTCGACCACCCGTCCCTGGACCTCGGCGACCTTGACCTCAGCCCGCTGCGCAGTTGTTTCAGCGAATTGCAGCTGTTCGCCCAGACCTTGCCCGATCAAGTCATCGAACACCTCAAGGGCGCCACCGTCGCCATCAGCAACAAGATCCTGATCGACGCCGCCGCCATGGCCGCCAGCCCTGACCTCAAGCTGATCCTGATCACCGCCACCGGCACCAACAACGTCGACCTCGCTGCCGCCCGCGCCCACGGGATCACCGTGTGCAACTGCCAGGGTTACGGCACGCCGTCGGTGGCGCAACACACGATCATGCTGCTGCTCAACCTGGCCACGCGCCTGGCCGACTATCAGAAGGCCGTCGGTGCAGGCCGCTGGCAACAGGCCAAACAGTTCTGCTTGCTGGACTACCCGATTGTCGAACTCGAAGGCAAAACCCTTGGCCTGCTGGGTCACGGCGAATTGGGCAGCGCGGTCGCACGGCTGGCTGAAGCCTTCGGCATGCGCGTGCTGCTGGGGCAGATTCCCGGACGCCCTGCCCGGCCGGACCGCCTGCCACTGGATGAACTGCTGCCGCAAGTCGATGCCCTGACCCTGCACTGCCCGCTCAACGAACACACCCGTCACTTCATCGGTGCCCGCGAACTGGCCTCGATGAAACCCGAAGCGTTCCTGGTGAACACCGCCCGCGGCGGCCTGATCGACGAACAGGCGCTGGCCGATGCCTTGCGCAACGGTCATCTGGGAGGCGCCGCCACTGACGTGCTGAGCGTCGAGCCTCCCGTCAACGGCAATCCTCTGCTGGCCCAAGACATCCCGCGCCTGATCGTCACCCCGCACAACGCCTGGGGCAGCCGCGAAGCGCGCCAGCGAATCGTTGGCCAAGTGACCGAAAATGCACTGGGATACTTCAGCGGTAAGGCGCTGCGGGTCGTCAGTTGATAAACTGCGGCACTTTTTTTCACGGGAGCAGTTATGGATCCGCGCAGTGAAGTACTGCTTCGTCAGGCCGAGTTATTCCAGGGTTCGGTGCTGTTGGCCGGTTTGCCCGCCGACGACCTGCTGGGCCGTCTGCCCGATGCCCATGGCTGGTGCTGGCACGCCGGCGATCAGGCCGCGCTGGACGCCCGCTTCGACGGGCGCAGCCACTTTGGCGTGAACGCACCGGAGCGCGGGTTCGATAGCGCCGTGGTCTTTCTGCCCAAGGCCAAGGACCTGACCGACTACATCCTCAACGCCCTCGCCTCGCGGCTGGCCGGCCGCGAGCTGTACCTGGTCGGCGAGAAAAAAAGCGGCATCGAAGGTGCCGCCAAACAACTCAACCCGTTCGGCAAGCCACGCAAACTCGACAGCGCGCGCCACTGCCAGCTCTGGCAGGTGACCGTGGCCAACGCGCCTGAAGCCAAGCCGCTGGAAAGCCTGGCACAGACCTACGAACTGCCGCTGGCCGAAGGCCCGCTGAAGGTCATCAGCCTGCCGGGGGTATTCAGCCATGGTCGCCTCGATCGTGGCAGCGCGCTGCTGCTGGAGCATCTGGACAAACTGCCCAGCGGACACTTGCTTGATTTCGGTTGCGGCGCCGGGGTTCTGGGCGCTGCGGTGAAACGTCGTTACCCGCACAACCAGGTCACGATGCTGGATGTGGACGCCTTTGCCGCTGCTAGCAGTCGCCTGACCCTGGCGGCCAATGGTCTGGAAGCCGAGGTGATTACCGGTGACGGAATCGACGCCGCGCCGATGGGTCTGAGTGCGATCTTGAGCAATCCGCCGTTCCATGTCGGCGTGCACACCGACTATTTCGCAACGGAGAATTTGCTGCGAAAAGCAGCCAAACATCTGAAAAACGGCGGAGAACTTCGCCTGGTAGCGAACAGCTTCCTGAAGTATCAACCGCTGATCGAAGAGCATCTTGGCGTGTGCGCGATCAAGGCCGAAGGACAGGGCTTTCGAATTTACCGGGCAAAACGCGGCTGAAACCTTTTTGAAAAAGAGGGCTTGCCGAATGGGTTTTGCGAAGGCAGAATCCGCTCCGTCCTAGGGGAGTAGTCTCCCACGAGCGCCACGCTCGTCCGGCATGCGTCAACATACTTGGTCCTCAGACCATGGCGCATGCGACCCAAGCATCCACACCAGATGGATCGCAGGGTTTGACAAGACCTATGACACGCACACCTTACCCGGGGCGGGAAGGCTGTACGTGTCATAGCCGTGTCGACCCGCCCCTTAGGAAAACCCCTGATGCTGGATTCACTACTCGTTCCCACCGCAATCGTTGCCTTGGCCGAAATCGGCGACAAGACGCAACTGCTCGCGCTCATCCTCGCCGCTCGCTTCCGCAAGCCCTGGCCAATCATCGCAGGTATCGTTGCCGCGACCCTGGCCAACCACGCGGCCGCCGGTGCAGTCGGTGCCTGGGTCGGCAGTTTCTTCTCGGATACGATGCTGCACTGGATCCTCGCCGCGAGCTTCGCCGCGACCGCCCTGTGGACCCTGGTGCCGGACAAGATGGATGACGACGAGGCCAGCACCGCCCGCAAGTTCGGCCCGTTCCTGACCACACTGATCGCATTCTTCCTGGCGGAAATCGGCGACAAGACCCAGATCGCGACCGTGATGCTGGCTGCGCAATATCCGGAGTTGTGGCTGGTGATCATCGGCACCACCGCCGGCATGCTGATTGCCAACGTACCGGTGGTTCTGGCGGGTAACTTTGCCGCAGACAAGCTGCCATTGACCCTGATCCGTCGACTGGCGGCGTCGGCGTTCTTCATCCTGGCGATTGTCGCGGTGTACAAGGCGATGCAGAGCAGCGGGTGGGTTTGACCCGATAGGTCGTTAGACCGCGTTATCGTTCTTCGCGAGCAAGCCCGCTCCCACAATTGATCTTCGGTGAACACAAATTTTGTGTACGACCGATATCCAGTGTGGGAGCGGGCTTGCTCGCGAAGAGGCCAACAGCCTTACCGCATGACTATCAGGACTTCTTGGCCTGCTCGTACAACGGCATAACCTTCGGAATCGCCGCCTGCAACGCCGCAGTCCGGCTGCTCGAAGACGGGTGCGTGCTGAGGAACTCCGGCGGGGCACCTTCGCTGGCCTTGCTCATCTTGTTCCACAGGGTGATCGCGGCGTTCGGGTTGTACCCGGCGCGGGCAGCCAGCTCCAGGCCGATCAGGTCCGCCTCGTTTTCATTGGCACGGCTGTTGGGCAAGGTCATGCCGTAGTTGGCTACCGCATCCGCCAGGGCCAGGCTGTCCTGGCCCAACCCGAGCAATGCACCGGCGCCCTGCTTGGCCATTTCAATACCGTATGCCTTGGACATCGCCTCACGACCGTGCTCACGCAGGGCGTGGGCGATTTCATGGCCCATGACCGCGGCGAGTTCATCGTCAGTGAGTTGAAGACTGTCGATCAGCCCGGTGTAGACAAAGATCTTGCCGCCAGGACCACAGTTGGCATTGAGCTCGTCGCTCTTGATCAGGTTCACTTCCCATTTCCACTGGGCCGCGTCCGGACGAAAGTTCGGCGCCTGGGCAATCAGCCGGTCAGCAATGACCCGAACACGCTTGGCATCGCTGCTGGTCTTGTCCAGCACGCCTTTGCTGCTCGCCTCATTCACAGTCTGTGTATAGGACTGGGCGTACATCTGGTCGACCTCTTGCGAGGACAACATGCTGAACATGTACTGCTTGCGCTCAACGCCGACAGCGCCACCACTGGTGGTATTGACCGACTGGCAACCAGCGAGCAGCAGACTGGCGCTCAGCGCACATAGAGCCAATGTCTTGTTCATCGAAAAACTCCCTGAAAACATGCCGGGTATCCTAGGCGTGGAATGGTATCGACGCCAGAGACAATAGACATAAGACGCGCAATTCAGGCAAAGCTCTCATCGATGCAGGAAAAAATTCACATTCCGGGGCGAGCCGCAGCCCGTCACGCCGCGCATTGATTCATTTGCGACATCCGCCACGCAAAAACAGCCATTTCAACGACCCTCGCTCATGCCCGCCCGACACCTTGCCGATACACCTGGGCAGACGTCCTTTCGCGTGTGGAGCCTCCATGAAATTCAAGTCGATCCAGTTTTCCGTGGCGGCCCTTGCCGGCGCCATTGTCCTTAGTGTCGTGGCAGCGCTGGTGGTGTACGCGCTGTTTTCCGGGGCCCGGACGCAGGACATGGTCCAGGAACGGACCCAGGCCCAGTTCGAGCAAGTCATCGAACAACGCCTGACGTCCCTGGCGCAGACCCAGGTCAGCCAGATCCAGCGTGAACTCGAAGCACCGCTGCTGATCGCCGGCGGACTGGTGCGGGTCAACGCCCTGATCGGCACACCCGGTGCCGATGGCCAGCCCGCCCTGAGCCTCAGCCGTGAGCAACTGATCGGCCTGATCAAGGAAAACGTGGTCAAGAACCCGAAGATCCTCGGCACCTACATCGGTTGGGAAAAAGACGCACTGGACCACAACGATGCGGCCTACGTCGGCACCCAGGTGGTCGGCATCGACGCCAGCAACGGGCGCTTCCTGCCCTGGTGGTTCCGCAACGACGACGGCACCCTGGGCCTGGACAAACTGGTGGACGTCGACGACCAGAAAACCCTGTCCACCGGCGTGCGCGCCAGCGAGTACTACCTGTGCTCGAAAGAAACCGGAAAATCCTGCGTGATCGATCCGGCGCCTTATAAGGTGGGCGACAAAATCGTCATGCTCGCCTCCTTTATTGAACCGATCATGCTCAATGGTGCTTTCCAGGGCATCGTTGGCGCCGACCTGTCGGTGAACTTCATTCAGGAAATGCTCCTGGGCGCCAACCAGAAACTCTACAGCGGCGCCGGGGAAATGGCCCTGATCGGCGGCAATGGCCGCATCGTTGCCTACACCAAGGATCCAAGCAAGTTCGGCGAAAAGGTCAGCGATATCCTCGACAGCAAGCAGATTGCCAACATGGCCAATCTCAAGCGCGGCGAAGTCACCTACACCGTCGACAAGGCCCAGGGCCGGATCGAGTTGTACCTGCCGTTCGGCATCGGCCAGACCGAAGCCCGCTGGACCCTGATGCTGCAATTGCCGCTGAACGCGGTCATGGCCGACCTGCTAAAACTCCAGGCCGACCTGGATGCGCAGCGTAAATCCGACACCTTCGGCATGGCGATGGTCGGCCTGGTGATTGCCGGTATCGGTTTGCTGGTGATCTGGCTGGTGGGCCACGGCATCGCCCGTCCGCTCAAGCAGATGGTGGCCATGCTCGACGATATCGCCCAGGGTGAAGGCGACCTGACCCGCCGCCTGACCAGCGACCGCGCCGATGAGCTGGGCTCGATCGCCAAAGGCTTCAACACCTTCCTGGCCAAGTTGCAGGCGATGATCACCCAGGTGGTGACATCGGTGCAGAGCGTCAGCGATTCATCGGAACACACCGCCGACATCGCCATCCGCACCAACACCGGCGTACACAAGCAAATGGCCGAGATCGATCAGGTGGCCACCGCCGTGCAGGAAATGACCGCCACCGCCCAGGACGTGGCACGCAACGCGACCCAGGCCGCACAGGCCGCCAGCCATGCCGATCAAGCTGCCAGCCAAGGCATGCAGATCGTGCGCGACACCTCGAACTCGATTGGCGCCCTCGCCGTGGAGATCGGTCGGGCCGTCGGCGTGGTGCAGACCCTGGCCAAGGACAGCGAAAACATCAACGCCATCCTCACCGCCATTCGCGGGATCGCCGAGCAGACCAACCTGCTGGCCCTGAACGCAGCCATCGAAGCGGCCCGTGCCGGTGAACAGGGCCGGGGTTTTGCCGTGGTGGCCGACGAGGTGCGCAACCTGGCGCAGAAGACGCAAAAGGCCACCGAAGAAATCCAGGCCATGATCCAGCAACTGCAGCAAGGCACGCGGGATGTGGTGCGAGTCATGGAAGACAGCCAGAACCGCACGGACGAAAGCGTACTGCACGCTTCGAAGGCCGCCGAAGCACTGGAGACCATTACTCAGGCGGTGTCGGTGATCAACGACATGAACACCCAGATCGCCAGCGCGGCCGAGGAGCAAAGTGCGGTGGCGGACGACATCAACCGCAACGTGATCAACATTGGGCAGGTGGCCAATGAAGTGGCCGGTGGTGCGGATGAGTCGAGTGCGGCCAGTGCGGATTTGACCAAGCTGGCGGAACAGCAGCGGCGGTTGATCAATCAGTTCAGGGTTTAGGATTGAAAGATCGCAGCCTGCGGCAGCTCCTACAGGATGTACGCCGATCCCGTGTAGGAGCTGCCGCAGGCTGCGATCTTTTCAGACGCGCCACTCAACCCGGCGTGAGACACTCCGGTCCATTGAGCTTCGGATCATTCACCATATTGGCCAGCACCCGTTCGCGCAACGCGGCAGGCTCGCTGGCCAGCAAGGCTTGCAAAGCATGCAACGGCGTCTCGGGATCGAGCCACGCGGCCTGCCCCGCCTCATCAAGAATCAACGGTCGTCGCTGGCTCGCCGCCGGCTGGGTAATCACGGCGGTACTCAGCCACACCTGCTCCTGTACCGGATACGCCTCCCAGATCGCCGCAAAAAACAATGACGAGCCCTCCCCCGGTGTCAGCCAGTACGGGCGCTTGCGCGTCGTGCCGCGCCACTCGTAGAAACCATTGGCCGGCAACAGGCAGCGGCGCTCGCGCAAGGCCTGGCGAAACATTGGCTGCTCGGCAACGGTTTCGGCGCGGGCGTGGGCCGGGGTGCGGGACAGATCGGTCAGCCAGGGTGGCGTCAGGCCCCAGCGGGCGCGGGCAAGCGAGCGCTGACCGTCAGGCTCGGCCCGCAGCATCAACACCGAATCATTCGGAGAAATGTTCCACTGCGCCTTCTGGTCGGCGGGAAAACCGGGCAGGGCCGCGAAGGCAGGGTTCCAGCGAAACAAGGCATAACGTCCACACATGGGGCAACACGGCTCTTGATCAAACGAACGCCAGCCTAACAGACCAGCGTGCCGGGAAAGCTGTCCGGTTCATCGCCGGACAGCGGCAGCGCTGCATTGTACGCGGTGATCAGCTCGCGGGCGTATTCGGCCTGGTCGTTCTCGACCGACAGCCCGAGCAGGCCATAGATCGGCAACTCCCCGGAGCCGCCGAGCAAATCACGGCCCACCAGATGCGCCTCGATACCCTCGCTGGCGAGCATGCCTTGCAGCAACTCGCCTTCCATCAGGTTTTCCGGATCGTAGATGCGCTGCATACACGCCCCTCATTCGTTTTCACTGAACACTTCGAGATGCCATTCATCCTCATGAACCTGCAACACGAAGGTTATCGGCCGGCAGCACACCTGACAGTCCTCGATGTAGGTCTGATCGCCACCGGACAAATCCAGAGTAGTCTCTACCTCCTCACCACAATACGGACATTCATACACTGCGTTTTCCAGCATCGCGGTCTCCCAGGTGACTTGTGCGTATAATCGCCGGTCTATTTGCAGGGCTATTTTTGTCTGGCTACTTTTTCAGACCGTGCCCCGCCGGTTTTCGAACAAAACCTTTACTTACCCTAGCCGTTTCTAACAAGAGAGCATGATGGGCGAATTCGATGCCATCCGACCTTACGACGACAGCGAAGTCCCAGCGGTGCTGGACCGGCTGCTCGGCGACAAGGCGTTTCTAGATATCCTCACCCACTTCCGCTTCCCGCGTTTTGCCGGCGCTTTAGGCTGGGCGCTCAAACCTCTTATAGCCCATCGGCTGCGCCGTGAGTTTGCCGGCGTGACCTGCGTGGCCACGTTACAGGACAAAGTCGAGGTTTACGTCGACCACACCATCGAGCGCGCCACCGACGGTGTCACTTATACCGGGGTGGAGCAATTCAAGTCCGGCAGCGCCTACCTGTTTATCGCCAACCACCGCGATATCGTGATGGACCCGGCCTTCGTCAACTACGCCGTGTACCACGCCGGCCTGCCGACCCCGCGCATCGCCATTGGCGACAACCTGCTGCAAAAGCCTTTCGTCAGCGACCTGATGCGCTTGAACAAGAGCTTCATCGTGCACCGCTCGATCAGCGGTCGCCGGGAGAAAATGGCGGCCTATCAATTGCTGTCGGCGTATATCAACCATTCGATCCGCAACGATTGCGCCTCGATCTGGATCGCCCAGGCCGAGGGCCGCGCCAAGGACGGTGACGACCGTACCGAATCGGCGATCCTCAAGATGTTCCACATGAGCCGCAAGGACGAGCCGTTCGGCGAAGTCATTCAGTCGCTGAACCTGACCCCGGTGTCGATCAGCTACGAATACGACCCCTGCGATCAGGCCAAGGCCCGCGAGCTTTACATCCGCGCCACCACCGGCAGCTACACCAAGGTGCCGGGCGAGGATGACGTGAGCATCGCCAAGGGCATCACCGGCTACAAGGGCCGGGTGCATGTGAACTTTGCCGCGCCGATCACCGAACTGTTCGAGGACACCAAGCAATTGGCGGTCGAGATGGACAAGCAAATCCTCAGCGGCTATCGCTTGTTCCCGGTGCACTACCTGGCTTACGCGCAGTGGAAAGACGCTGATCCGCAGTTGCAGGTGCCGAAGGCCGCCGAGGTGTTCCCGGCCGAAGAACTGGCCAAGGCCCAGGAAGAATGGCAACGCCGCCTGGACGCTTGCCCGCCAGAGCATCGTCCATTCCTGGTGCTGCAATATGCAACGCCGGTGCGCAATCAGTACCGGGTGAAGGCAGGGTTGCCGCTGTAAGCGATCTTTTGCTTTGAAAAGATTCAGACCTGAGTGCTGATCCACGACACCAGCAGCGCCATCCCCATGCAGGCAAAACCGAAGATGTAGAAAAACCGGTTCATGCGCAAGGTCGCCCAATCCAGCGTGGGCTCTACGTTTGGGCTGCTCTGGCGCTGCGCCTGCAAACTGGCCATCGCACGCAGTTCGCGGCGACGGGTGGCGTGCAGCAACCAGCCGCCCGGGAAGGCAAACAGCAAGGCCAGCAGATTGATCAGTTTGGCGGGATGGGCGGTAAACAGCGTCATCAAGTGCAGCGACATTACGAACCTCAGGTCAATCAGGTAGCAGGTGCCAGACGGGCGACCGCGGCGCGGATTCTACCGAAAGCCTGCGCCCCTGCCCTCTGTTTCCGACAAATAACGAAGCTTTTGATCAATGGCTGTCCTGAGTCACGGCTTCGTCATCTGTATCGGCGAACATGCGCATCCCGAAACCGACACGGATCACGTCATGCTCCACGCCGAAAACCAGGATCGTCTCTACCTCATCACCCCCAGCGAAGAACAACAAACCCTCGTTGGCAGCCTCGCCTTCAACGTTCAGGATCGCCATTGGCTGGTGTATTGCGCCTTGGGTGGGCATCAACATGCGGATTTGCCGGAGGCGGACTTGCTGACGGGCGTGAGTGTGCTGGATTTTTACTCGCAGGCTGCTTAATGACGCCCTTCTCCTGACGACATCCTTCTGACGAAACCGTCCTGTAGGAGCTGCCGCAGGCTGCGATCTTTTGATTTGTTTTTTGAGGGTTGAGCCGCCGAAGATCAAGATCAAGATCAAAAGATCGCAGCCTTCGGCAGCTCCTACGGGGCTCGCATTACTCGCCCAGAATCTGCCCTACGGTCGGGTCCTTGAACAGGCGGGTCAACGCATCGCTCAGCACATCGCTCACCAGCTTGGTGTTGGTTTCCTGGTTCGGCGCCATGCCGAAGCGCTGGTCCAGGGACGAACCATAACGGCCGCTGTAGCGACGGTTGGCGTTCTGCACATCCGAGCGGAACGTCGCGCCGATGGTGGCTTCGGTCACATACATGCCTTCCTTGGGCGACTGGTACTTCAGTTCCGCCAGGGTCACGGTCAGTTGCGGCGCATTCATGGCGTTGGTCGTCGGGGTAAAGCCCAACAGACGCACGGCAGCTTCAGCCTGGGCCTGCAGCTTCGGCAGGATCTGCGCGCCCTGCACGGTGATCGCGCTGGTTTCCGGGTACAGCCCACCACGGGTGCCCAGCGTCGGCGACGGGCGACCGTCCACGACACGCACCACGACGGGCTGGCCATGGCCGACCGGGGCCAACTGGGCGGTCAGCTTGGGTTCCGGGCTCAGTTGTTGCGGGCTGTGGGCGCAGCCAACCAGGGTCAAACTGGTCACAGTGATCAAACCGAACAACAGGCGTTGCAACATGCTCTTCTCTCCAGAATCAGGCACAAACAGGCCGGCAGTATAGCGGTGCGCCACTGCGGGGAACCAGCACCTCACAGTGTTTGATGAAATCTCTGACAAACCCAGGGGATTGCAGTTCATGTCACACAGATGTCACCACTCCTACACTTGCACGTAATGGCCTACAGGCAACCTTCTGGCAATCCCCACACGGTACTTCACCATGCGCCATCTGATCTCTCTGTTCGCGCCACGCCCGTTGCACCGCTGCTTCGCCCTGCTCGACCGCAACGGCCACTGCCAGGCCTTCAAGCAGTGCAGCTTGCAGCCCATGGGAGATGGCTGGGTTGAAATCGAGGAAATCCGCCTGAACTGGCTGAATCAGCCGCTGCCGGCCGGCGCCCGCGTCGTTTCGCAACCGCACCAGCCACGCTCGCGTGCACAGCAACTGCTGACGACCTGACCAAACACCTAATAAAAGTCATAAAACACGACCATTTCCCTGCGTTTCTTAGATACAATCTCCCCCCGATTATAAGGACGTCTCCTGATCGGGCCTCGCAGCATCGTCAATGCGCTTGTGTTGACACCCCGCTCCGCCCACAGAGAGCCGCCCACACAGATCGAGTGAAGCTGGCGCGCTTGCTGTTTTGTTGAGCAAAACCTCCACTTTTCGCGAATCTGCAGAGCTGTCATTACGCTCGGTCACTGAGCTGTTTGCCCGTTTTTGCCTGCCCTGTATCCCATGGCGGCAATCCACCCGGGCACGGTGCCAGGCTGGGACAGCCCTTTTTGAGGTTCACGTCTTCAAAAGAGCGTGAAAAAAACGGGTTTTCACAACTTCACAAGAGTGTGGCGAGCAAATGAATAGTTTTGCGTCTGAACATGCACCATTAGCGTCTACAACAGCCCAACGACACAGGACCGAGTATTCCTCGAACACCGGAGCCTGAAGCCTGTCCGCTACGGATTTGGTTGCACAAACGGATGTATCGACCATAAGTCGAATTGCCAGTCGCACGTTGAAATGAGTCCATAGGGCTCTTATTAGACCCGGCAGGTAGCGTCCGTCGAAGTTGCGATAAATTGCGAAGATTCGGACATGGCGATACTGCCATGGATACCTTGGGGCCACACTGACACGCCCCGGAACACCTGGCAGCCATGCCGACAATTTGGTGCTGCAGATTTTGGAGACGCGTTAAATGGCGCATAACGAAGCAGTCGACGTAGTACTGGTTGGGGCCGGCATCATGAGTGCCACCCTTGCAGTCCTGCTCAAAGAGCTCGACCCCGCGATCAAGCTGGAAGTCGTCGAGCTGATGGATTCCGGTGCCGCGGAGAGTTCCAACCCGTGGAACAACGCCGGTACCGGTCACGCCGGGCTGTGTGAGCTCAACTACACGCCGCAGGCAGCCGATGGCGCCGTCGACATCAAGAAAGCCGTGCACATCAACACCCAGTTCGAGGTGTCGAAGCAGTTCTGGTCGTACCTGACCAAAAAAGGCACGTTCGGCTCGTGCAAGTCGTTTATCAGCCCGGTGCCACACCTGAGTTTCGTGCAGGGCGACAGCGGCGTGTCCTTCCTCAAGGAACGCTTCAAGGTGCTGAGCAAGCACCACGCCTTCGCCGACATGGAATACACCGAAGACAAGGCGACAATGGCAGAGTGGATGCCATTGATGATGCCTGGGCGCGACCCCGGCGAAACCCTTGCCGCCACCCGCGTGATCAATGGTACCGACGTCAACTTCGGCGCCTTGACCAACCAGTTGCTCAAGCACCTGACCAGCGCACCCGATGCCCAGGTCAAGTACTGCAAGCGCGTGACCGGTCTCAAGCGCAGCAACGGCGGCTGGACCGTCAGCATCAAGGACGTCAACAGCGGCAACACCCGTGAAGTCGACGCCAAATTCGTCTTCCTCGGCGCTGGTGGCGCGGCACTGCCGCTGCTGCAAGCCTCGGGCATCGAAGAGAGCAAAGGCTTCGGCGGCTTCCCGATCAGCGGCCAGTGGCTGCGCTGCGACAACCCGGAAGTGGTCAAGCACCACCAGGCCAAGGTGTACAGCCAGGCTGCCGTAGGTTCACCGCCAATGTCCGTGCCGCACCTGGACACCCGCGTGGTCGATGGCAAGAAGTCCCTGCTGTTCGGACCGTACGCCGGTTTCACCACCAAGTTCCTCAAGCACGGCTCCTTCATGGACCTGCCGCTGTCGGTTCGCGCCGGCAACATCGGCCCGATGCTGGCCGTGGCAAAAAACAACATGGACCTGACCAAGTACCTGGTCAGCGAAGTGATGCAGTCGATGGAGCAGCGCCTGGATTCCCTGCGTCGTTTCTACCCGGAGGCGAAAGCCGAAGACTGGCGCCTGGAAGTGGCCGGCCAACGGGTGCAGATCATCAAGAAAGACCCGAAAAAAGGCGGCATCCTGCAATTCGGCACCGAACTGGTTGCGGCCAAGGACGGTTCCCTGGCGGCACTGCTCGGCGCTTCGCCAGGTGCATCGGTGACTGTTTCGATCATGCTCGAACTCATCGAGAAATGCTTCCCGAGCAAAGCCAAGGGCGAATGGGCAGGCAAACTGGCAGAAATCTTCCCGGCCCGGGAGAAGGTTCTGGAAACCGACGCTGCGTTGTATCGCAAGATCAACACGCAGAACAACGTTGCCCTGGAACTGGTTGAAGCCAGCAGCGAGACCGAAAGCTACGCTTGATTCGGTTGCATGAAAAACGCCCCGTTCTCACTGAGGACGGGGCGTTTTTTTATGCCTTGAAAGATCGCAGCCTCGCTTCGCTCGACAGCTCCTACAGGAACAACCGATCTGTGGATCTTAACCGCGAACTTTCTCGATCAACTCGATGTAGTCCGGCGCGTTGCGCTGATCCTTGATCAGGGCAACAAAGTCATTGCCGTGCTCATCCTTGCCATTCACGTCGTAACCGGCTTCGACGAAGAACGTCAGGAAACGCTCGAAATCGTCGATGCGCAGGCCACGGTAAGCCTTGACCAGTTTGTGCAGGGACGGAGAAGTCGCGTCGACCGGTTCGAAATCGAGGAACAACTTGATCTGCTCATCGCCGATCTCGTCACCAATCACTTGTTTTTTATCTTTACGCATTGCCGACTCCAGCTCGCAGACATTTCACGGGGCGGGCAGTTTACCCCCGCGCAGGCACAGGGCTCAACGCGCACGAGTGCTGCCGGTATGCAGATCGGCCCAAACATGGCCGTTGGCGTAGCTGAGAAACTGGCAATACACCGTCTCATTGCGCAGCAAGTCGATCACCACCCGGTATTGCGCCAGCGGGTAATAAAGGGTCAGGGTCTTGCTCGACTCATCGTAAATCGGCTTCTTCAGGCTCTTGCTTTCACCATCGAAGTTGACCAGCACCTGACTGATGTTAGCGCCCTTGTTCAGGGATTTGCCCTTGAGACGAATCAGCAACGGCGAAGTGACCGGAATCGGCTGTTGAGTGGATTGACGCTGAGCGCCGACCACCACCGAATAATCGGTGACCTGCATCAGTTGCTGCTGCTCGGGATCAGCAGCGCGTAAAGTGAGATCGTCCGGCGGCAGGAATTGACTGTGCATGGGCGCCGGGGCGGCGGCCAAGGGCAGGCTGAGGGTCAGCGCCAGAGCGGCGCAACAGCGGATCAAAACACTCATGACGGGCTCCGGAGGGCGGGGCCGGGCACTTTACCACGGGTGTAAAAGCAAAAGATCGCAGCCCCTGTAGGAGCTGCCGCAGGCTGCGATCTTTTGATCCTAATCGAACTGCGCGTGCATCCAGGCCTGATACTCGGCAACACCAGGCTCGCCTTCGCGCGGCGCCCAATGCGCCAGCTCACCCTCACCGACCGGACGGTAAGGACCGGCCTTGCATTCGAACATCAGGCTATCGGCTTCCAGCACCACCAAGCCGTGGAATACGCCAGTTGGCAGATCCACGCCCACACAGTCGCCACCGGCCTGCAGAACTGTCTTGCTCAGCACAGCGCCGGCTTCGTCGAAAATCAACACGCCGAGGCGGCCTTTGAGGACCAGCAAGGTTTCGGCCTTGTTGTCACCCAAGTGCCGGTGAGGCGGGATATACGTGGACGGTTGCAGCCCCACCGCCATGCGATGGCAAGCGTCTTCCATCTGATGGAAATTATGGTGTTGGCGCCCGCGAGGATTGGCCGCGGCTTTCCCGGCCAGCTCGGCGAACAAGGTCTGATCCAGAAAACGCGGCGTATCCATGTCTTACATTCCTTTAACGGCGAAAATCCCGTTGGCGTTACGCCAGTAGCCTTTGTAGTCCATACCGTAACCGAAGATGTAGCGGTCGACGCACGGCAGACCGACGAAATCGGCCTTGAGGTCCGGACGGGCCTTGCGGTCGTGGTCTTTATCAATCAGCACGGCGGTGTGCACTTTACGTGCGCCAGCGTGTTTACAGAAGTCGATGATCGCACCCAGGGTGTGCCCTTCGTCGAGGATGTCGTCGATGATCAAGACATCACGGTCGATGAAGGAAACTTCCGGCTTGGCCTTCCAGAACAGGTCGCCGCCGCTGGTTTCGTTGCGATAGCGGGTAGCGTGCAGGTAGGACGCTTCCAGCGGGAAGTGCAGATAGGTCAGCAGCTTGCCGGAGAAAATCAGCCCGCCGTTCATCACGCAGAACACCACCGGGTTGGAATCCGCCAGTTGATCGTTGATTTGTGCACCGACGCGGGCGATGGCCGCCTCGACTTCAGCTTCGGTGTACAGGCAGTCAGCCTCTCGCATGATTTGACGGATATGCTCGAGATCAGCGGACATGGTGCTCTCCAGGGGATGGCGGATTCGGGAAAAGCGGGCAAAGGTACGCATCAAGCGAGGCCAGATCAAGCGTTTGTGGACTAACGTACTGTATGTCTATAGGACAACACCCTCGGATAGATTAATCTAGGCCGGTTTTTTTGCCCGCCGCCGGAGCCTTTCCCCATGCCCATCCATGAGATCCGCCACCCGCTGATCCGTCATAAACTTGGCCTTATGCGCCGCGCAGACATCAGCACCAAGAATTTCCGTGAGCTCGCTCAGGAAGTCGGCGCCCTGTTGACCTATGAAGCCACCAAAGACCTGCCGCTGGAATCCTACGATATCGATGGCTGGTGCGGCACTGTGTCGGTCGAGAAAATCGCCGGCAAGAAAATTACCGTGGTGCCGATCCTGCGTGCCGGCATCGGCATGCTCGAAGGCGTGCTCAGCCTGATCCCTGGTGCCAAAGTCAGCGCAGTGGGCGTGGCCCGCAACGAGGAAACCCTCGAGGCCCACACCTACCTCGAGAAGCTGGTACCGGAAATCGACGAACGCCTGGCCATGATCATCGACCCGATGCTCGCCACCGGCGGCTCGATGGTTGCAACCATCGACCTGCTGAAAAAAGCCGGCTGCAAGGACATCCGCGCCATGGTGCTGGTCGCTGCGCCAGAAGGTATTGCCGTGGTCGAGAAGGCTCACCCGGACGTGATCATCTATACCGCGTCCATTGATCAAAAACTGAACGAACATGGCTACATCATCCCGGGGCTGGGCGATGCCGGTGACAAGATCTTCGGCACCAAGCAGAAGGACGCGTGACCATGCAGCAAGAGTTCAACGATCCGCTCTGGCGCACGGTGCTGTCGGGTGCACAGATGCTGTTCGTGGCCTTCGGCGCCCTGGTGTTGATGCCGCTGATCACCGGTCTCGACCCGAACGTGGCGCTGTTCACGGCCGGCCTGGGGACGATCCTGTTCCAGATCGTCACCGGGCGTCAGGTGCCGGTGTTCCTGGCATCGAGCTTTGCCTTCATTACCCCGATCATTCTCGCCAAGGGCCAGTTCGGCCTGGCCGCGACCATGGGCGGCGTAATGGCAGCAGGTTTCGTCTATACCTTCCTCGGCCTCGCGGTGAAAATCAAAGGCACCGGTTTCATCGACCGCCTGCTGCCGCCGGTGGTGATCGGGCCGGTGATCATTTCGATTGGCCTGGCAATGGCACCGATTGCCGCCAACATGGCCATGGGCAAGGCCGGTGACGGCAGTGAATTGATTCATTACCAGACGGCGATGATGATCTCGATGCCTGCGCTGCTGACCACGCTGATCGTTGCGGTTTTCGGCAAGGGCATCTTCCGCCTGGTGCCGATCATTTCCGGCGTGCTGGTCGGTTTCGGCATGTCGTTCTACTTCGGCGTGGTCGATACCGCGAAGATCGCTGCGGCCCCCTGGTTCGCCATTCCTCACTTCACTGCGCCGGAATTCAACTGGCAGGCGATCCTGTTCATCGTTCCGGTGGCTCTGGCCCCGGCCATCGAACACATCGGCGGCGTGATTGCCGTGGGTAGCGTGACCGGTCGCGATTACCTGAAGAAGCCCGGCCTGCACCGCACCCTGCTCGGCGACGGCATTGCCACCACGGCGGCCGGTCTGTTTGGCGGCCCGCCCAACACCACCTACGCCGAAGTGACCGGCGCGGTCATGCTGACCAAGAACTACAACCCGAAAATCATGACCTGGGCGGCGATCTTCGCCATCAGCCTGGCGTTCATCGGCAAGTTCGGTGCGCTGCTGCAAAGCATTCCAGTGCCGGTGATGGGCGGAATTCTGTGCCTGTTGTTCGGTTCGATTGCGGCGGTGGGGATGAACACACTGATCCGCCACAAGATCGATCTGGGCGAGGCGCGCAATCTGGTGATTGTCTCGGTGACCCTGGTGTTCGGGATCGGCGGTGTGCTGATCGGCACTGGCACCGGGCCGGACGACTTCGGCCTCAAAGGCATCGCGCTGTGCGCGGTGGTGGCGATTGGCTTGAACCTGATCCTGCCGGGCAATGACAGCTGGAAGCACAAGAAGGCGAATGAGCCGCTGATCTAAGCAGGTTCGGATTTTTCGCTGACTGTAAGAGCCTCTTCGCGAGCAAGCCCGCTCCCACAATTTTGGAATGCATTTCCCTGTGGGAGCGGGCTTGCTCCGGGCGGCGTTCCGACGAAGCTTTTAAAGCGCCAACGGCGCGCGCTCGCACAACGCACTCAACGCCCGCGCCCAATGCGGGTCGTCGTTGAGGCACGGCACCAGCACCAACTCCTCCCCCCCCGCCGCGCGGAATTGCTCCTTGCCGCGATCACCGATCTCTTCCAGGGTCTCGATGCAATCGGCAACGAACGCCGGGCACATCACCAGAATCTTTTTCACGCCGCTTTTGGCCAACTCATCGAGGCGCGCCTCGGTGTAGGGTTCGATCCATTTGGCGCGTCCCAGGCGCGACTGGAATGACACCGACCACTTGCCGTCCGGCAAACCCATGCGCTTGGCAAACTCCGATGCTGTCCGCAGGCATTGCGCGCGATAGCAGGTGGCCAATACCGCTGGCGACGCGTTCTTGCAGCAATCCTCATTCTTGAAGCAATGCTTCCCCGTCGGATCGAGCTTGGTCAGGTGCCGCTCCGGCAATCCGTGAAAGCTCAGCAGCAAGTGATCGTAATCCTGCTGCAAATGTGGCCTCGTGCTGGCGACCAATGCGTCGATGTATTCCGGTTGGTCATAAAATGGCTGAAGAATCGACAATTGCAGATCGAGTCCTTTTTCGCGCAGCACACGCTTGGCTTCTGCAATCACCGTGGTGGTGGTGCTGTCGGCGAACTGTGGATAAAGCGGCGCCAGGGTTATTCGCTTGTGCCCCGCCGCAGCCATGCGCACCAGCGTCGACTCGATCGACGGCTCACCGTAGCGCATCGCCAGCTCGACCGGGCCGTGTTGCCACTGGGCAGTCATGGCCCGTTGCAGGCGACGGCTGAGCACCACCAGCGGCGAGCCCTCGTCCCACCAGATCGAGGCATAGGCATGGGCCGACTGCTCGGGACGCTTGATCAGGATCAGCGACACCAGCAGGCGCCGCACCGGCCATGGCAGGTCGATCACGTACGGGTCCATCAGAAATTGATTGAGGTAGCTGCGCACATCCGCCACCGAGGTGGAGGCAGGTGAACCCAGGTTGACCAGAAGCAACGCGTGATCGGTCATGCAACATCCTATTTCAAAGGCGAGCGGACAGATCATCCAGTGCCGCACGCAAATCCGTGAACTGAAAAGTGAAACCCGCCTGTAACAAGCGAACCGGCGTGGCCCGTTGGCCGCCCAGCAACAGCAAGGACAACTCGCCCAGCCCGACCTTCAAGGCGAAGGCCGGCATCGGCATGAATGCCGGGCGATGCAGCACGCTGCCCAACGTCTTGGCAAACTCGCGGTTGCGCACCGGTTTGGGTGCGCACGCATTATAGGGACCGCTGGCCTCGTTACGATGCAGAAGAAAATCAATCAGAGCGATTTGATCGTCGATATGAATCCATGGCATCCATTGCCGGCCGTTGCCGATCGGCCCTCCCAGCCCCAGCTTGAAGGGCAGTAACAGCCGCGACAAAAAGCCGCCCTCGGCCGACAGCACCAACCCGGTTCGAATGAGGATGACGCGAATCCCCAGCGCTTCAGCCCGTTGTGCGGTTTCTTCCCAGGCGATGCATAACTGGCTGGCGAAGTCTTCGCTGACCGGCCCCGAGTCCTCGGTCAGTTCTCGCTCGCCACCGTCGCCATACCAGCCGACAGCCGAACCGGAAATCAACACCTGGGGTTTCTGCTCGCGACTTTCCAGCCACGCCAGCAGGGTTTCAGTCAGTGTGATCCGGCTACTCCACAACAAGGTTTTACGCTTGTGCGTCCAGGGCCGGTCGGCAATCGGCGCTCCGGCCAGATTGACGATTGCATCTACCGGCTCCTGCCCCAGATCCTCCAACCGGGCAATTCCACGCACCTGGGCACCACATGTTTTCGCGACTTTTTCAGGCTTGCGACTCCAGACTGTCAGGCGATGGCCCTGTCCCGACCAGTGCCGGCAGAGCTGACGTCCTATCAAACCAGTACCGCCGGTCAGCAATATGTGCATGACTTCTTCCTCGCGTGGCGTTTTACCCTGTCCACTAGTCTATTTTTATAAGCAGGGATCTTTGGTATCGAGCAGGCTCTATGGTTAACAATAGGCCAAGCTGTCAGAACGAGAACGCTAAAAGTTATACCAAAAAACAATATTGTACAGGTTTGAACCCCGGCGTAGTCTGTACAGAAAGGTAAACGAGGCCCCTATGACTGTACCTATCGCAATCATTGGCACCGGCATTGCCGGACTCTCCGCCGCCCAGGCCCTTACGGACCTCGGGTATGTGGTTCAACTTTTCGATAAAAGCCGCGGCAGCGGCGGGCGCATGTCGAGCAAGCGCAGCGATGCGGGTGCTCTGGACATGGGCGCGCAGTATTTCACCGCCCGCGACCGCCGCTTTGTCACGGAAGTCCAGCGCTGGCAGGCCAGAGGCTGGGTCGCCGAGTGGACGCCGCAGCTATACACCTACCATGGCGGTCAGCTCAATCTGTCGCCGGACGAGCAGACCCGCTGGGTCGGCACACCCCGCATGAGTGCCATCACCCGCGCCCTGCTCGGTGATCTTGAAGTGCATTTCGCCTGCCGGATCACCGAGGTCTATCGCGGGGAAGAGCACTGGCATCTGCAGGACGCCGAGGGCTTCACCCATGGACCGTTCAGCCACGTCGTCATCGCCACGCCGGCGCCCCAGGCCACGGCTTTGCTGGCATCGGCGCCGAAACTCGCAGGGGCTGCCGCCGGGGTGAAAATGGACCCGACCTGGGCCATCGCCCTCGCCTTCGAAACGCCCCTGGAAACGCCCATGGAAGGCTGCTTCGTACAGGACAGCCCACTCGACTGGCTGGCCCGCAACCGCAGCAAGCCCGGGCGCGACAACACCCTCGACACCTGGGTGCTGCACGCCACGAGTGCCTGGAGCCGGCAACACATCGACCTGCCCAAGGAAGCGGTGATCGAGCAGTTGCACGGCGCGTTTGCCGAACTGCTGCACGACTCCATGCCAGCGCCGAGCTTCAGCCTCGCCCACCGCTGGCTTTACGCCCGCCCCGCCAGCAATCACGAATGGGGCACCCTGGCCGATGCCGACCTGGGGCTGTACGCCTGTGGCGACTGGTGCCTGTCCGGACGCGTCGAAGGCGCCTGGCTGAGCGGTCAGGAAGCTGCCCGCCGCTTGCATGAACACCTGCAATGATGCGTAGGAGCTGCCGAAGGCTGCGATCTTTTGATCTTGAAAAACAAAATCAAAAGATCGCAGCCTTCGGCAGCTCCTACAGGGGGCATTGCACCCAAAAACCTATACAAAAAATTTGACTTGTATAACTTCGAATCTATGATGAGGTTATCTTGTACAGACACAAATGTTTGTACAGGTTTAGATTCGAGGTGTTCCGATGTCCCACGCCCCTGTCAAACCGAAAATAGCCATCAGCGCCTGCCTGATGGGACTCGATGTGCGCTTCAACGGCGGGCACAAGGAATCGCGGCTGTGCAGCCGTACCCTCACTGATTATTTCGATTTCATCCCGGTCTGCCCGGAAGTGGCCATCGGTCTCGGCGTACCCCGCCAACCGATTCGACTGGTGAGTGGTGCCGATCAACCCGAAGCCGTGGGAACCCTGGATCACAACCTGAACGTGACACAACCGCTGGCCAACTACGGCCGGGACATGGCAGGGCAGTTGGGGGATATTTGCGGCTATATCTTCATGCAAAATTCCCCGTCCTGTGGCCTGGAGCGGGTCAAGGTCTACCACGCCAACGGCACACGAGCGGACAGTGGCGGTCGCGGGATCTACGCCCAGGCCTTCTGCCTGCTGCACCCGGACTTGCCGGTGGAGGAAGACGGCCGGCTCAACGATCCGGTGCTTCGGGAAAACTTCCTCACCCGCGTATTCGCCTACAGTGCCTGGCAGCAGCTACGCCAGGCAGGCTTGACCCGGCGCGGCCTCACGGACTTTCACTCACGCTACAAATACCTGTTGATGGCCCACAATCCGGTGCAATACAAAGCCCTGGGCCACCTGCTGGGCAGCATGGGCAAAAACGATCCGCAGGAACTGGGCCCCCGATATTTCAGCGAATTGATGGCAGCGCTGAAAAAGTGCGCCACCCGCCGCACCCATACCAACGTCCTGCAACACATCAGCGGTTACCTGAAACAGGCCATCAGCCGCGAAGACAAGCAGGAAGTGCAACAGCTGATCAGCCAGTACCACCAAGGCATCGTGCCGTTGGTGGTGCCGCTGACGCTGCTCAAACATCACTTTCGCCAACACCCCGATCCGTACATCGCACAGCAGGTCTATCTGCAACCGCACCCGGAAAACCTCAGCCTGCGAAACGCCATCTGATGAAAAAGACACTCGACACCAGCGCCCGCGAAGACCTCGGCGATGACTTTAAAAAGGCACTGGACGAGGGCTGGCTGCCGATCCGCGAGGTGGCGCGCCTGACCGGCGTCAATGCCGTGACCCTGCGCGCCTGGGAGCGGCGCTACGGTCTGATCGTGCCGCAACGCACCCCCAAGGGGCATCGGCTGTTCTCGCCCGATCATGTACAACGTGTCCAGGCCATCCTCACCTGGCTCAACCGTGGCGTCGCCGTCAGCCAGGTCAAGGAATTGCTCGACACGCCGCAAGTATTCAGCGAGTCCGTGGACAACGACTGGCACACCTTGCTGCTAACGCTGCTGCAGGCAGTCAGCGAATTGCAGGAACGCGCCCTGGATGACAACGTCAATCAGGCGATGGCGCTGTATCCGCCGCGAACCCTGTGCGAGCAATTGTTGATGCCTTTGCTGGCCGCTCTGGAGCAACGCTGGCAAGGCCAGTTCGGTGCGCAGATGGAGCGTGTGTTTTTTTCTGCCTGGCTGCGCAGCAAATTCGGCGCGCGCATCTACCATAACAATCGTCAGTTGCGCACCGCGCCACTGCTGTTGATCAACCACTCGGACCTGCCCATGGAACCTCAGCTGTGGCTCACGGCCTGGCTGATCAGCAGCGCGGATTGCCCGGTGGAGGTCTTCGACGGGCCGCTGCCAGTCAGCGAACTGGCATTGGCGGTCGAACTGCTGCAACCCCGCGGGGTTTTGCTGTACTCCAGCAAGGCCATGAACCTGGCGCAACTGCCGAAACTTTTCAAAGGTGTCAGTTGCCCAAAAATGATTGCCGGACCAACGGTGTGCATCCACCACGCCGAGTTGTCCGCCAGTACCAACGAGATCACTGACTTGTACCTGGCCGAAGATCCATTGTCGGCACATCAGGCACTCGTTCAGTGCGGGCTGATTTAAATGAATCGCGTGGATCCCCCTATGCAATTGATCTGGCTGCGCAGCGACTTGCGCCTACATGACAACACCGCCCTCTCGGCCGCCGCGGCTCGTGGCCCGTGCGTGGCGGTGTACCTGCTGAGTCCGGAGCAATGGCTGGAACATGACGATGCGCCCTGCAAAGTGGACTTCTGGCTGCGCAACCTGCGCGAGCTGAGCAGCGAACTGGCTCAACTGAACATTCCCCTGCTGATCCGCCAGGCACCCCGCTGGGATGACGCGCCCAGCGTATTGCTCAACCTGTGCCGACAGTGGCAGGTCGACGCGTTGCACCTCAACGATGAGTACGGCATTCACGAGTCCCGTCGCGATGCTGCGGTCGCCTGGGCGCTACAGGCCGAAGGCATCGAAGTTCACCGCTACCTCGATCAATTGCTGTTCAAGCCCGGGAGCGTGCTGACCCGGACCGGCACTTACTTTCAGGTCTTCAGCCAGTTCCGCAAAGTCTGCTACGAACGACTGCACCACTCGCTGCCCAGCCTGGTCCGCGCGCCGCACAAACAAGCGCCGCTGAACATTGCCAGCGATGCGATCCCCTTGAGCATCGAGGGTTTCGCAACGCCCGGTGATCACTTGCGCAGCCTGTGGCCGGCCGGCGAAACCGAAGCCCGGCGCCGCCTCGACAGCTTTAGCGAAGCGCAGATCGACCACTACCGGAACGAACGCGACTTCCCGGCAAAACCCGGCACCAGTCAGCTCTCGGCCTATCTTGCCGCCGGGGTGATTTCTCCACGCCAATGCCTGCACGCCGCGTTGAACAGCAATCAGGGCGAGTTCGAAAGCGGCAACACAGGCGCCGTCACCTGGATCAACGAACTGCTGTGGCGCGAATTCTACAAACACATCCTGGTGGGCTACCCGCGAGTGTCCCGGCACCGCGCGTTTCGCCCGGAAACCGAAGCGCTGGCCTGGCGCAACGCTCCCGATGAACTGGCCGCCTGGCAACAGGCGCGCACCGGTTTGCCGATCATCGACGCCGCCATGCGCCAACTGCTGGCCACCGGCTGGATGCACAACCGCCTGCGCATGGTGGTGGCGATGTTCCTGACCAAGAACCTGCTGATCGACTGGCGCGAAGGCGAACGCTTTTTCATGCGTCACCTGATCGATGGCGACCTGGCGGCGAACAATGGTGGCTGGCAATGGAGCTCTTCCACCGGCACCGACTCGGCGCCTTACTTCCGGATTTTCAACCCGCTGAGCCAGTCGGAAAAATTCGATCCCGAAGGTGTATTCATCAAGCAATGGCTGCCGGAGCTGGCAGGGCTGAATAAAAAAGACGTGCACAACCCCGCCAATCTCGGCGGCCTGTTTGGTGGGGTGGATTACCCTTCACCGATCGTCGACTTGAGCGCATCCCGTACGCGTGCGTTGACAGCGTTCAAAAATCTGCCGTCACGCCAATACGCCGGCGTTGGATCATGAATGACCGCCACCGGAACTACCTCGATGCCGGGGCTCTGCTTCATAAATGTTTACCCATATTGGGCCGGCCAATGGCCTGGCTGAAAAGGAGATTGGGATGAGTCATACGCTCTCACGACGATACTGGCTGACCGGTGCCAGCAGTGGCATTGGTGCGGCCCTGGCCGAAGAAATCCTGAAAACCGGTGCGCACCTGGCCGTCAGTTCGCGCTCGGTAGCGCAGTTGAAAGTCTTGTCGCAACGCTATCCGGGGCAAGTGCTGGTTGTGGCCGGTGACCTGACCAACAGCCAGACCGTGCGCGAGATCGGCGAGCAGATTGCCGAGGACTGGGGCTCGCTGGACACCGTGATACTCAATGCCGGCACCAGCGAGTACGTGGATGCCAGGCAGTTCGATGCGTCGATTGTCGAGCATGTATTGCGTACCAACCTGTTGGCCAGTAGTTATTGCATCGATGCCGCCCTGCCTTTGCTGCGGGCCGGTACCGCACCCCATTTGGTGGCCATGGCCAGTACGGTCACCTACCTGCCGCTGCCCGAGGCAGAAGCGTATGGCACCTCAAAAGCCGGGCTGCGTTACCTGTTCGAATCCCTGCGCATCGACCTGGCCCCTGAAGGCATAGAACTCACGGTGATCAACCCTGGGCCTGTCGAAACGCCGCTGAGGGCGAAAAACGACTTTCCCATGCCCTTGAGCTGGCCGGTGGAGAAAGCTGCGCGACACATCTTCGAAAAGCTCAAGGACCGCCCGCTGGAAATCGCTTTCCCGGCTGCGTTCATGGCCGCCCTCTGGCCGCTGTCCAAACGGCCGGACCAAGTGAAACTGGAGATCGGCAAACGCATGGTACGCAGCCAGCCACCGATCAAGGACCAACCCTGAAAATCGCCATCATCGGCAGCGGCATCCCGGACGCGCCGATACCCGGGCGTCCGTCAGACCTTTCACACAGTACCGGGTGACTGCCTTACACTGCGCGCCATGAAAACCATCCCCCATACGCAAATCGCGGAACCCGCGGTCACGTGCTCGACCTGCGCAGCCTGTTGCTGCCAGCTCGAAGTCATGCTGATCACCGACACGGGTGTGCCTGAACGGTTCATCGATACCGATGACTGGGGCGGGGAAGTCATGCTGCGTCTGGACGACGGCTGGTGTGCCGCCCTGGATCGCAACACGATGATGTGCACCATCTACGAAAAACGTCCGCTGATCTGCCGGGAGTTCGAGATGGGCGCACCGGAGTGCATCGACGAACGCCTGGAGATTTCGACGGCGTATCGCTAATTTGAAGTTGTCCCAATACCAATGTGGGAGCGGGCTTGCTCGCGAAAGCGTCAGGTCAGTCGATCAAAGTGTCGACTGTTCCACTGCTTTCGCGAGCAAGCCCGCTCCCACATGGGTGTGTATTAAGCAGTTACAACGGCATCGTGTAATGCAATGCGTAACTTTCTACACCATCGTTCGGAGTGGTAATCCCGGCGTTGGAATAGTGCGTCGCACGAACCCCGACTTCATGTCCGCCGGCAAAGCGCAAACCGAATCCAAAGCGGTCTTCAAACTGGAAGGCGCTGCCCAGATCGTTGCTTTCGACTTCGGTACTGGCAAACGCCGCCACGCCTACCCCGAACTCGACGTAGGGTTTGACGTTCTGGCCGGAAAATTCATAAACCAGCACAGGCGAGAACGACAGGCTGTGGTTACTGGATTTCTCGTCACCTTCCCAATAGGTGTACGCGCCGCTCCAGTAACCGGTCAGGCGACCCACGTCGCTCTGCCACCAACTCTGGTCCCAATCGAATTGCATGCCCAGCCGATACGTCATGGTCGAATCGCTGGTCTGACCAACCGCGAACTCCACACCTGCCGCCTGCGCAGTCAAGGTGTGCCCCATTAATGCGGCCGCAATCGCGGCCAAGCAGAATAGTCGCTTCACTAGAAACTTCCTTTTCCGAACGATTTCGTATGAATTTTTTGTTGCCTGGCCCAGCAAAACTATAGAAGTCAGCGATTTATCAGAAGTTCACCCCGATTTCTTCGTACTCCCCCAGACAGCCTTCTACCAGTTGAAGCTTCGCACAACGCCAGAGGTATTCCACAGTATTGGCAAGATATTTCTGAAATGAAGCGGATCGGCGCTGGTCCAGAACTGCGCTTCACGGGCAGGCCCGGCGGCGAGCAGTTCGCGTTCGGCCAAAAGCCGCTGGAGTTGCCGCGCGACGGCAGCACCGGTATCGATCAGGCTGATGTCCGCGGGGATCATCTGCCGGAGCATCGGCTTGAGAAAGGGGTAATGGGTGCAGCCGAGAATCAGGGTGTCCGCGCCAGCCGCCAGCAGTGGCTCGACATACCCGGCCAACAGCTCACGCAGCTCGGCGCTATGCAGGTCGCCGTTTTCAATCAGTTCCACCAGCCCGGGACAGGGCTGGGTGATCACTTTCACGTCCGTGGCGAAGCGGTCGAGCAATGCGGCGAACTTGGCGCTCTGCAAGGTGCCGGTGGTGGCCAGCACCCCGACCACGCCGGAGCGGGTTGCGGCGGCGGCCGGCTTGACGGCCGGCTCCATGCCGACGATGGGCCATTCGGGATAGTCGCGACGCAAGTCGGCGACGCCGGCCACCGTTGCCGTGTTGCAGGCCAGCACCAGGGCCTTGGCGCCCTGCTGCTGAAAGAAGTCGGCCATCACGCTGCAACGCTGCTGGATAAATGCCGGAGTTTTCTCGCCATAGGGAACATTGCCGCAATCGGCGACGTACATCAGCGTCTCGTTGGGCAGCAAGCGCTGGATCTCGGCCAGCACCGAGAGCCCACCGACACCGGAGTCGAACACGCCAATCGGCGCTTCACGCATGTTTCGACCCACAGACGCTACAGCCCGGATCACGCTTGACCCGCAATTCGCGAAAGCGCGTGCCCAAGGCATCGATCAGCAACAGGCGCCCCACCAGTGGCTCACCGAATCCGGCCAGCAACTTCAGCGCTTCAAGCGCTTGCAGGCTGCCGACCAGCCCGACCAGCGGACCGACCACGCCGGCCTCGCTGCAAGTCAGTTCGGCTTCGCTGCCGTGCCCGTACAAACAGTGGTAGCACGGACTCTCGGGCCGACGCGGATCGAACACCGACAGTTGGCCTTCGAGGCGAATCGCCGCACCGCTGACCAGCGGTTTGCCGGCGGCCACGCACGCGGCATTGACCGCTTCACGGGTGGTAAAATTGTCCGAGCAATCGAGGACCAGATCCACCCCGGCCACCACGGCGGCCAGGGAATCTTCGTCCAACGCCGCGCGATGGGCGACCAACCGGATCTCGGGGTTGATCGCCGTCAGGCGCTTGATCGCTGAATCGACCTTGCCCATGCCGATGCTATCGGTGTCGTGAATGATCTGGCGTTGCAGGTTGGTCAGGTCGACCGTGTCGAAGTCCGCCAGGTGCATCTCGCCAATGCCGGCGGCCGCCAGATACAGCGCCACTGGCGCGCCAAGGCCGCCCAGTCCGACGATCAATACGCGGCTGTCCTTGAGCCGCAACTGGCCGTCGATATCGATGTGTTGCAGCAGAATCTGCCGACTGTAACGCAGCAACTCCTGATCATTCAGCACGGCAGGCGCCCCAGACTGATGCGTTGATGACCGCCCAGATCGGTGCGGCTGTGGACTTCTTCAAAACCGCGGGTCAACAGCAGGTCGCGGACCGCCTCGGCCTGATCGTAACCGTGTTCGAGCATCAGCCAGCCACCCGTTTCAAGGTGATCCGGCGCCTGGGCGACGATCAGACGCAGATCGTCGAGCCCGTCGACACCGGCCACCAGGGCACTGGCCGGTTCAAAGCGCACATCGCCCTCGACCAGATGCGGATCGGCCGCTGCAATGTAGGGCGGATTGCTGATGATCAGCTGAAAACGCTGACCTTCCAGGGCGCTGAACCAATGGCTACTCAGCACCTTGGCGTTGTTCAGGTGCAAACGCTGGCGATTGCGTTCGGCCAGGGCGACGGCTTCCAGCACGCGATCCACGGCCGTGACGCTCCAGGCCGGACGCTCGCTGGCCAACGCCAGGGCAATCGCGCCGCTGCCGGTACCGAGGTCGAGCACCTTGGCCGGTGTGGCCGGCAACAATTCCAGCGCAGCCTCCACCAGCAGTTCGGTGTCCGGGCGCGGGATCAGCGTGTGCGGTGCCACTTCCAGGTCCAGCTTCCAGAAACCTTGCTGGCCGAGGATATAGGCCACCGGCTCGCCGCTGCGGCGGCGCTGCAAATATTCGGCGAACGTCAGCGCCGCTTCGCTCGGCACGATGCGTTCCGGCCAGGTGTGCAGGAAGCTGCGGGACTTGCCCAACGCCGCCGCCAGCAGCAATTCGGCATCCAGACGCGCCGTCGGCGAGTCGGGTAGATCAGCGGCACGCAACAAACTGGCGATGATCGTCATTTACTCACCTATCGCTGCCAGTTGATCGGCCTGGTACTCGGCCAGCAGCGGCTCGATCACCGCCTCGACGCCGCCGGCGAGGATCTCGTCGAGGGAATACAAGGTCAGGTTGACCCGGTGGTCAGTGACCCGGCCCTGGGCAAAATTGTAGGTGCGGATGCGCTCGGAGCGATCACCGGAACCCACCAGCAGCTTGCGTTCGCTGGCAATGGCGTTGGCCGCGGCGGAGGTCTGCTGATCGTTCAGCTTGGCCGACAACCAGGACATCGCCCGGGCGCGGTTCTTGTGCTGCGAACGTTCTTCCTGGCACTCGACCACGATGCCGGACGGCAAGTGAGTGATGCGGATCGCCGAGTCGGTCTTGTTGACGTGCTGGCCACCGGCGCCGGAGGAGCGATAGGTATCGATGCGCAGGTCGGCCGGGTTGATCTCGATGGCTTCCTGTTCGTCCGGCTCGGGCAATACCGCCACGGTGCAGGCCGACGTGTGGATGCGCCCCTGGGATTCGGTCGCCGGAACCCGCTGCACGCGGTGCGCACCGGATTCGAACTTGAGTTTGCCGTAGACGTTGTCGCCCTCGACCCGGGCAATCACCTCTTTATAGCCGCCGTGTTCACCCTCGTTTTCCGAGAGGATCTCCACCCGCCAGCCACGACGCTCGGCGTAACGCGAATACATGCGGAACAGGTCGCCAGAGAAAATCGCCGCCTCGTCGCCGCCGGTGCCGGCACGGATTTCGAGGAACACGTTGCGCCCGTCGTTCGGGTCCTTGGGCAGCAGCATGCGCTGCAGGTCGGCTTCGAGCGTGACCAGGCGCTCCTTGGCCTCGCGGACTTCTTCCACGGCCATTTCACGCATGTCCGGGTCGCTGTCCTTGAGCAGAGCCTGGGCGCCCTCAAGGTCATCCTGCACTTTCAGCAGTTCTTTATAGGTGCCCACGATCGGTTCAACTTCCGCGTACTCCTTGGAATAGGTACGGAACTTGTTCTGATCGGAAATGACCTCGCCGTCGCCCAGCAGGGCAGTCAATTCCTCGAAACGGTCCTGGAGAATATCCAGCTTATTGAGCAGTGACGCTTTCATTGCGGTTTTTTATCCGAAAAGCTATCCGATGAGCCCTCACCGAGGGCAAAGAGTTCCTGGGCCATCGCCAGCGCGTCCAGGCGACCTTCGGCAGAGAGCTTTTTCAACTGCACGCTCGGTGCGTGCAAGAGTTTGTTGGTCAGCCCGCGAGCCAATTGCACCAGCACCTCTTCGGCGCTGCTGCCGTTGGCCAGCATGCGCTGGGCCTTTTGCAATTCTTCGTCGCGCAGGCGTTCGCTCTGTTGACGATAGGCCTTGAGCACGTCCACCGCCGCCAATTCACGCAGGCGGACCATGAAGTCTTCGGCGCCGACCGAGACCATCTCTTCGGCGGCCTGGGCAGCGCCCTGGCGGCTCTTGAGGTTCTCGGCGACCACTTCGTGAAGATCGTCGACGCTATAGAGGTAAACGTCGTCCAACTCGCCGACTTCGGGTTCGATATCGCGGGGAACGGCGATATCCACCATGAAAATGGGTTTGTGCTTGCGCAGTTTCAAGGCGCTTTCCACTGCGCCCTTGCCCAGGATCGGCAACTGGCTGGCGGTGGAACTGATGACGATATCGCTGCGCACCAGCTCTGCCGGAATATCCGACAGCAACACCGCATGGGCGCCGAACTGTTCGGCAAGAATACTGGCGCGCTCCAGGGTACGGTTGGCGACCACGATGCGCTTTACCCCCAGGTCATGCAGATGGCGGGCGACCAGGGTGATGGTCTCGCCGGCGCCGATCAACAAGGCCTGGCTGCGTTGCAGGTCACTGAAAATCTGCTTGGCCAGGCTCACCGCGGCAAATGCTACCGACACCGGGTTCTCGCCGATGGCCGTGTCGGTGCGCACCTGCTTGGCCGCGTTGAACGTGGCCTGGAACAGCCGCCCGAGCAATGGCCCGATGGTGCCCGCCTCGCGAGCCACGGCATAGGCCGATTTCATCTGGCCGAGAATCTGCGGCTCGCCCAACACCAGCGAGTCGAGCCCGGAGGCCACCCGCATCATGTGACGAACTGCCGCATCATCTTCATGCACATAGGCGCTTTCGCGCAGCTCGTCGTAGCTCAAATGATGGTATTCGGCCAGCCAGCGCAGCACGACATCCGCCGACAGGTGATCCTGTTCTATATAGAGTTCACTGCGATTGCAGGTGGAGAGGATCGCAGCTTCGCGGCTGTCGGTGAGTCGGCAGAGCTGCTGCAAGGCCTCAACCAGCTGCTCAGGGGTAAAAGCCACGCGCTCGCGGACGTCTACTGAAGCAGTCTTGTGGTTAATACCGAGTGCAAGGAAGGCCATTCAAAGTCGCTGATGGTGACGTGAAGCCGGCAATTGTCCTACTTCGACGGAATCAGAACAACCACTCGATATCTATCGCGCCGATGGGACGCCCCGGCTTGCGAGCCATTCTCGTTCCCGACCTGTAGGAGCTGCCGCAGGCTGCGATCTTTTGACTTTGTTTTTCAAGATCAAAAGATCGCAGCCTGCGGCAGCTCCTACAGGGGCATCGCGCAAGTCCCGGGATTGGGTAAATTGGCGGGCCGGTTATGTTTGGCCTAAAGCTTGTGTCATGATGATCCGACCGCAGGTTAGTCGTCCTCTTCCTATATGAATAGATCTTCCGCGTTGCTCCTCGCTTTTGTCTTCCTCAGCGGCTGCCAGGCCTTGGCACCCGTTTCGTCGGACGGTACGCCGCCGGTTGAAGACAGCACCCCGGCCCCTGAAAAGCCGAAGGTCTACAGCTCCTTCAGCGAGGAAACCGTCTTCAGCCTGTTGAGCGCCGAACTGGCTGGCCAGCGCAATCGTTTCGACATTGCCCTGGACAACTATGTGACCCAGGCCATCAACACCCAGGATCCGGGCATCTCGGAGCGGGCATTCCGTATCGCCGAATACCTGGGCGCCGATCAGGCTGCCCTGGACACTGCGCTGATCTGGGCGAAAAACGCTCCCGACGACCTCGAAGCGCAACGCGCCGCCGCCGTGCAACTGGCCCGCGCCGGGCGTTATGACGACTCCATGGTCTATATGGAGAAAGTCCTGCAAGGCAAGGGCGACACTCATTTCGACTTCCTGGCGCTGTCGGCGGCCGACACCGACCAGGACACACGCAACGGCCTGATGAAAAGCTTCGACCGCTTGCTGCAACGCCATCCGAACAACAGCCAGCTGATTTTCGGCAAGGCACTGCTGATGCAACAGGATGGCGACGCCAAAGGCGCACTGAAACTGCTGGAAGAAAATCCGCCGGACGACGGCGAAATTGCTCCGATCCTGCTGCGCGCACGCCTGCTGCAAACCCTCGATCGCGGTGACGAGGCCTTGCCGCTGCTGCAGAAAAGCATCAAGAAATACCCGGACGACAAGCGCCTGCGCCTGACTTATGCGCGGATGCTGGTTGAACAGGACCGCATGGACGACGCCAAGGCCGAGTTCTCCAGCCTGGTTCAGCAATACCCGGAAGACGACGAGCTGCGATACTCCCTGGCACTGGTCTGCCTGGAAGCCAAGGCCTGGAACGAGGCCAAGGGTTATCTTGAAGACCTGATCGCCCGGGACAGCCACGTCGACTCGGCGCACCTGAACCTCGGCCGCATCGCCGAAGAACAAAACGACCCGCAAGGCGCATTGATCGAGTACGCCAAGGTTGGCCCGGGCAACGATTTCCTGCCGGCGCAATTGCGTCAGGCCGACATCCTGATAGACAACGGCAGGACCGCCGAAGCGCAGAGAAAGCTGGCGGCAGAGCGCGACGAGCAGCCGGATTACGCGATCCAGCTGTATCTGATCGAAGCCGAAACCCTGTCCGCCAACAATCAGGGCGACAAGGCCTGGAGCGTTCTGCATCAAGCCTTGCAGCAATACCCGGACGATTTGAACCTGCTCTACACCCGTGCCATGCAGGCGGAAAAACGCAATGACCTGGCGCAGATGGAAAAAGACCTGCGCACGATCATCAAGCGTGACCCGGACAACGCCATGGCATTGAACGCCCTCGGTTACACCCTGTCCGACCGCACCACGCGCTACGCCGAAGCCAAGGCCCTGATCGAACAGGCGCACCAGATCAGTCCGGAAGACCCGGCGGTACTCGACAGCCTTGGCTGGGTGAATTACCGCCTGGGCAATCTCGACGAAGCCGAGCGCCTGCTGCGCCAGGCCCTGGAACGCTTCCCCGACCAGGAAGTCGCCGCACACCTGGGCGAAGTCCTGTGGGCCAACGGCAAACAGCGCGAGGCCAGACAAGTCTGGGGCAAATTCCTCAAGGAACAGCCTGACAGCCCGACTCTGCGTGGCACCATCAAACGCCTGACCGGATCAGAGACTCTTTAAGATTATGTTTTTGCGCCATTTCATCGTTTTCAGCTTTATCGCCCTGCTCGCCGGTTGCGCAGGCCTGGGTCCCCGCGAATCGGTCGAGGGTCATGGCAACGCCGCCCAATGGCGCGAGCACAAACAGCAACTGACCGGCCTCGACGGCTGGCAGATCGACGGCAAGATCGGCATCCGTGCGCCGAAAGACTCGGGCAGCGGCACGCTGTTCTGGCTGCAGCGCCAGGATTACTACGACATTCGCCTGTCCGGGCCACTGGGCCGCGGTGCGGCTCGCCTGACCGGACGTCCGGGCAAGGTGTCGCTGGAAGTCGCCAACCAGGGACGCTACGACGCGCCGAATCCGGAAGTGCTGCTCGAAGAACAGCTGGGCTGGAAGCTGCCGGTGTCCAATCTGGCCTGGTGGGTGCGCGGGCTCCCGTCTCCGGACAGCAAAAGTCACCTGACCCTGGATGCCGACAGTCGCCTGGCCAACCTCGAGCAGGATGGCTGGCAGGTCGAATACACCGACTACACCCAGCAAAACGGTTACTGGCTGCCCGAGCGCATCAAGCTGCATGGCACCGACCTTGACGTCACCCTGGTGATCAAGGCCTGGCAGCCACGCAAACTGGGGTCATGACATGCCAGCCAATCGCCTGACTTTGCCGTCCCCGGCCAAACTCAATTTGATGCTGCACATTCTCGGTCGCCGCGAAGACGGCTACCACGAACTGCAAACGATGTTTCAGTTTCTCGATTACGGCGACGAAATCACCTACGCCTTGCGCGATGACGGTGCCATTCAACTGCACACCGAATTTGCCGGCGTACCCCACGACAGCAACCTGATCGTCAAGGCCGCGAAAAAACTCCAGGAGCAATCCGGTTGTTCGCTGGGCGTCGATATCTGGATCGAAAAGATCCTGCCCATGGGCGGCGGCATTGGCGGCGGCAGTTCGAATGCCGCCACGACTTTGCTCGGCCTCAATCACCTGTGGCAATTGGGCTGGGATGAAGATCGCCTGGCTGGCCTGGGATTGACGCTGGGCGCCGACGTCCCGGTTTTCGTTCGTGGTCATGCGGCTTTCGCCGAGGGCGTGGGGGAGAAACTGACCCCTGTCGACCCCGAAGAACCGTGGTATCTGGTGCTGGTGCCGCAAGTCTCTGTAAGTACGGCAGAAATTTTTTCAGATCCGTTGTTGACACGTAACACTCCTCCCATTAAAGTGCGCCCCGTTCCCAAGGGAAACAGTCGAAATGACTGCTTGCCGGTGGTAACAAGGCGTTATCCAGAGGTACGTAACGCTTTGAATTTGTTAGGTAAATTTACCGAAGCAAAACTCACCGGAACTGGAAGTTGTGTGTTTGGGGGCTTCCCAAGCAAAGCTGAAGCTGATAAAGTCTCGGCCCTTCTGACAGAGACCCTTACAGGTTTTGTAGCAAAAGGAAGCAACGTTTCGATGTTGCATCGCAAGCTTCAAAGTCTGCTCTAAAGGAACCGATTACCGGGTAATCGTTGCAACAGATACAGGGGCGTCGCCAAGCGGTAAGGCAGCAGGTTTTGATCCTGCCATGCGTTGGTTCGAATCCAGCCGCCCCTGCCATTTTCCTATACTCATCCAGGTTACCCTCAGCCTTCAGGTACTGCGCGTGTCCAAGATGATGGTCTTTACGGGGAACGCTAACCCCGATCTGGCTCGGCGTGTCGTACGTCAGCTGCATATCCCTCTCGGTGACATCTCTGTCGGTAAATTCTCCGACGGCGAAATTACAGCCGAGATCAATGAAAACGTCCGCGGTAAAGACGTCTTCATTATTCAGCCGACTTGCGCTCCGACCAACGATAACCTGATGGAACTGGTAGTGATGGCTGATGCCTTCCGCCGCTCCTCGGCTACTCGTATCACTGCTGTTATTCCTTACTTTGGTTATGCCCGTCAGGATCGCCGTCCGCGTTCCGCACGTGTGGCTATCAGCGCGAAAGTCGTGGCTGACATGCTTACCGTAGTCGGCATCGACCGTGTTCTCACGGTTGATCTGCATGCTGACCAAATCCAGGGTTTCTTCGATATTCCGGTAGATAACATCTACGGCTCCCCGGTTCTGGTGGATGACATCGAAGATCAGCGCTTCGAAAACCTGATGATCGTGTCCCCGGACATTGGCGGCGTCGTGCGTGCACGTGCCGTTGCCAAATCCCTGGGCGTGGATCTCGGGATCATCGACAAACGCCGTGAGAAAGCCAATCACTCTGAAGTGATGCATATCATCGGTGATGTCGAAGGGCGTACCTGTATTCTGGTCGATGACATGGTCGATACCGCCGGCACCCTGTGCCACGCGGCCAAGGCCCTGAAAGAGCATGGCGCTGCCAAGGTTTTCGCCTACTGCACGCACCCTGTGCTGTCGGGTCGGGCAATCGAGAACATTGAAAATTCCGTGCTGGACGAGCTGGTGGTGACCAACACCATTCCGCTGTCCGCTGCAGCACAAGCCTGTGCGCGTATCCGCCAACTGGATATCGCACCGGTAGTTGCCGAGGCGGTCCGCCGCATCAGCAATGAAGAATCGATCAGCGCGATGTTCCGCTAAGGGCCCTGCCCTTCTCGAAATGTCTCGTTGACGAAAAGCGCCCCGCCCCGGCATTCCTGTCGGGGCGGGGCTTTTTTGCCCATATCGCCTTTAGCGCTGGTCGCAAACGCTGGGGCGAGTGTGGTTATTTTGGAGATACAACATGAACGATTTTACTCTGAATGCTGAAGTGCGTTCCGACCTGGGGAAAGGTGCGAGCCGCCGCCTGCGTCGTCTCGCAAGCCTGGTTCCAGCTGTAGTTTACGGTGGCGACAAAGCCCCTGAATCCATCAGCATGCTGGCCAAAGAAGTTGCCAAACTGCTCGAAAACGAAGCGGCTTACAGCCACATCATCGAGCTGAACGTTGGTGGCACCAAGCAGAACGTCGTGATCAAAGCCCTGCAGCGTCACCCGGCCAAAGGCCACGTGATGCACGCTGACTTCGTACGCGTAGTCGCTGGCCAGAAACTGACCGCGATCGTTCCAGTGCACTTCATCAACGAAGAAGCACCGACCAAGAAAGGCGGCGAAATCTCGCACGTTGTTGCCGAGATCGAAGTTTCCTGCCTGCCGAAAGATCTGCCTGAGTTCATCGAAGTCGACCTGGCTAACGCTGAAATCGGTTCGATCATTCACCTGTCGGACCTCAAGGCGCCTAAAGGCGTTGAGTTCGTGGCCCTGGCACACGGCGATGACAAGGCTGTTGCCAACGTCCACGCTCCACGTGTTGCTCCAGAAGCTGCAGAAGGCGCTGCAGAGTAATTTACTCTGCGCTGCCGGAGTGACCGGAAACATCGCGGACTAGAGCATAGCGAGAAAGCGGGCGAGAACGCGGAGTTTACATCATGGTAAATGAGCAATTTTCGTCCACTTTCGCCGCTTTCCCTGATTGCGGCGATGTTATCCACCACTCCAATGAAGGGCCCCTATCGTGACTGCCATCAAACTGATCGTTGGCCTGGGAAATCCAGGCGCTGAATACGAACAGACCCGGCATAACGCAGGGGCCCTTTTTGTTGAGCGCATCGCGAACGCACAAGGCGTGAACCTTGTGGCGGACCGCAAATATTTCGGCCTGACCGGGCGCTATTCGCACCAGGGTCAGGATGTTCGTCTGCTGATTCCCACCACGTACATGAACCGCAGCGGCCAGGCCGTGGCGGCACTCGCCGGTTTCTTCCGCATCAAGCCCGAAGAAATCCTCGTGGCGCACGACGAACTCGACCTGCCTCCGGGCGTTGCCAAGCTCAAAGTAGGCGGCGGCCACGGCGGTCACAACGGGTTGCGCGACATCATTGCGCAACTGGGCAATCAGAATACCTTTCACCGCTTGCGGCTTGGCATTGGCCACCCGGGCGTTGCCAGTATGGTTTCAAATTTCGTCCTGGGTCGTGCGCCACGCGCCGAACAGGAAAAACTCGATGCCAGCATCGACTTTGCCCTCGGCGTGCTGCCGGATATCCTCGCCGGGGAATGGAACCGCGCGATGAAAAACCTGCACAGCCAGAAGGCCTGACTCACTCCTCGGGGAAAACACCATGGGATTCAATTGCGGCATCGTCGGTCTGCCTAACGTCGGCAAGTCCACCCTGTTCAACGCCCTGACCAAATCCGGGATCGCGGCCGAGAACTTCCCCTTCTGCACCATCGAACCGAACAGCGGTATCGTGCCGATGCCGGATCCGCGTCTGGAAGCCCTGGCGGCCATCGTCAATCCAAAGCGCATCCTGCCGACCACCATGGAATTCGTCGACATCGCGGGCCTGGTGGCCGGCGCGTCGAAAGGTGAAGGCCTGGGCAACAAGTTTTTGGCCAACATCCGTGAAACCGATGCCATCGCCCACGTGGTCCGCTGCTTCGAAGACGAGAACGTGATTCACGTCTCCAACAGCGTCGACCCGAAACGCGACATCGAAATCATCGACCTGGAACTGATCTTCGCCGACCTCGACAGCTGCGAAAAGCAACTGCAGAAAGTCGCGCGCAATGCCAAGGGTGGTGACAAGGACGCCGTGGTCCAGAAAGGTCTGCTGGAGCAATTGATCGCTCACTTCACCGAAGGCAAGCCGGCGCGCAGCCTGATGAAGAACATGGGCACCGACGAAAAAGCGGTGATCAAGGGCTTCCACCTGCTGACCACCAAGCCGGTCATGTACATCGCCAACGTCGCTGAAGACGGTTTCGAGAACAACCCGCACCTGGACGTGGTCAAGGCCATCGCCGAAGAAGAAGGCGCCGTGGTTGTACCGGTGTGCAACAAGATCGAAGCGGAAATCGCCGAGCTCGATGACGGTGAAGAGAAAGACATGTTCCTCGAAGCCCTGGGCCTCGAAGAGCCTGGCCTGAACCGCGTGATCCGCGCCGGCTACGAAATGCTGCACCTGCAGACCTACTTCACCGCCGGTGTCGAAGAAGTCCGCGCCTGGACCGTGCGCGTCGGTGCTACCGCACCACAAGCCGCTGGTGTGATCCACACCGACTTCGAGAAAGGCTTCATCCGCGCCGAAGTGATCGCCTACAACGACTTCATCCAGTACAAGGGCGAAGCCGGTACCAAGGAAGCCGGTAAATGGCGTCTGGAAGGCAAGGACTACATCGTCAAGGACGGCGACGTGATGCACTTCCGCTTCAACGTATAAGCCACACGCCCAAGAAAAAGCCGCGTTTGATACGCGGCTTTTTTTGTGCCTTGTTTTTGCTTTTCTGTGGGAGCGAGCTTGCTCGCGATAGCGGTGTGTCAGCCAACAAAGATACTGACTGACACTCCGTCATCGCGAGCAAGCTCGCTCCCACAGGGGATTTGTGCTGGATCAGGACTTTTTCGTACGCGGCAGGAAGATCGCCAACCCCCCCAGCAACGGCAGGAATGAACACAGGTAATACACGTACTCGATGCCGTGAATATCCGCCAGGTGCCCCAGCAACGCTGCGCCTATCCCGCCGAAACCGAACATCAAACCGAAGAACACCCCGGCGATCATCCCGACATTGCCCGGCACCAGTTCCTGGGCGTACACGACGATGGCCGAGAACGCCGAGGCGAGGATGAAGCCGATGACGACGCTCAGGATGCTGGTCCAGAACAGGTCGACATGGGGCAGCAACAAGGTGAACGGTGCAACGCCGAGGATCGAGAACCAGATCACTGCCTTACGCCCGATCCTGTCGCCGATCGGCCCGCCAAAGAACGTCCCCGCCGCTACCGCACCGAGGAACAGGAACAGGTGCAACTGAGAACTGGCGACCGACAGGTCGAACTTCTCGATCAGGTAGAAGGTGAAATAGCTGGTGAGGCTGGCCATGTAGAAATACTTGGAGAACACCAGCAACCCGAGCACCACCAGCGCGCTGGTCACTCGGCCCTTGGACAGGCCGTGAGTCGCTGCCTGACCCTGCTTGAGCTTGAACAGGTTCAAGTGGTTGGCGTACCAGCGGCTGATCCGGTACAGCACGAACAACGCAAACACCGCGAACAGGCCGAACCAGGCCACGTGCCCTTGGCCGTAGGGAATGATGATCGCTGCCGCCAGTAACGGGCCGAACGCCGAGCCTGCGTTACCGCCGACCTGGAAGGTCGATTGCGCCAGCCCGAAGCGCCCGCCCGAAGCCAGTCGCGCCACGCGAGACGCTTCGGGGTGGAAGGTCGAAGAACCGATGCCGATCAAGCCCGCCGCCAGCAAAATCAGCGGGAAGCTGCCGACCACCGACATCATCAGAATGCCGACCAGGGTGCAAACCGTACCCGCCGGCAGCAGCCACGGTTTGGGGTGGCGATCGGTGTAGTAACCCACCCACGGCTGCAACAGCGAGGCCGTCAACTGGAATGTCAGGGTGATCAGGCCGACCTGAGTGAAGCTCAGGCCATAGCTGGCCTTGAGCATCGGGTAGATCGACGGCAGCACCGACTGGATCAAGTCGTTGATCAAATGCGCCAGCGCCACCGCGCCGATGATGCGCATCACCAGGGGACTGCTTTGGGGCGTAGCGGACGCCGGCACTGAGCCGGTCTGGGCGTTGCTGATAGCCATGGGAATTTCCAGACAACAGGAGATACAAACGGGCAAGTGCGTCAATGTGCCATTTTTCAGTGCGGCAACGCCATCCCCTTAGCCTGCTAACGACCTCGATTTTCATCGCCACAACATTGATGGCGCAACGCCATGGTCTGAATCTTGCCTTCTTTGTCGGCTTGAACGCGGCTTCCTTACAAAGGAGACCGACAATGGGAAGTTTCGCCACAGAGTCAGCCTACAGAGCGGACAAGGGTGAACTTTCGAGGCCTTTTTAGAGGGCACGAGTCGGCGGTGCAACAACCTCCGACGCACGCCAATGGTGCGTGGTGTCCATAGGAGTCTTGGGGCATGCAGGCTTTTTTATCACCCGGGATCGGGTTGCTGGGGCGTTTTGGCTTTGCGCGCAAATTCCAGCTGTTGTTTCTGCTGTTTATCCTGCCGCTGGCCGGCAGCCTGTGGATGATCGGCCAGGACTATCGCGACAAACTCAGCCTGATTTCCGGCGAACGTGCCGGGGTGCGGCAACTGCTGGCCCTTGATGCACTGGATGACCTGCTCGCCGCCCAGCGCGATCGCGCCGCCCGCTGGCGCGCAACGGAAACCAATCGCCAGCCGACACCCGCCACCCTCGCCGCGATGGCCGCCTTCGATGCGGTCCAACCCGCCGTCAGCCAGGCCACCGTCGAGTTGGGCAATGCCCTGCAAAAAGAAGCTGCCGAGAGCGAAACACTGAGCCGTTATCAGGCCCTGCAAACCGCCCTTGATGGCCTCGACTCGAAAAGCCTGAGCAGCGTCGGCTGGTGGCCGGATGGCTACGATCGCTTCACCAACGCCCTGAGCGCCCTGCAAGCCTTGCGCGAGCAGATCGCCATGGACAATCGCCTGACACTGGCACCGTGGCTGGAGACTTATCTGCTGACGCAGATCTCCACCCAACATGCACCCGACCTGATCGAACGAGTCGGTCGCCTGGCGGCGGTGGGCCAGGCGTCGGTCGTGTCCGGGCAGTTCACCCTGCAAAGCCGCCTGCAATTGCGCGACTTGCGCAGCCGCATCGGCGATGCACGAGAGCAGCTTGTGAAAACGGCGGGTCTGCTCGAAGCGCGCTTGCCCAGCGCCCTGCAAACCTGGGCCGGGCAATACCATGACAGCCTCAAGCGCCTGGACTCAGGCCTGAAGGTGCTGGATGACGGCGTGTTCGGCGGCAGCATCAACCTCAAGCCAGAGGACTTCGAACGCAGTCTTGACGCCCTGCTCTCTGACCTCGCCTCGTTGCGCCAGCAGTCGCTGGTGTCGCTGGATCAACGCCTGGATTACTACCACGGCTCGGCGATCCGCCAGTTCATTGTGGTGGCCGCCGTGTTCGGCTGCCTGCTGTTGGCTGCGCTGTATCTGTTCATCTGCTTGCAGGCTTCGATCCGCCGCAGCGCCAGCGGCATCACGGTGCTGGCCGAGGCCTTGCGCGATGGCAATCTGAGCCTGCAAGTACCGGTTCAGGGACGGGACGAGCTGGCGGTCATCAGCACCGCGCTGAACGTCGCCGTGGTGCAACTGCGCACCAGCCTGCAAGGCGTGGATCACGAAACCCTGCAACTGAGCCACGCGGTGCAATCCCTCAACCATCATTCCAGTGACGCCTTGGGCGAAGTCGAAGCCCAGCAGTTGCAGATCAGTCAGATTGCTGCGGCGGCGACGCAACTGGCCGCCACCTCACAAGGGGTCGCCCACAGTTGCGAACAGGCGTCCGGCAGCGCCCAGCACACCCGGCGCATTGCCGCCGACAGCAGCCGCGACAGCCAGCGCACCACCGCGAGCATCCAGCAGCTCAATCAACGCCTGAACGAAACTGCCGCGGCACTGGGCCGGGTCAGCGAGCAAGGACAGCAGATTCAACTGGTGGTCGATACCATTCGCGGCGTCGCCGAGCAGACCAACCTGTTGGCACTCAACGCCGCCATCGAGGCGGCGCGGGCGGGCGAACAAGGGCGTGGCTTTGCGGTAGTGGCCGATGAAGTACGCAGCCTGTCGCAGCGCACTCAATCGTCGACCGCACAGATTGCCGGCACGGTCGACAGCCTGCGTCACACCGTGAATGAGGCCGTCAACCTGATGGAGGCTGCGTGCACTCAGGCAGAGAGTGATGCACACGCAGTCACCGGCCTTGGCGAACGGCTCGGGGAAATCGCCAGTGCGGTGCAGAGTGTCACCGATACCCTGGCGCACATCGCCACGGCGGTGGAAGAGCAGGCCAGTACTGCCGACGAGGTCAGCGGTAATATCCAGCAGGTCGATCAGGCAGCGCTGCGTTTGCTCGAAGGTGCCCGCGCGGTGAACCAGGCAGCGGACACCCTGAGTCAGGGCAGCAAAGCGTTAAGCGACAACACCGGGCGCTTCCGCTTGAGTTGAATCCGGCAGCCCTGCTCAGGCGCGAATCACCGCTTGCGGGAAGTCCTGCTCCAGCTCGGTCTTGAGCCAGTCGATAAACCACGCTACATCCGCCGAGAGCTCGGCGGACGGCGTCAGCACCCGATAGCTTTCCAGCTTCACTTGCGCGTCCACCACCCGCACCAGCTTGCCGGTACGGAGTTCTTCACGCACCAGCACTTCGTTGGCCAGCGCAATGCCCTGCCCGCTCTCGGCCACCGACAGCGCGTGGTCGTTGTTGACGTAGAGCATGTCCGAATTGAGGTGGATGTCGAGGTCGTTGGCGGCGAACCACAGGTTCCACCACTCGCCGTCATCGACGTGGATCAGGTCGTGTTTCACCAGGTCCGCGGGGCTGCCGATGGGCTCGACGCTGGCCAGATACTCGGGGGAGCAGATCGGAAACACCCGAGGACAGATCAGGCTGGTGCGGGAGTGGGCATACTGGCCGTCCACCCCGTAGACGATGCCCAGGTCAGCGCTTTTGCCATCCACTTCGGTGAAGGTCGAATTGGGTTCGATGGCGAATTTCAAACCCGGGCGCAGGTGACGCATGGCCTCGATGCGCGGCATCAGCCAGCGCTTGGCGAACCCCGGCACCACCATGATGCGCAGCCAGCGCTCGGCGTGTTTGGGTTGCGCCTCTTTTCCGGCTTCGATGATCAGCTGCAAGGCAGCGGTGATCTTGCGGTGGTACTTCTGCCCCGCCACCGTCAGGTTGACCCCGCGAGAGGTGCGCTCGAACAGTTGGACGCCCAGCCAGTCTTCCAGCAACTTCACGTGGCGGCCGATGGCAGGCTGGGTCACGTGCAGGGCTTTCGAAGCTTCGACATAGCTGCCCAAGCGCGCCGCGGCATCAAAGGCACGCACCGCGTTGAGGGGTGGCAAACGCTGGTCAGGCATGGTTCTGAACGCCCTCTGCTGTTAAATTTTTTAACAGCCCCTATGTTAAAATTGAAGTTTCGCCCCCGCAACCCCTCACTGATAATCCAGCCACAGCAAAACAAAAAAACAGCTGGTTACAACACTCGAACGCAATCTCGATCCTGCCCAGAAAAATAATATCCATGGTCCGACGGCCCGGCTGACTACAGCACTCGCGGACGATGGGGGAATCGGAGGTAACGCATGAATGCCCTGCATTCGCTGCAAACGCTGGCGGTGTCCATCCGCTCAGTGCGTAAGGTCTACGGCGATCCAAAGACTGGCCCGGTGGCGCTCAAAAGCATCGACCTGGACATTCGCGACAACGAGTTCTTCACCCTCCTCGGCCCTTCGGGCTGCGGCAAGACCACGCTCCTGCGGATGATCGCCGGGTTCGAATTCCCTACCGAAGGCGAGATTCTGCTCTACGGCGAAAACATCGCCGACCGCCCGCCATTCCAGCGCCCGGTCAACACGGTGTTCCAGCATTACGCGCTGTTCCCGCACATGACCATCGCCGAGAACCTGGCCTTCGGTCTTGAATCCCACCCGATGGGCAAGATCCTGAACAAAACGCAGATGGCCGAACGGGTGCGCGAGATGCTCGCCCTGGTGCAGATGGAGCGCTTTGCCAACCGCAAGCCGGCGCAACTGTCCGGCGGTCAGCAGCAGCGCGTCGCCCTCGCTCGTGCCTTGGCGCCGCATCCCAAAGTCTTGCTGCTCGACGAACCGCTCTCGGCCCTCGATCTCAAGCTGCGCCAGGCCATGCGCGAAGAGCTGAAAACCATTCAGGCGCGCACCGGCATCACCTTCATCTTCGTCACCCACGACCAGGAAGAAGCGCTGACCATGTCCGACCGCATCGCCGTGTTGTCCGAAGGCGAAGTGCAGCAGGTCGGTCGTCCGGAAGACATCTACGAACGCCCGCGCAATCGCTTTGTCGCCGACTTCATCGGTGAAACCAACTTCATCGAAGGCACGGTCACCCGCGTCGAAGACGGCCTGGCCTGGTTCGCCGGCCCGGCCGGTCATCCGCTGCCCGCACAGCCGTGCAGCGATGTGCGAGTCGGCGCCAACGTCGCACTGTCCGTGCGCCCCGAGCGTTTGCATCTGGTACCTGCCAGCACGGACAACGCTCTGCCGTGTCGGATCGAAGCACAGATCTACCTCGGTACCGACCTGCAATATCAAGTGAGCCTGAGCGACGGTTCGCGCCTCACCGTGCGCACCCCCAACTGCGTCGACCAGAGCAAACGCTTCGCCGTCGGCAGCCAGGCCGGTCTGTTGTTCGACCAGGGCAGCGCCAGCGTCCTGCACGATTGAGCACGAGGAATTGCCATGCACGCATTACCGATTGCCAACACGCTGGAACGTCGGCGGGCCTTCCAGAGTTTTCTCGGTGTCAGCCCCGCGCTGATTGCCATCGGCCTGTTTCTGATCGTGCCGATCCTGATCGTCATCGGATACTCGCTGATGGAAGCCAACCCCTACGGCGGGGTGAACAAGGTCTTCAGCAGCGACGCCTACACCTCGCTGCTGTTCGAGCGACAACTGGATGACAGCCTGGCGTTTGCCGACTCCTACCTGATCATCGCCCTGCGTTCCATCGGCATCGCCGGACTGACCACGCTCATCACCCTGTTGATCGGCTTTCCGGTCGCCGTGTGGCTGGCCATGCAGCCGGCGCATCGCCGCGGCCTGCTGATCTTCCTGATCACCGTGCCGTTCTGGGCCAACCTGTTGATCCGCACCTACGCCTGGATTCTGCTGCTGCGCAACACCGGGGTGATCAACAACAGCCTGATGGGGCTCGGGGTCATCGACCAGCCGTTGCAACTGCTCTACACCGACGGCGCGGTGCTGCTGGGGCTGGTCTACACCTATGCGCCCTTCGTCGTGCTGCCGATCTACGCCACGCTGGAGAAGATGGATACCCGCCTGCTCGAGGCCGCTCAGGACCTCTATGCAGGACGCGTGCGGACCTTGCGCAAAGTGGTGTTGCCGATCGCCAAACCGGGAATCATCGCTGGCGCCATCCTCACCTTCGTGCCTTGCCTGGGCGCGATGATCGCCCCAGAACTGCTCGGCGGCGGCACGCGGATGATGCTCGGCAACCTGATTTTCCGGCAGTTCAGCGATGCCCGTAACTGGCCGTTCGGCGCAGCGCTTTCGCTGGTGCTGATGGCCGCGGTGATGTTGGTACTGACGGTCTACGCCCTGCGTGCCGAACGCCAGCGCATCGCCAAGGGAGGTGCGTGATGATCGGCCTGTTCAAACGCAATACGCTGGGTGTGCAGGACTTCCCCGGCTTCGGCGGATTCAGTTTCCTGTTCTACCTGTACCTGTACGCGCCGATCGTCGTGCTGGTGGTGTTCTCGTTCAACGCCAACCAGTCGGCCACGGTGTGGACCGGCTTCAGCCTCGACTGGTATCGCGCGGCCTTCGCCAACCAGGCCCTGCGCCAGGCGGCGGGCAACAGCCTGTTGATCGCGGTCTGCGCCAGCATGGTCGCCACGGCCATCGCCACCCTCGCCGCCCTCGGCACATCTCGGGGTGCCAAGTTCAAAGGCCTGCAATTGTCCATGGGCGCAATCATGCTGCCTCTGGTACTGCCGGAAATCGTGGTCGGCGTCGCCACCCTGGCGCTGTTCTCCACCATCGGCCTGTCCCTGGGCTACGGCAACCTGATCATCGCGCACACGGTGTTCTGTATTCCGTTTGCCTTTCTGCCGATCCGCGCCCGCCTGAACGACATGGACCTGTCCCTGGAACAGGCCTCGGCCGACCTCTACGCCGGCCCGTGGCGAACCTTTCGCAAGGTCACGTTGCCGCTGCTGATGCCGGGGATTTTCTCCGGGCTGATGCTGGCCTTCATCGTCTCGCTGGATAACTTCGTGATCTCGATGATGGTCTCCCAGGCCGGCACCACCACCTTGCCGATCTTCATCTTCGGCCTGTTGCGCATGGGCGTGACACCCGACGTCAACGCCGTGTCGACCCTGATCCTGGGCGTCTCGGTGCTGTTCGTGACCCTTTCCTATCTGCTGGGCAAAAAGAAATCCTGAACCTTCTACGTACTGTGGGGAAATAGCATGAGCAAGTGGATTAAAAGCATCGGCGCCTCGTTGTTCCTGACCTTGCCGCTGACCATGGCCGGCAGTGTTCAGGCCGCGGAAAAACTCAACGTGGTGAGCTGGAGCGGTTACTTTTCGCCGGAAATTCTCGCCAAATTCCAGAAGCAGACCGGCATTGAAGTCACCGTCGACTCCTACGACTCCAACGAAACCCTGCTGGCCAAATTGAAACAGGGCGGCGCCGGTTATGACGTGGCGATCCCTTCCCACCAGTTCATTCCGATCCTGATCAAGGAAAAACTGCTGGAACGTTTCGATCCGGTCAACGAGCCTTACTACGCCGGCGTCGTCGATAATCTGAAAAAGCCGACCTGGGACCCGGAAGGCGCCTATTCCGTACCGTTCATCTGGGGCACCACCAGCGTGGTGATCAATACCGAGCGCTACAAAGGCCCTGCCGACAGCCTCAAGGTGCTTTACGAGCCACCGGCCGAGCTGCAAGGGCGAATCAACATGTTCGACTCGGTCAGTGACGTGGTGGACATGGCCAGCCTGTACCTGAACATTCCACTGTGCAGTGAAGATCCGAAGCAGATGCAGCAGATCCTGACCCTGCTCAAGGCGCAGAAACCCTTCGTCAAAACCTACAGTTCCAAGGCTGGCTCGATCCGCGAAAACCTCGCCTCGGGTGAAATCGACATGTCGACCTTCTGGGGCGGCTCGTCGATGCGCGCCCGGGAAATGAAACCGAGCCTGAAATACCTGTACCCGAAAGAAGGCGTACTGGCCTGGGTCGACAACATGGTCATCCCGACCGGCAGCAAGAACCCGGCGAACGCCAAGGCATTCATCGCGTTCCTCAGCCAGCCTGAAAACGCGGCGATGACCCAGAACTTCCTCAAGCACCAGAGCCCGATCAAGGGTGTGGAGCCGTTCCTCGACGCTGGCCTCAAGGACGCGCCGGAACTGCACATTCCCGAAGGCACACCGGTGGTGTTCAGCAAGACCTGCGGCGAAGGCGCGATCCGCCTGGCCGACCGTCTCTGGACCAACCTGATGCGTTGATCTCCACCGCCCCGACGCAAAGGCGGGGCGTTTTTCCAGCCGTCTGAAAGGCCGCTTGCAATGAACTCCAATAACATCAGCGAACTGGTCCTGTTGCAGGCCCATGAGCTCGCCGAACGCATCCGCCTGCGCCAGGTTTCCTGCCGGGAAGTGATGCAGACTTATCTTGCCCATATCGAACGCTTCAATCCGCAGGTCAATGCGCTGGTGAGCCTGCAAGCGCCTGAGGACCTGCTGGCCCAGGCGGATGTCCGTGATGCCGAGCTGGCCCGCGGTCAATACCGTGGCTGGATGCACGGCCTGCCCCATGCCATCAAGGATCTGTCCCTGACGCGCGGCATCCGCACCACCCTGGGCTCGCCGCTGTACAAGGACTTCATTCCCGAACGCGACGGCATCATGGTCGAGCGGATCAAGGGCGCCGGCGCGATCATCATCGGCAAGAGCAACACCCCGGAATTCGGCCTTGGCTCGCAAAGCTATAACCCGCTGTTCGGCGCGACCGGTTGCGCCTACGACCCGAGCAAGACCGCTGGCGGCAGTAGCGGTGGCGCAGCGGCGGCACTGGCCATGCACCTGGTGCCGGTGGCCGATGGCAGCGACATGATGGGTTCGCTGCGCAATCCGGCCGCGTTCAACAACATCTTCGGTTTCCGTCCGTCCCAGGGCCGCGTGCCCTTCGATGACAGTGCCGACCTGTTTATCGACCAACTCGGTTACGAAGGCCCCATGGCGCGCAGCGTGCGCGATGCCGCGTTGCTGTTGTCGGTACAGGCCGGGGCCGATGCGCGGGCGCCACTGTCGATTGCCGAGTCCGGCAGTGCCTTTGCGGCGCCGCTGGATCGCGATTTCAAAGGTACTCGCCTGGGCTGGCTCGGCGACTTCAACGGCTACCTGCCTATGGAAAAAGGCATCCTCTCGCTGTGCGAAAAGGCCTTTGCCGACTTCGAAAGCCTGGGCTGCCACATTGAACCGGTTCAATCCGAATTCGCGCCAGAGAAGCTGTGGAGCAGTTGGCGAACCTTGCGCCACTGGATGGTCGCCGGCTCATTGGGCGCGACCTATGCCGACCCGCAAAAGCGTGCGCTGTTGAAACCGGAAGCCTGCTGGGAAGTGGAAAACGGCCTGAAACTCTCGGCCAGCGAAGTGTTTGCCGCGTCCGTGACGCGCAGCGACTGGTATCGGGTGATCTCCAGGCTGTTCGAACAATATGACTATCTGCTGTTGCCCAGCGCCCAGGTCTTCCCGTTCGACAAGACCCAAGCGTGGCCCGCTTCCATTGAAGGCGTAAGCATGGACACCTATCACCGCTGGATGGAGGTGGTGATTCCCGGCACCTTGTCCGGCTGCCCGGTGGCCAACGTACAGGTCGGCTTCAACGCCAGCGGCCTGCCGATGGGCCTGCAAATCATCGGCAGACACCAGGCCGACTTCGCTGTACTGCAATTGGCGCACGCGTACGAACAGGCCAGTCGCTGGTTCCAGCGCTGCCCTTCGCCACTGCTTGGAAGGTAGATTTTGATAAACGGTTGAAAGCGCAGAGAAATATTTTAGATTTATGCTTGACGCATCCCCGTTACCGGTGAATAATGCGCGCCACTTGGCTACATAGCTCAGTTGGTTAGAGCATAGCATTCATAATGCTGGGGTCCGGGGTTCAAGTCCCTGTGTAGCCACCAAGTACTAAAAACGGCTTACCGAAAGGTAGGCCGTTTTTTTATGCCTGTGTTTTTTATGCCTGTCTGTAGGAGCGAGCTCGCTCCTACAATGTCGGCAATGCCGACAACGCCCGCTCCCAGATCTGCCACGTGCGCAACCAGACCATCGACTGCCAGTCGCTATCGGCCGGATAGAACTGCTCCAGCAGATTCAACTTGATCCCACGCCCCACTGCGTCACTCGGATTGCCGTGCAAATGCAGCCAGTGGTCATCGCGCAAATGGCGGTGAACGTCCGGCCCCGGGTAAGTCCCGCACTCAATGACAAACGGCATCAGCCGCACCTGTGGCAGCGCATCGATCAACGCCTGCGAGGTGTATCCGGTGGCCGTTGCCGCCACACCGGTTTCGCTGACAGTGTCGGCGCCGGTTTGCAGGCTGTAGAGCCACGGGCCGTAAATCGCCTGCGCATCCGGCAACGCCGGGTAGGCGGACTCGGTGATGGTCAGCAACATCGGATGACCGTATTCACCCGCACCGGTGTGCAAGTCGAAACACATGGCCACTTCGGCATGGGCCACGTGCTGTTGCACGATCCGGTGCAGCGTGCGGTTCGACCAGCTCGGTGCCAGCCCGCCGTAGAACAGGCCATCGGGGTGAGCATGCTGACCGCCCTCGACAATCGACATCACCGCCGGCCAGCCATGCAGGCGAATCTGCTCGTCGAGCAAGGCATCGGCACGCTCACGCTCCGGACCGTACAACTGCGGGCAGGCATAGATTTCATGCAAGGCGTTGTAGGCCTGGTTGTCCGGTAGCGGGCGCTGGAAGTTCAGGTGATTGCGGTTCAGGTCGATGTTGTCTTCGTTGACCCGGCGCAACCACGCCATACCCCAAGGGTTGATGGCATGGATCATGACCACGGCGACATCCGTTGGCAGAGAACGCTTGCCCAGCTCCTGCAGCCATTTGATCTGGCAGCCCGAGCCATAGAAGCCTTCAACCCCGTGAGTGCCGCTCAGCGCAATCAACAGGCGCTTGGCGCCCGGATCACCCAACACCGCCACATCGGTACTCAGCGATTCACCGAACGGACCTTTGAGCGGATGTGGATATTCAGTCAGGGTTGCGCCTGCGGCAGCCGCTGCGGCCAGGAACTGTTCACGCTGGGTGCGATAGCCGGGCTGGGTTGGGAACTCGGTGTGCATGTCTGCCTCTTGTTGATTTTCTGGCCTGTCTGTTGGCAACGACCCTACAGAAATTCCTGCCATTGATGAAGGACAAAAACGTCAGAGCCGTGGGACCCGGTTTGCGTCTCTCCCGGTCGGCCGATAAAGTCCACTGATCGTAGATCCAACGGACGGAGTACCCCACGTGTTTTCAACCTTCGCTTTGCGCCGCTATCGCCTGCCTGGCCTGGCGCTGATCGTCAGTGCCTTGACCCTGGCTGCGTGCAATAACGCCTCGGTGCCGACGCTGCCGCTCGCCCCGGAAAGCGCTTCCGGTTTCCGCACCGACCTGAAAACTCAACACGCCGAGAAATACATGGCTGCGGCGGCCAACCCGCTGGCGGCCGAAGCCGGTCGGGAGATGCTGCGCCGGGGCGGTTCGGCCATCGATGCCGCGATTGCGATGCAAGCGGTGTTGACGCTGGTCGAGCCACAGTCGTCGGGCATCGGTGGCGGTGCATTGATCGTACTCTGGGATGGCAAGGCCGTGCGCACCTACGACGGCCGTGAAACCGCCCCGGCCGGTGCCACCGAGAAGCTTTTCCTGCAGGCCGACGGACAACCAATGGGCTTTACCCAGGCGCAGATAGGCGGCCGCTCGGTAGGCACGCCCGGCGTACTGCGCGCCCTGGAACTGGCCCATGGAAAACACGGACGCCTGCCCTGGGCGCAATTGTTCGAACCGGCCATCCGGCTCGCCGAGCAAGGCTTTGCCATTTCACCGCGCCTGCACCAGTTGATCGCTGCAGATTCGTCCATGCCACGCTCTCCGGAAATGATGGCTTATTTCCGCAATGCCGATGGCAGCCCGAAAGCCGTTGGCACCAACCTGAAGAACCCGGCACTGGCGGCCGTGTTCAAACGCATCGCCCACGAAGGCCCGGACGCCCTGTACAAAGGCCCGGTCGCCGAGGAAATCGCCGCCAAGGTTCAGGGCCACGCTAACCCCGGCAGCCTGTCCCTGACCGACCTCGCCAACTATCAGGCCAAGGAACGCGCACCGCTGTGTACCAACTACAAGCGCTGGCAAGTCTGCGGCATGCCACCACCGTCCTCGGGCGGGATCGCCGTGGCGCAGATCCTCGGCACGCTGCAAGCCCTGGAGGCTCGCGACAAGCGCCTGGCGCTGGCACCGCTGACGCCGGTCAAGACCACAGCCCCGGCCGGCAGCGAACCCGACCCGCAAGCCGTGCACCTGATCTCGGAAGCCGAACGCCTGGCCTACGCTGACCGCGCGCAGTACCTGGCCGATGCCGACTTCGTGCCCGTGCCGGTCAAGGGCCTGGTCGACCCGGCCTACCTCGCCAGCCGCGCTGCCCTGATCGGCGAGCGCAGCATGGGCACGGCCAAACCCGGCACGCCGCCGGGCATCCAGGTGGCCTATGCGCCGGACCGTTCGCCGCTGCGGATTTCCACCTCGCAAGTGGTGGCCGTCGATGACGCAGGTGGCGCCGTTTCGATGACCACCACCATCGAGTCAGCGTTTGGCTCGCACATCATGGTTCAGGGTTTCATGCTCAATAACGAGATGACCGACTTCTCGTTCATCCCCGAGGAAAACGGGCAGAAAGTCGCCAACCGCGTCGAACCCGGCAAACGCCCGCGCTCATCCATGGCGCCGACCCTGATCTTCGACCGTCAGAGCGGCGAATTCCTCGCCACTGTCGGCTCCCCCGGCGGCTCGCAAATCATCGAATACGTGGCCAAATCCACCATCGGCCTGCTCGACTGGAATCTCGATGCGCAAGCGACCATCAACCTGCCCAACTTCGGCAGCCGCAACGGCCCGACAGAACTGGAACAGGGCCAGTTCAGCCCCGCGCTGATTCAGGCGCTGAAAGACAAAGGGCACAGCGTGAGCGAAATCGACATGACCAGCGGCACCCAGGCGATTGTTCGGGTCAAGGACGCCAAGGGCAAAGCGTCACTGACGGGAGGTGCTGATCCGCGGCGTGAGGGGCAGGCGCTGGGGGATTGAGTAACGCGCTGGAATGATGAAAGGCCTGCCAGTGAGCAGGCCCTTTTTGGGGGGCTTCACTGGTCTGGAACTCACTTCATTTTCGACCCGGGCGCGGTCTCCGGTGGGAGCTGGCTTGCTATCGATGGTCGTCAACGATAACGCGTGTGATCTGGATAAACGCGGCGCACTTGAGTCCATCGCCAGCAAGCTGGCTCCTACAGTTTCCCCGCGTGGGCACGGTCTCTTGTAGGAGCTGGCTTGCCTGCGATGGTGGTTAACGATAACGCGTGTGAACTGGATAAACGCAGCGCCCTTCAGCAGCGCACTCAACGACTGATCTTCAACCCCTGCCGAACCTGATGTTTTTCCAGCGCCAGTTCGATCAATCGCGTCACCAGCTCGCTGTAGGTCATGCCGGTGGCCTGCCACAATTTCGGGTACATGCTGATGCGGGTGAAACCGGGCAGCGAGTTGATTTCGTTGATCAGCACTTCGCCACTGTCGGTCAGGAACACATCGACACGGGCCAGGCCGGAGCAGCCCAGCACCTGGAACGCCTCGACAGCCAGGGCACGAATGCGCTCGCTGGCCTCGACGCTGATATTGGCCGGCACCACGACTTCAGCGGCCGTGTCGTCGATGTATTTGCTGTCGTAGGAATAGAACCCGCTGCGCACCACTATCTCACCGCAACCACTGGCAATCGCCTCTTCATTGCCGAGCACTGCGCATTCAATCTCGCGGCCGCTGACAGCAGATTCGATCAACACCTTGGTATCGAAACTCAACGCCAGCTCCACCGCTGCGCTGTATTCGGCCTCGTCGGTAACCTTGCTCACGCCCACGGAAGAGCCCTGGTTCGCCGGCTTGACGAACAGCGGCAAACCGAGCCGGGACTGAACCTCGGCAAACCCGGTGCGCGCCGCCGAGGCGCGGGTCAATGTCACAAACGGCGTCACGGCCAGGCCGGCATCACGCAGCAGCCGCTTGCTGATGTCCTTGTCCATGCAAACGGCCGAGCCAAGCACATCGGAGCCGACAAACGGCAGATCGGCCATGCGCAGCAAACCTTGCAGGCAACCGTCTTCACCCAGGGTGCCGTGGACGATCGGGAAAATCACATCGACATGGCCGAGCAGTTCCTGACTGCTGGTTTCCACCAGTTGCTGGCTGGCTTTGCCCGGCACGACGGCCAGCTCGCGATTGGACTGATTGAGGGCGATCAGCGCCGGGTTTTCCTGATTCAGCAAAAAGTTGGAAGGGTCGTTGAGGTGCCAGTGGCCTTGTTTATCGATGCCGATCAGTACCGGTTCGAAGCGTGAACGATCCAGCGCATCGACGATGTTTTTCGCCGACTGCAGCGACACTTCGTGCTCTGCCGAGCGCCCCCCGAAAATGATCCCCACACGCAATTTGCTCATGACCTGACCTCATCCTGACAAATAAAAAACAACCTGTAGCGAATGCGCCCCACAGTGCAGTATTTGCCCTGGGTTTTCTAGCAGGCAAGCCGCCTTCCGATCAGAAGACAGGGAACCGCCGGGTGGGTTACCGTATTGCGCATCAAGCTCAAGACAACAATCACCATGGCCAAGCGTCCGCCTCGCAATGACTGGTTCCTTCGTGCGCCCGATATCGGCGGGCTTCAGCGTTTCGAGGCGTTTTTTGCCGGCCATGGCTACGACCTTCACCGCCATGACACCTATGCCATCGGCCACACCCTGGCCGGGGTGCAGAGCTTTCAGTATCGTGGCGACTGGCGTCACAGCCTGCCGGGCGCAACGATCGTGCTGCACCCGGACGAAGCCCACGATGGCGAGGCCGGTACCGAGTCCGGTTTCCAGTACCGGATGATGTACATCGAGCCAGCACTGATCCAGCAGATGCTCGGCGGGCAACCGCTGCCATTCATCAAGAGCGGGTTGTCGAGCGATCCCCGCCTGTTCGCCGCCACGGGAGCGTTGCTGCGCAGCCTGGATTGTCCGCTCGACCCGCTGGAAGAACAGGATGCCTTATTCGACCTGGCGCAGGCCTTGAACGCGGTTTCCGGTGTGCCGAGCAAACGCTCGGGCTTCGACTACGTGGCCGCGCAACGTGCCCGGGAATACATCCACGGCGCCCTCGATCGTACCGTTACACTCGATGAACTGGCGCAGCATAGCGATCGGGATCGCTGGAGCCTGTCCCGGGATTTTCGCCTGTTGTTCGGCACCAGCCCCTACCGCTACCTGACCATGCGGCGTCTGGACATGGTCCGCGCGCTACTTATTCAGGGTCAGACGCTGGTCAGTGCCGCGTTGATCGCAGGCTTCACCGACCAGAGCCACATGACTCGGCAATTCAGCAAAACCTACGGCCTGTCACCTGCCCGCTGGATGAACATGCAGCGCCGTTGAGCCACGCACAATCGTACAAGAAGCGCACTGAATCGCTGGCTATCGTGGGTTCACAAACAACTGCGAGAGCTGTTTCATGAACGCTTACGAAAGCCTGAACTTCGCTGAAAAAATCAACCGGATCGACTCCCACTGGTCACCCCGGGTCATCGCCGAAATGAACGACTATCAGTTCAAGGTGGTAAAGCTGCTGGGGGACTTTATCTGGCACGACCACCTTGATACCGACGAAACCTTCATCGTTCTCGAAGGCCGGTTGCGCATCGACTTTCGCGATGGCCACGTGCTGGTGAATGCCGGGGAAATGTACGTGGTGCCCAAAGGCGTCGAGCACAAACCCTATGCCGGGCAGGAGGTAAAACTCCTGTTGATCGAACCCAAGGGCGTGCTCAACACCGGCAGCGAAGGTGGCGAGCGCACGGCCGAGAATGATGTGTGGATCTGAGCGCCGACCGGCTTACGCCTGCAAGGTCTTGCCGTCCACCGGCTCGCCAATGGTCAGGAAGTGCCCGCCCGCCACGTGGTGCAAGGTGCGCAAGGCATCTTGCCCTTCGAAGTGCCAGCGCCCTTCGCTGAACACGCGCTCGTCGGCCTGGGCGGCAATCACTTCGGCCAGGAACAGATCGTATTGCTGGTGGTTGTTCGGTTCTGGCAACAGGCGACATTCCAGCCAGGCCACGCAACCCTCGAGCATCGGCGCATCGACCGATTCACCGGTGAAGGTCTGCAAGTCGTAGGTCGCGAACTTGTCGCGCCCCTGGCCCTGGGTCAATTCCAGGCCGGAGGTCGAACCGACGGTCTGCACGATGTCGGCCTGGGCAGCGCAAGGAACGTTCAACACAAACGTGCCCGAGGCTTCCAGCAATTGGCGAGTCCAGGTCGACTTGTCCAGCACCACGGCAATTTTCGGTGGTTCGAAATCCAGCGGCATGGCCCAGGCTGCCGCCATGATATTGCGCCGGCCATCGTGGGCGGCGCTGACCAGCACGGTCGGGCCATGATTGAGCAGACGATAAGCCTTGGACAAGGGAACCGGACGGCGGTGGGAAGCGCTCATGGATGTCTGCTCCAAGGGGAAAGGAGCTGATTGTAGCGACATCCCAAATGAAAAGATCGCAGCCTGCGGCAGCTCCTACAGAGTGGGCCAAAGAAACTTGGGCGCTGCAATTTGAACCCGCAGCAGTTCTGCTCCCCAATGCCGAGCCCATCGCACGGGGACACGTTGGCAACCTTCATACTCTCGCGAACACGGCGCACACTTCCAGCGCTACCCGCTTCTCCCAGCCCCTCCGAACCTTGGTGCCTTTTATGGCCCTGAACAGGAGGCTTCTGGTATGCGCGCAGGATGCATCCGGGCGTGTCGGGTCTGCAGGACTAATTCGACGTACTTGAAGGGGGACAAGTCGAGGGCTTTTCGATCTCTTTCAGGAGCTTTTTGGCGTGCAGGTTTTTGCGTGTTTAAAAGCTCGCCAAGTTACTTCGCGAAAGCCACAGCGCCTTGCGTCGTTGCCTACAGGTACGCCAGAATCCGCCGGCTTGTGCGCCTTGGGGCCGCTCGGTAACTTGATTCGCGTCACTGATTGTCAGTGATCGGGTTTAGTAGCCCGTGGTGTTATCAGTAAAGTGCATAGGCTCTGTCAGTCAGGTATCCCCATCCCTGAACTTGATGGTGGCTGTGCGCAGGGCGCTTCGGCGCGCCGGTAAATGCTGATCTCCCCGGTCTACTAACCTGCGTACAGTCGCCACCCTTCTTTTAGTAGAGAAGAGTTGGCGGCCCCACTCAGGAGAAATCAGCTTATGGTTAAAGTGACACCGGATCCGCCAGGCATCGATCCCACACCCCCATCCGACCCCATTCCCTCAGCCGCCAATATCATGGCCACCCCGCGCAAACTCAGCACGATGTTCATCGTCGACCCGGAACTCGACACCGAAACCCTGCTGGCCCATGCCTGTGAGTCGCTGGCCTCGGCCAATGTCATGACCATGGATCTGGCGGATCGTACGGAAGGGACAAGTCGAAATACGCTGTTGGGGATTGCCCAAGTCATCATGCTGGGGGAACTGGCGGTGAACCGGGCGCTGTATCGGATTGATTCGCCCGAATAGAAATCGAAAGATCAAAAGATCAAAAGATCGCAGCCTGCGGCAGCTCCTACATTGGATTGGTGTGCACGCTGCGATCTCTCAACAATCAGAATCTAGTTGGACAACTGATTGGCAAACTGCCCCACCGCATTGACCACTTTCTGGGCGCCGTCCTGAATCTCGACAATCACAGTGCCCGCTTCCGCCGCCAGTGCCAGGCCCTGTTCGGCCTGGAGTTTGCCATCGGTCATCAAGGCCACGGCGTTGCGCGCCATGTCCTGGTTCTGCCGCACCACGAGGACGATTTCGTCGGTGGCCTGGCTGGTGCGCGACGCCAGTTGCCGGACTTCATCCGCCACCACGGCGAAGCCGCGACCCTGCTCGCCCGCACGCGCCGCTTCGATGGCCGCGTTGAGCGCCAGCAGGTTGGTCTGTTCGGCAATGCCGCTGATGGTTTTGACGATGGTACCGATCACCAGCGACTGCTCGTTCAAGGCTTCGATGCCGTCGCCGGCGGTTTGCATGTGCTTGGCCAGGTCACGCATCACGTCCACGGCCTGGGTCACCACCGCGTTACCGCGCTGGGCGCTTTGGTCGGTTTGCTGCGATGTGCTGTAGGCAATGTTGGCGGCTTCGGCGACGGCCTGTTCCTGATTGACCTGATCGGTAATCACCGTGGCGAACTTCACCACTTTGTAGAGATTATTGTTGGCATCGGTGACCGGGTTGTAGGACGCCTCAAGCCAGACGGTACGACCATGGCTGTCGACACGCTTGAAACGGCCGGCCACGTACTCACCCGCGTTCAGCCGACGCCAGAAGTTCTGGTACTCGGCACTGTTGTAATCCTCCGGCTGGCAGAAGGTGCGGTGATGCTTGCCTTTGATCTGCGCCAGGCTGTAACCCATGCCACTGAGGAAGCGGTCGTTGGCGGTCAGCACGTTGCCGTTGAGGTCGAACTCGATCACCGCCGTGGAGCGCACCAGCGCACCGATCAGGTTCTCGTGTTCGCGGGAGGCCTCGATGGTGCGGGTCAGGTCGCTGGAGAAGATCGAGAAACACTTGATCCGCCCGTCCGCCGAGCGCACTGGCTGCAGGATCGAACGCAACCAGGCTTCCTGCCCCGTGCCGCGCAACAGGCGTACCGCACCGGCGAAGTGCTCGCCACGGGTCAGCGCGCTCTTGAAGCGCTGCTGGAATTCGTCGAATTTCACGTGTTCCGGGACGAGGTCGTCGATGTGCCGGCCGATCAGGTCGGCGCTCTTGTAATGCATTTCAGCAAGGAAGTTCTGATTGACCGACTGAACACGTCCATCGCTGTCGAGGGTCAGCACCAGCATCTCGCTTTCCAGACTTTCCTTCACTTGCTGGAGGCTGGAGAGTTCTTCACGAAGAGCCGACAGCTCCTGCTTCAAGCGTTTATTGAACATGGGAAAGCACCGATGGACAGGGATAGAAAGCGATATGCAGCCTAACCATCGGCCTTGGAAACATTTTCTTAAGCGTGTTTCAGGTTTGTCCTACAAAAATAGTGACGACGCGCCCGATCAGTGCGCGCCAGCGGCAGAACAGCCTGCGACTCTCGGCATCCGCACACCGAAGTACGCCGCACTGCCCACGCCCACCGCGCCCATTACCGCACTGAACATCACGCAGATCCACGGACTCCACGGCATCAGGCCGATCAGCAACAGCGGCGTGATGCTCGCCCAGGCGGCATAGGCAATGTTGTAGGTGAACGAGATGCCCGAGACGCGAATCCGCGCCGGGAACAGGCTGACCATCACCGATGGCACCGCACCGACCACCCCGCAGGCCAGCCCTGCCACGGCGTAGGCCAGGCCGATCCAGTCACCACCCATGATCAGGCAGCTGTAAAGCACACCGATGCCCAGCGGCAGCAGCAGGCTATAGAGCATCACCGTGCGCCAGGCGCCAATGCGGTCGACCAGCAGCCCCGCGAGCACGCAGCCGATGTTCAGGAACACGATGCCCAGTGCGCTCAAGGCGAAGGTATGGCTGGCGGTCATGCCAAAGGTTTTCTGCATCATGGTCGGGGTAATGACCACGAAAACCACCACGGCCGAGGTCAGCACACAGGTGAGAATCATCGCCGGCAAAATGGCCAGTCGATGCTCGCGCAGGACCGTGCGCAGCGGCAGTTCGCCGGCTGCCTCGCGCTGCGCCTGCATGGCCATGAACACCGGGGTTTCGCTGAGCCAGCGACGCAGCCAGACGCCGATCACGCCAAACACGCCGCCGAGCAGGAAGGGGTAACGCCAGGCGTAATCGAGAATTTCCGCCGGAGTGAAGGCCTGGGCCAGGAAGGTCGCGGTCAATGCACCGATCAGATAGCCGAAAGTCAGCCCCGCCTGCAGGAAACCCAGGGCATAACCTCGGTGACCGATCGGCGCATGCTCGGCGACGAAAACCCAGGCACTCGGCACTTCGCCGCCCACCGCCGCGCCCTGGAGAACGCGCAGGACCAGTAGCAACAAGGGGGCGAAATAACCGATTTGCGCGTAGGTCGGCATGATCCCGATCAGCAGGCAGGGCAACGCCATCATCAGGATGCTCAGGCTGAAGACTTTCTTGCGCCCCAGGCGATCGGCGAAGTGCGCCATCAGGATGCCGCCCAACGGTCGCGCCAGGTAACCGGTGACGAAAATCCCGAAGCTTTGCAGCAGGCGCAGCCACTCGGGCATTTCCGGCGGGAAGAACAACTGGCTGAGGGTCAGGGCGAAAAACACGAAAATGATGAAGTCGTAGATTTCCAGCGCCCCGCCGAGGGCGGCGAGCCCCAGGGTCTTGTAGTCCGAGCGGCTGAACCGCGCCGGGCGCGAATCGGTGTTGGCAGTCATGTAAAGAACTCTGGCACAGGCAAAAACCAAGGCGCCCATGGTCTACGCAAACGCGCTGGCGGACAACCCGTTAGACCAAAGTCCCATAGCCACAAATCAGCCCCGCAAAAATCCACGGCTTGAATTAATGTTGGCGTCTGTCCAGACGGGCGGTTACTGCCCCGAAGACCACAACAAACATAAAAATCCGAGGTACTCCCGTGGCCGCTGATATCGAAGATAGCCGCTCCGCCCGCTTTGCCCTGCGCTGTTCAAGTTTTGCCGAACGCTGGTTCCCCGACTCCTGGGTGTTTGCTGCCCTGGCGGTGATTATCGTGGCGGTGGCCACCATGGCCATGGGCGCCAAGCCCACCGACGCCGCCATGGCCTTCGGTGATGGCTTCTGGAGCCTGATCCCCTTCACCATGCAGATGGCCTTCGTGGTGATCGGCGGTTATGTGGTCGCCAGTTCACCGCCGGCGGTGAAACTGATCGACCGCCTGGCGAAAATCCCGAAAAACGGCCGCTCTGCCGTGGCCTGGGTCGCGCTGATCTCGATGGTCGCCTCGCTGCTCAACTGGGGCTTGTCCCTGGTGTTCGGCGGATTGCTGGTGCGCGCCCTCGCCCGCCGCACCGATCTGAAGATGGATTACCGTGCCGCCGGTGCCGCCGCCTACCTGGGGCTCGGTGCCGTGTGGGCCCTGGGCCTGTCGTCATCGGCCGCTCAATTGCAGGCCAACCCGGCCAGCCTGCCGCCCTCGATTCTGTCGATCACCGGGGTGATTCCATTTACCCAGACGATCTTTCTCTGGCAGTCCGGCGTGATGTTACTGGCCCTGATCGTGATTTCGCTGATCATCGCCTACGCCACCGCCCCCGGGCCGAATTCGGCGCGGGACGCCAAGGCCTGTGGTGTCGACCCGAGTTTCAACCTGCCACCGCTGCAACCGCGCACCCGCCCCGGCGAATGGCTGGAGCACAGCCCGCTGCTGACGATTCTGCTGGTGTTGCTGGCTGCCGGGTGGTTGTTCCATGAGTTTTCGACCAAGCCGGCCATCAGTGCGATTTCCGGGCTGAACACCTACAACTTCCTGTTCATCATGCTCGGTGCCCTGCTGCACTGGCGCCCTCGCAGCTTTCTGGATGCCGTGTCCCGTGCGGTGCCGACCACCACCGGGGTGTTGATCCAGTTCCCGCTGTATGGCTCGATCGCGGCACTGATGACCACGGTCAAGGGCGCCGATGCGCAGACCCTGGCGCATCACATCTCGACCTTCTTCGTCAGCATTGCCTCCCACGACACCTATGCCCTGCTGATGGGCGTGTACTCGGCGATCCTCGGTTTCTTCATTCCGTCCGGTGGCGGCAAGTGGATCATCGAAGCGCCGTACGTGATGCAGGTGGCCAATGACCTGAACTATCACCTGGGATGGGCGGTACAGATCTACAACGCCGCCGAAGCCTTGCCGAACCTGATCAACCCCTTCTACATGCTGCCATTGCTGGGCGTTCTGGGGCTGAAGGCGCGGGACCTGATCGGTTTCTCGTTCGTGCAGTTGCTGGTACACACGCCACTGGTGCTAGTGTTGTTATGGGCACTGGGGACGACGCTGGCGTATTTGCCGCCAGTCATGCCGTAACCCAAAAAAGGGCCGGTATTGATCGTAATGCTGCTCACGTAAGGACGAACACTGTATCCGTGGCGAGGGAGCTTGCTCCCGTTGGGGCGCGAAGCGGCCCTGAAAATGGGACTGCTGCGCAGTCCAGCGGGAGCAAGCTCCCTCGCCACAGGTTGCTTATTGTTAGATCTATCTCTTAAGTGAACAGCATTACGGTATTGATCGGCCCCTTGTTGTTCCGCCCGTCGGTTTCAGTATCTGCTGGTCTAATACGCTGAAAAGGATCTGAGCATGTTCAAACTTGCGGCACTCACCCTCGCAGCCCTCACCCTGAGCACCACCGCCCATGCCGATGTCAATTTGAAGCTGGGCACGACCGAACGCGTTACCCGCCTCTTCGCCTACCCCAACAATTGCAACGTGATCTGCTTTCGCAACTGGACGCTCGAGCAAACCGTCGAGCATTACCTGACCCAGAGCGTGCAGCGCGATGGCTACGGCGACGCGAAGGTTCTGGTCAAAACCGATAACGGTCAGCTCCACGCGGAAATCATCGGCGTGCCCAATAGCTATGAAAAACCGTTGGCAGCGCTGCTCGATGCCGGTGACCTGGCCTATAACGGCGCCAGCAAACTGAATGCCGACGGCAAGTGGGCGTACAGCTGGTACCTGTTCCTGCCGCTGGGCATGGCCCTGGAGAACCGCAAAAGTGTCGAGCTGCTGCACTTCCCGCCCGACTACTCGTTGACCCAGGCCCAGGATTACCTGAAGTCCGCCACCACGGATCGCTGGGCCTCGCTGCTCACCGTCAATGGCATCCCGGCCGAGCAGACGCCGGCCTTTCAGACCATCATCGACATCGCCCCTATTGCCGCCCCCTCCAACGCCGGCAAGGACCTGGAGGGCGTCTACAGCTACTTCAACGAGTACCAGACCACCATGGTCAGGAACGTCAGCCTGCACGCCAGCGGTGAAACATTGCCGATGGTCGCCTTCGGCTCACCGGTGCGTGACTGGATCAAGCAACAATACGGGCCGACCGTGAATGTGCTGGGGCTGGCCACGATCAGCCCGAGTGACGGGGTGAAAGTGCGGGTGCTGGGTTCCAACCACCCAAGCTACATCTGGTATGCCTCCGATCCGGCAAGCTATTCCGGCAACGATGCCAAGGCCAAGGCCGATGCGGCAGGACTGAAAGTCATGGGCCAGGATTTGAGTGCCGCCTGCTGGCAGGCCGTCATGGGCCGCCAACCGGACAGCAATGCCGATATCGAGCTGAAAACCTGCACACAAACCTGGCAAGTGGCCGAGAAGGATAAAACCTGCGCGCTGTTCTACACCTCGATTCGCAACCTGACACCGGGACAGGCGGCGGCCAAATGCTCGACAGCAGCGATCCAGTTGCAGCTCAAACAGCTCAAGGCACCCGCACCGGCCACCGCCCTGCCCGCGCCACCGCTGTAAACCGACTATCGGCAGTCAACCTGTCAGTTATGACAGTAGACCGCCCGCGATATCTGCGAGAGGCTTGGGCTGTACCCATGTGCTGCAGCGCTGACTGGACCGTCAGCCGATGGATGTCGCAGCACCCAGCCGACAGGGATCGTTATGAAAGCCGATGCACTGCGCAAGTCTCTCGCGTCACCGCCGCAGGGTATTTACCCATTTGTGGAGCTACCCCTGCACCTCGGATATCCATCCCAGGCCGATTTCGAGATTCTTTCGAACGACCAGGGCACGCCCATGGCCGCGGCAGCGTTGCGCGAGTTTCCCCGCATAAGCCGGATCTGCCGGGTATCGGGGCATTTGCTGCCCTGTCGTGGCCGGCATACCCGACAACTGGCCCGAGATATTCATGTCCATGACCCGCATTTCTGTGGGCTGCTGCGCCACTCTTGCGACCCGAACGTATTTCTCGACATGAGTGAGCTGTGGTTGTGGGCGCTCAAAGACATTCAGAAAGGTGACTGGCTGTCGATGGATTACGCTGCCACGGAAGACCAACTGCTGCACCAGTTCGCCTGCCTCTGCGGTTCGTACAACTGCCGAGGCTGGATTACCGGCTTCGATGAAGCGCCGAACGCCGACGGCCAGCTGTTTTTGCAACAGTGGCGTCGGCAAAGTCCGCGTTGAAGGGTTTTACAGGGGTTCGAACGGACGCAGGCGGTACTGCGGCGGCAATTGCTCGAAGCCGCTGATGGTAGCGTTCAGGCTCTTCCAGCGACCGTCCTTGATACCGTAGATGCAGCCATGGATCGACAGGCTCTGCCCACGGTGCCAGGCGTTTTGCACAATGCTGGTGTGCCCGACGTTGGCCACTTGCTGGATCACGTTGAGTTCGCAGAGACGGTCGACCCGCTCTTCTTCGGTGGCCAGTTTGGCGAGTTCTTCGCGCTTTTCGTAATACAGGTCGCGAATCGAGCGCAGCCAGCCGTCGATCAGGCCGAACTGGCGATCCTGCATCGAGGCGCGCACGCCGCCGCAGCCATAGTGGCCGGTGACGAGGATATGCTTGACCTTGAGTACGTCGACCGCGTACTGAATCACCGACAGGCAGTTGAGGTCGGTGTGCAGCACGACGTTGGCCACATTACGGTGTACGAACAGATCGCCCGGCAGCATGCCGACGATCTCGTTGGCCGGCACCCGGGCATCGGAACAACCGATCCACAGGAACTCCGGGGTCTGTTGGCGAGCCAGCTTGGCGAAGAAGTCAGGATCTTCCTCCTTGATCGCAGCGGCCCAACGCTCGTTGTTATCAATCAGATCTTGTAATTCGTTCATGCTCTGAAGCCTCAAGAATGATGCGCAGCTTTGACTGACAACCGTCCGTCGGGGTCACGCGCTAAATGCGGATGCTCTCCTGATCCGGTACACGGGGCTCCATGCCGGTGGAATTCTCGGTAGCCACGTGGGTCAACCGTAGTAAGGCCTACAGTATGAGGAATTGCCATGAATGATTCACGACGTCCTTACGATGCGGTGCAACCGGAACCCGTCGATGATAACGAAGACCGCATGGGTTCGGTGCGTGAGCTGGATTTCGACACCGAAGAACCCAGCGCCAGGATCGGTGACGAACTGCCGGAAAACGAGCGCGAACAACTGATGCCGCGCCGCCGCGGACGTGAAGCAGGCCTGACGGGGGCCTCGACCGGCGACCATCAACCTACCGACGACGACATGAGCCCGGAAACCCTGATCCGTGAAGATGGCGCGCGGGATGCCCAGGAGTCGGGCAAAGATAAACGCGCGGATTGGGACCTGAGCATCGTCGATGAGGACGATATTGGCGGTGGCAATGGCCTGGATGAAGCGGAACTGGCACGGCGCGATCCTCTCGACCAAAAACGCTGAGCCTTACGGACATCTGTAGGAGCTGCCGAAGGCTGCGATCTTTTGATCTTTTAGTCATATATAAAGATCAAAAGATCGCAGCCTTCGGCAGCTCCTACAGGGTTCAATCGACCAACGTGCAGGCCATGACCACCGCATCTTCGCGACCGCCCACCGCCGGGTAGTAGTCCCGGCGCCGGCCGATTTCGTTGAAACCATAACGCTCGTACAGTTTGAACGCCGCGGTATTGCTGTCGCGCACTTCCAGGAAACACTCCCGGGCGTCGGCTTTGTAGGCAATCGACATCAAATGCTCCAGCAATGTCAGCCCCAGGCCGCGGCCCTGGTTTTCCGGCTTGACCGTGATGTTCAGCAGGTGCGCCTCGTCGAGGATGATCTGCACCACACCGTGGCCCACCTGTTGCTGGCCTTCGAACATCAGCCAGATCTGGTACTTGCCCAGGCCGTCGAGGAAAATCCCGCGGGTCCAGGGATGGCTATAGGCCGCGTACTCGATTTTCAGCACGGTTTCCAGGTCCGCCTCGGTCATCGGGCGAAACGATACAGCGTCACTCATTCGATTCTTTCCAGCGCGCCATCAGCCGACGCATGGCTTGCCAGACATCAGCCTTACGCTGTGGCTCTTCCATTAATAATTCCAGGCCCGGTACCGCCCAGGCCGAACCCAGGCCTTCGATCTGCAACTCGCGATTGAACGCCTCGGCATCCGCTTCGCCGGCAAAACGCACGGCGGGCAGGCCGATCAGCCACAGGCAGGCGCAGGGTGTTTCTTCCATGCGCACCGAGAGAAAACCTTGCACGAAGTCGCGGGCCGCTTCCGGGCCCTGGTCCATCGTGCCACGCACCAGCAGCGGCCAGCGCACCGGCTCGCCGACGATCTGCGGGCTGTCCGGCAAACCGGCGGCGCGCAGCATGTCCTTGAGCAGCAGATAAGCAGGGTCGCGGCTCTGGAAAGATTCGCCTGTGGGTAACTCCACCAGCAGCAGGCAACGCCCGGCCCGCAGCAACTGCAGGGCGAAACGCGGCGGAGGCACGACCGGTGCCTTGACCACGACGGGTGCCTCTTCGGCCTCTTCCACCGGTTTGGCACCGGTGCGGGTGCTCGCCAGTGATGGTCGCGGCACCTCGATCTTCACCCGCTCGGCCGGTTTGACCACAGGCGCCACGGGCGTCTCAGCCACGACAGCCGGCACGACAGGCGCGACCACGGCCGGCTCGGGTATCTCCAGCAGCTCGGGGCGTGACGGCGCAGCAAAGGGCAATTCGGTGCGCGGCAGCCAGTTGACCACCTGCATGGCGTTCAAATAAGCGCGACGACGGGACTCGATAAGCAAAGGTCGGCCACTTGTGGATAACTAAAGTGCGCTGATTCTACCGCCGTTCGCACAAGATCGCGCGCTGTTGATCGATAGACTTCACGGACAGAAAAAACAACAGCCCGTCCCGAGAGTGAATCGCATTGCCCCCGATGCAGTACAATCGCTGCTTTTAATCGCCAACCAGCCGGCCATTCCGATGATCGAACCCAAGCGCGTCTTGCGCGCCCTCGCTGAACACTGGGCACTTCTGGAGCCACTGTGCGAGCACTTCGACCAAGGCACACTGAGCCTGAACGAACTGCGCACGCAACTGGCCGCCCAGCAACTCGATAGTACGCCGCAGGACATCACCAGCCTGCTCGACGTGTGGATTCGCCTCGACATCCTGGTTCCCGTGGCCAAAAGCCCGAACCGTTTCGAGCTCAATGCGCAGATTCACGACTTCCTCGCCTACCTGCGCCGCGAACACCGCCTGGGCCTGTGCCTGGAAATCGAAGCTTACCTGCGCCACCTCGAGCGTCTGGCCGGTTATATCCAGGACGCGTTCGACATCCGCGACGGCAATGACCTGGCCCGCCAGTTGCGCCTGCTCGACATGCGCGTGCGTGACGTGCTGAAAAAACTCGATAACGACGAACAGGCGCTGGTGGCCGTCGCCGAACGGGCGAAAACCAGCGACCGGCAGATTCCGTTGCGCCAGCGTTACGCGGAAGTGCTGGCGACCTGGGACGAATACGTCGAGCCGATGATTGATCTGGTGAACGCCGACGGCGCCTTCGAACAGGGCGTGCGCAAGGTCGAGACCGTGCTGCTGAAGATGCTCAGCGAACAGCAGCGCCTCGGCCACCTGGTCGACGACGACATGCTGCTGCGCACCCACGCGCGCATCCTCGAAATGCAGACCAGTGCCCAGCTGACCCTGCGTCATGCCCGCGAGCTGCTCTTGCCGTTGCGTGAAGAGGCCCGCCGGCACAATGCCGTGACCCGTGGCGCGGCGCTGGCCCTGGCCGCCATCCGGCGCAAGGGCATCGACGCCGTACCACAAGCGGCGATGCCGCTGTTCACACGGCCGCAAAGCACGTTCCTCGGCAGCGCCAGTCAGGTTGAAGCCTACGTCTACGCGCTGGCGCGTTTCGAACCGAAACCGGCGCGTTTCCCCAAGGCGCACAAGACCCACAAGGGCGGCGATGCCCCACGCGCGCCTCGCACGGTTCGGGAAATGCTCGAACGCTGCGAAGACGCCCTGCCGATGCCAGACCTGATGACCTGGCTGCTGGAGCAGGAACCGGACGGCGCCACCGACGAATTGCTGTACTGGTTCTCGCGCCTGTCGCGGGAAAAACGCTTCAAGCGCGAGCGTCTGGAACGTCGCGAATACCATACTCACGAGCACCAGGTCAGCCTGCGCTCCTTCGCCCTGCTCTCGGTCAGCGATGACGCCGCCGAGAATTCTGCGAGCACTCCTTATGCATCTTGATCTATCCGAACTGTCCCATCTGGCGCCGATCTTTCGCGAGCTGTTCAAGGGTTACCACGTCAGCCGCCGCGATCCGGAGCTGTACGCACAGTTGTCGAACTTTCAGGACCAATACCGCACGCTGTTCAAGGCACTGGGTTTTGAACTGGTCTGCGACACCCGCGGCTTCTACTACTTCGTGCCGGACCTCGCGGCAGCGGCGGTGAACAAGACCGCCCAGCGCCTGGCGCTGTTCACCTTCATCCTCGTCGAGCACCTGGCCGACCAGGGCCGCGACCCGATCTCCGTGCTCGACGGTGGCAGCCTCGGCCGCGATGAGCTGCCCTCGCTGCTGGAAAAGTACCGCGACCTGTTCATCCAGGCCGAAGTGCAGACCCAGGACGAACTGGAAGAAAAGATCATGCGCCGCATGACCCAACTCGGTTTCGCCAGTGAAGAAAACGGCGTCTACCGTTTCCTGCCACCGATGCACCGTTTCCTCGATGTGTGCCTGTCGGTACAGCAGGACCGCGATCTGGCCGCCAGCCTGCACAGCGTCCTGCCGTTGCCGGTGCCGGTGCTGATCGACGAAGACAGCGACGAAAAACTGCTGCAGACCGACGACCCGCTCGACTTGAGCGAATTCGAAAGTGAAAGCGAAGAAGACGCCCTGGCCCGGGCCATTGCCGAAGAACAGGAGCTCGACGCATGAGCAAGGAACGTTACGGCATCCGCCGTTTTGCCCTTTTGAACACCGCCGGCTACAGCCTCGGCCTGTTCCCGCTGGAAGAGCCGCTGTCGGTGTACGGCGCGAACAACCTCGGTAAATCCGCCTCGATCAACGCCTTGCAGTTCCCGATCCTGGCGCGCATGTCGGACATGAGCTTCGGCAAGTACAGCCTGGAACAATCCCGGCGCTTTTACTTTGCCTCGGACACCAGCTACATCCTGGTCGAAGTCAACCTGCCCCACGGTCCGCATGTGATCGGCGTGGTCGGTCGCGGCCCCGGTGGCGGTTTCGGTCACCAGTTCTTTGCCTACGCGGGCAAGCTGGACCTGGCCCACTACCAGAAAAACGACACCTGCCTGCGTCAGAAAGAGCTGTTCACCAACCTTGAGCGCGAAGGCCTGAAAGCCTACGAACTCAAGCCGGACGAACTGCGCCGCTTGCTGGTCGGTGGTCACACCTCGATCCCGCTGGACCTGACGCTGATCCCGCTGCGCTCCACCAGCGAGCAGAGCCTGAAGACCTTCCGCGCACTGTTCATCAACCTGCTGCACATGCGCGAAATCACTGCGGCCAAACTCAAGCAACTGTTCCTCGATGCCTTCGAACACAGCCTGCGTTCCGGCAGCGTCGATTACATTGCCGCGTGCGAAGAAGCCTTCCGTGATGTACGACGCATGGAGCAGGACTACAACTCGCTGGTCGCCGCCGGCCCATTGGTCGAAGCGCTGGCCAACGGCGTGAAGCAACGCGACATTCTGCGCGGCAAGCTGCACCGCATCTCGCCGCTGCTCGATTCACTGCTGGGCACCTGGTCGGACTACGCCAGTGCGCGCAAGGAAGAGCTGACCATTCAGGCCGAGCACTACCGCAACGAGCAGGACGCCCTGCAAAACGACCAGCGCGGTGGCACTCAGGAACTGATGCGCCTGGAGCGGGAAATCACCGGCATCCAGCGCTGGCTCGGCGAATTGTCGGTGCTCAAGCATCGCTTTGCCCTGGTCGATGACGTCAAGGTGCTGGAGCAGCAACTGCTGGCCGCCAAGGACGCCCACGATGAACTGGCCGGCGCCTTGGCGCAGTCTCGTCAGTTCAGCGCCGAAGACCTCGATGAGCGTTTGCGCGACCTGGAAAAACGCCTGAAGTCGGTCAAGCAGCAGCTCGATCACGCCGACAACAACAGCTACGCCCGACTGCGCGAAGAGTTCTCGCAGCAGGACGTCGAGCGCCTGATGCGCCTGTTCAACAGCGCGCTGTTCAGCCTGCCGCTGGGCGAACATGGCATCACCCTCGACGAAAACGGCGACTGGGTGAAATCCGTGGAGCTGATCCTCGACGGCTTCAAGGGCGAACGCTTCGAAGTGCCGGGCCTGTCCATCGACATCTCGCACATCGAACCACCGGCCTTGCAGGCTCTGGCTGACCGTGCAGCCCTGCGCGACCAGAAAGAACGCCTGGAAAAAGAACTCAAGCAACTGAAAACCCAGCAAGCCGTGGCTGCCGACCGTGCCGCGAGCAAGACCCAGACCGAAGTGCTGTACCAGCAAGTGCTGGATGCGCAGAAAGCCCTGGAAGATTTCCGTCGCGCGCAAACCCTGAGCGCCGAAGAAGGCGACAAGCTGGAACAGATGGCTCAGATGGAAGCCGCACAGGACGAATTGAAGCGTTCCAGCGATGCCTTTACCGAGCGCGTCCAGCAACTGTCGGCCAAGCTGCAATTGGTCGGCCGGCAGATCGGCGACATGGAAGCCAAGCAACGCACCCTCGACGACGCCCTGCGCCGCCGTCAGTTGCTGCCGGCGGACCTGCCGTTCGGCACGCCGTTCATGGACCCGATCGACGACTCCATGGACAACCTGCTGCCACTGCTCAACGACTACCAGGACAGCTGGCAAGGCCTGCTGCGCGCCGACGGCCAGATCGAGGCGCTGTACGCTCAGGTGCGCCTCAAGGGCGTGGCCAAGTTCGACAGCGAAGACGATATGGAACGTCGCCTGCAACTGTTGATCAACGCCTATGCGCACCGCACCGACGAAGCCCTGACCCTGGGCAAGGCTCGCCGTGCCGCCGTGACGGACATCGCCCGGACCCTGCGCAACATCCGCAGCGACTACGACAGCCTCGAACACCAGTTGGCTCTGTTCAACCGCGAAATCAACAAACGCCAGGTCTCCAACCTGCAAAGCTTCCGCATCGTGCTCGCGCCGAACAAGGAAGCGCTCAAGCACATCGACCAGATCATCCACAGCGCCGGTCAGTATGAGGAAGGCGAAACCCTGTCGGTCTTCGACCTCAGCCAAAGTGCCGAGCAGGACAACAAGAACGAAGAGGCCAAGGAATACCTGGCGCGACTGGTGGCGGCGAACCACAACCAGCTCGGCCTCAAGGATTTGTTCGAGTTGGCGTTCGAGATCACCAAGGTCAACGGCCAACCGGTGATCCACACCGACATCGACGGCGCCGCGTCCAACGGCACCACCATGACCATCAAGGCGCTGACCAACATGTACTTGTTGCTGCACTTGATGGATCGTGACCAGGCCGGTCGTGTACGCCTGCCGTACTACCTCGATGAAGCGGCGGACATCGATGAGAAGAACCAGGCCGCGTTGCTGGAAACCAGTCTGCAACTGGGCTTCGTGCCGATCCTGGCGAGCGTGAAGCCGCAGGTCTGCGCCAGTGTCGCCATCGACCTGGAAGGCGGCAGCGGCCCGGCCGGCATCTACATCGACGAGGCGGACTGGAAGTACATCCGTCGTCACGATCAGGTGAAGGCGACGGTCAACGAACAAGCGGATGAACCGGAGCTGGATGCGGTCTGAGGCTTGAATCGAAGGCAATGAAAAAGGCCGCGGTCCAATGGATCGCGGCCTTTTTCATAGGTGTGTCATTTAGCTTTGCAGTGAACTTCAGGGCCTCTTCGCGGGCAAGCCCGCTCCCACAGAGTCTGTGATCAACCGATAACCCTGTGGGAGCGGGCTTGCCCGCGAAGGTGTCATCACTGACACCAGAAAACTACTTGCCGAGCGAAATCTTTGGCGCCCAGGTCAGCCATTCCTCTTCGAACTTGTCGAACAACGCAAACGTCTGCTCCGGTCGCGCCGGGCTGCCCATGCGCTCGCCGTCCGGCGTGGCGAAGGCAACACCGCCCTGAATCATCGTCTCCAGGGATTCAGTGCGCACCGTTGCCCCCCTGAACAGTCCGACATCGAAGTCGAAACCGCTGGTGTTCCAGAACCGCGTGCCGCTACGCACCAGTGGCGCGTACTTCGGCTCGATCAGGATATGGATCAGGACACGATCAGCGGTCTGCCCCAGTTCATAACCCGTTACCTTGCCCACCGTGATTTCGCGATACGTCACCGGCACACCGGCCTTCAGCGAACCGCGACGAGCGGCGCTCAACACCAGACTCAAACCGTCTTCACGCTTTACAGCTTCAGGCGGGCTGGCCAGGGCCATGAAGCTTTTCTGCGGCCCCAGATTCTTGGCAGCTGGCAGCACTTCGATGTATTGCCCGGTCACCAGGGTTTCAAGGTTCGATGTCTTGATCAGCCCCAGTTCAGGCTTGACCACCCAGAACTGACTGCCAACCCGGGCGATGCGCTCCGGCACTTCGGTAATCCGCGCGGTCAGCAGCACCGATTGCAGGTCGTCACTCAGGTCAACGTCCTCGATCTTGCCGACATCCAGGCCCTTGAAGCGAATCGGCGTGCCCGTACGCAATCCATCGGCGCGATCGACCTTGATGGTAATCACCTCGCCCTTTTGCGTGGCGTCGTCATGGCTGGCGAACAAGCGGAAACGTGGAATGCGCTTTTGTAGCGGCGCCTTGGCTTCCGGGGTTTCAAAGGCAATACCGCCGGCCATCAGGCTTTGCAGCGATTCACTCTTGACTTGAATGCCACCGGTCAGTCCACCCGAAAGCGTGATGCCGCTGGCATTCCAGAAGCGTGTCGAGGCGTTGACCAGATCCTCGTACTCCTTCTCGATATGCACGCCGATGATCAATTGCTTTTTGGTGCGCGAGAACTGATAGCTCTGTACCGAACCGACCTTGACCTGCTTGTAGAGAACCGGGCTGCCGACTTCCAGCGAACCCAGGTTTTCGGTGAACAACACCAGGTGCAGGCCCGGCGCACGCAGATCCAGGGGTGGAGCCTTGGGCCTTGCCACGAATTCGCGTTGCGGCGCGGCACCCTTGTCGCCAGGACGCACAGCGATGTAGTTACCTTTGACGAGCGCCTCGAGACCGGTAATCCCGGCGAGAGAAATCGACGGTTTGACCACCCAGAACTGCGTACCGTCGACCAGGTAATCTTCGGCCAACGGGTCCATCGTCAACTCGGCGGTGGCCCCGGACAGGTCAGGATCGACCTTCAGCGCCTTGAGATTGCCGACCTGAATGCCTTTATACATCACCGGCGTACGACCGGCCTGCAAGCCTTCGAAGTCGCTGAGCTTGACCTTGATCCGGATACCGGCCGCCGCTGCATCGAAGTCTTCATAGAGTCTGAACGGCAGGCTTGGGTCGGTAGGCGGGCTTTCCTTACGGTTTTCGGGTGTAGCGAACGCAATACCACCGGCGACAATGCTGGCCAGGGATTCACTGCGAATCTTCACCCCCGAAAGATTGGCGTCGATGCTGATGCCGCTGGCATTCCAGAAACGGGTGTGTTTGCGCACCAGTTTGGCATAGGTCGGCTCGATGAAGACCTTGAGCTCGACGGTGCTCTGGTCCTCGGACAACACATAGCTTTTGATCTGGCCCACTTTGATCTGTTTGTAAAACACCGGACTGCCACGGTTCAGCGAGCCCAGGCGGTCAGCCTTGATGGTCAGGTGCAGACCGGGCTGGGCATCGGATAGCGGCGGTTCCTGGGCCAGGGCCTTGAACTTGCGAACCGGTTCACCCTCGCCCGGACTGATCGCAACGTAGTTGCCCGAAACCAGCGTCTCAAGACCGGTAATACCAGCCAACGTCACGCTCGGCTTGACCAGCCAGAAACGCGTGCTGGTGCGTAGGTATTGCTCCACGTCCTTGTTCATTTCGATGCTGGCGATCACGCCTTTGGAACTGCCTTCGTCATCGAGCTTGAGGCTTTTTACCTTGCCGACCGGCATGCCTTTATAGACAACTTCGGTCTTGTTGGCCTGAATGCCTTCGCCGCTTTCAAAGCGTACCTGAATCTCGATACCGGTCTCGTTATAGGCACGCCAGCCGAGCCAGCCGCCGATGATCAGGGCGATCAGGGGCAACACCCAAATGGCAGACCAGTTCGAAGCCGGTCGGGTTTTCGCTACAGGCAAATCAGTCATGGTCGTCGTCCGACTCCGTGTTGTCCCAAATCAGTCGGGGATCAAAAGTTACTGCGGCAAGCATCGTCAGGATCACCACCGAGGCGAAGGCGATGGCGCCAAGATTGGCTTCGATGCTGGCAAGCCGCCCAAAATTCACGACCGCCACGAGGATGGCAATCACAAAGATATCGAGCATCGACCAGCGGCCGATGAATTCAATGAAACGGTACATCCAGATACGCTGGCGAGCCGAAAGGGGCTGACGGCGCTGCACGGAAAACAGCAGCAGAGCAATGCCCACCAGCTTGAACGTGGGCACCACGATACTGGCGATAAACACCACGGCCGCAATGGGGAACATGCCGTAGTGCACCAACTCGACCACACCCGCCATGATCGTGCTGGGCGATCCTTTGCCGAGGGAGTTCACGGTCATGATCGGCAACAAATTGGCCGGTATGTAAAGAATGGCGGCGGTAATCAGCAATGCCCAGGTGCGCACCAGGCTATTCGGGCTGCGTGCATGCACCAACGCTCCGCAGCGTGTACAGACCTGCTCGTCGGTATCAGCTTCCTGCCTGTTCAATTCATGACATTCCTTGCAAATCAGAATGCCTGCATCAATCGCCCGCATGGGCATCCTCTCCTGATAACGCTTGCCAGATCTGGTGAGGCGACATTACGACCTCCAACCAGACTTGAATCAGCAATAAACCAATGAAGCACGCCAGGCCGAGGCCGACGGTGATGGCTGCCATATCTGCCAGTTTGACGATCGCCACCAGCACGCCCATGAAGTAAACCTCGAGCATCCCCCATTCGCGAATATGGTGATAAATGCGATAGAGCAACAAACCGTAGCTGCGCCCGACATCAAAACGAATACTCAACAATACGGCCAGTTGGCACAGCAGCTTGAGCAGCGGGATCCCCATGCTGCACAGGAATACAATCACTGAAACGCTTTGCATGCCCGTATCAAAAAGGGCGACAACGCCGCTCCAGACAGTGTCTTGCGAAGACTGCCCGAGTAGATTGAGCTGCATGATGGGTAAAAAGTTCGCCGGAATAAACAACAACAAGGCGGCTATGACCAGGGCGAGACTGCGCTGTACGACGTTGTACCGATTGGCATAAAGCTCGTAACCGCAGCGCGGGCACAGGGCTTTTTCGCCATGGGCGAGTTCTGGCTTACGCATGAGCAAGTCGCACTCATGACAGGCAACCAGATTTTCCAGTGGTAATTCTGACAGCTCTTTGGCGTCAACCGAATCCGGCATAAGCGCTCTGACTCTAAAAAAGTTGGACCTATTCTAGTGTCCCGGGACAAAAATAACTGCGCCAATTTGTGCTCGATTGAGCGTGCTTTTTCTACGCCCAAAACAAAACCCCAACTGCTTTCGCAATTGGGGTTTCGGAATTTAATCTTGACGATGACCTACTCTCACATGGGGAAACCCCACACTACCATCGGCGATGCATCGTTTCACTTCTGAGTTCGGGATG